>CACABZ010000005.1 GCA_902530885.1 uncultured Pelagibacteraceae bacterium
AAATAAAAGGTGAAATAGACAAGTCAGAGCTACAACTAAAAAATCCTATTATTTATAATTTATTATCAAGACCAATTAGTAATTTAAAAATTGATAAAACCAAATTTGAATTCGATTTATCAAAAAAAAGAAGAAATCTTATTGTTGCCAGCGGATCGTATCAAATTAACAAAGCAAATAAGCAAAAATATAAGATAGAAAATAATTTTCTTAAATCCGATCAAAAAATTAAAATTGATTTAGATATAGTTGAACCTATTAAAATCCCTATAATTAATTTTTCTACTGAAGATAAAGTTTACAATATCGTAAGCGATATAAATTTTAATGATAATAATCTTAATATTAAAACCTTCTCTCTATCACAGGATAAAAGCAAAATTGATTTAAACAATCTACAGTTAGAAAGTGGAAAAATTATAAAACTGTCTAATATAAAAGTAAAAACCTTCCAAAAAAATAAAGTAAACAATGATTTTATTATTACATTTGGAAAAAATCTTAAAATAAGTGGAAATAAATTAGATGCCATAAAACTTTTAAAATCAATTGATGGAAATAGTGATTCAAAAATATTGTCTAATATCAATAAAGAAGTTTATGTAAATATTAAAGAAATTAAAACTGATAAATTAAATTTATTAAATGATTTTAGTTTAATAGGCAAAATACAAAAAGGAAAGTTCGTATACATAAGTTCAAAAGGGAAGTTTTCAGATAATAATTTTTTAGATATAACATTAAAAAGCGATGAAATTAGTAAAAAAAAGATATTAGAAATATTTTCTGATTTACCAGAACCTTTACTTAAAAATTATAGTTTTTTTAAAGGATTGTCGGGGGGCAAATTATTATTTACTTCAATTTATGATGATAGTGGAAGTAACTCAAAATTAATAATTGAAAATTTTAAAGTGATAAATGCTCCTGGCTTAGTTAAGCTATTATCTTTGGCTGATTTAAGAGGTATGGCAGATATTTTATCTGGCGAAGGTCTAAGTTTTGAAAGGCTAGAAATCATTTTTGAAAACAATGAAAAAGTATTAACCCTTAGTGAGTTGTACGCGTTAGGCCCAAGTGTATCTATTTTAATGGATGGTTACTTAGAAAACAAAACTGGCCTAGTAAGTTTAAGAGGAACTATGGTTCCTGCAAAAACACTAAATAAAGTTCTCTCTAAAATTCCAGTTATTGGAGATATATTAATACCAAAAGAAATAGGCGAAGGTTTATTTGGAGTAAGTTTTAAAATGAAAGGAAAAAAGGATAACATAAAAACTTCTGTAAATCCCATTAAGACCTTAACACCTAGATTTATACAAAAAGCTCTAAAAAAAAATAAACCTAAATAATTCTAAATAAGTAATGTTTTTTTTTACCGAACGAAATTTTCATTACATCATTTTTAAAATCATTTAAAGATATTGTTTTATTTTTATCGATAATAAGATTATCATTAAGTTTAATTGCGTGATTTTCAATTGCCCTTCGAGCTTCTCCTTTAGAAGATGTAATATTATTATTTGAAAGTAAATCTAGTAAAGATAAGTTGTTATTGATCAACTCTTTTTTAATTTTGGTTGTAGGCAAGTTAATACTTGTTTTTCCTAATTTAAAAGTTTCTAAAGCTGTTTTTTCTGCTTTTTTTGATTTCGAGTCCCCGTGTAATATTTTGGTTGCTTCGTTGGCTAGCTTTATTTTTAACTTATTAATATTTTTTTCTTTTGATAAAACTTCTTCAATATATTTAATATCCAACTCTGTAAAATATTTTAAAAATTTAACAACATCTTTATCGTCAGTGTTTCGCCAAAACTGCCAATAATCATAGGGGGAAAATTTTTTTTCATCGAGCCATATTGCGCCTTTCTCAGTTTTACCCATTTTGCTACCAGAAGCTAAAGTTATTAAAGGAGTTGTAAGACCATATGCTTCTTTTTTAAGTTTTCTTCTAATTAGATCTATACCATTTGTTATATTTCCCCATTGATCTGAACCACCCAGTTGCAAAATACAATTATATTTTTGTTTAAGTTTAAGAAAATCGTACGCTTGTAAAATCATATAATTAAATTCCATGTAGCTAAGCGATTGCTCTCTTTCCAGTCTTGTCTTAACACTATCAAAAGTTAACATTTTATTGATCGTAAATTGTGATCCTACATCTCTCAAAAATTCTATATAATTTAATTTTCCCAACCAAGAAAAATTATCAACAAAAACTGGTTTTGTTGAATTTTTTTTAAAATTTAAAAGATTCATGAAAATTTTTTTAATACTAACAATGTTTTTTTTAATTTCTTTTTTCTTTAGCACCTTTCTAGTTTCTTCTTTTCCTGATGGATCTCCAATTAAAGTTGTACCACCCCCTAATAAAACAATAGGTTTATGACCATATTTTTGTAATAATCTAAATATCATTATTTGTAATAAACTCCCAACATGCAAAGATCTAGCGGTGCAATCGAAGCCTATGTAAGCTGTAATTGACTTATTTGAAGACAACTCATCAAGTTTTTCCAAATTTGTACACTGATTGAGATATCCTCTATCTTTCATTTCTTGCAAAAAGGGACTTTTCATAGTTCTTAAGATATTAAAGGTACTATTATACAAAAAATTATATAAATAAATACAAATATGAGTAAAAATTTTACATCCTTAGGTTTTATGAGTGGAACTTCAGCTGATGGAGTGGACGCTTCAGTTATTTTATCAAATGGTACCGATTTTTGTGAAATTTTAAAAGAAAAGTATTATGAGTACGATAAAGATTTGTTTAATCAAATTATTGAAATTAGAGAACAGATTAATTCTAGCAAGGATTTAATAAAATACAAGAAAGCAGTAAATAACCTTGAGAATAGTATAACTTTATTTCATGCTAAAATCTTCAAAGATATAGCCAACGAAACAAAAGTTGAACTGATTGGATTTCATGGTCACACTATTTATCACAACATTAGCGAAAAGTTATCAGTGCAATTGGGTAATGGAAAATTATTATCACAACTTACAAAAAGAAATGTTGTTTATAACTTTAGAGAAAATGATATAAATAATAATGGGGCTGGGGCACCTCTTGCACCAATTTATCATAATTTAATTATCGATATGAAAAAGCTTAAAAAACCTACCTGTGTATTAAATATCGGAGGTATATCAAATATAACCTTAGTAGATGATAATAAATTAATGAGCAGAGATATTGGTCCTGGTAATTGTTTAATCGATAAATGGATAAGAGAAAATACTGAAAAAAAATTTGATACGGATGCTTTAATCTCACGAAGAGGAAAAGTAAATCAAGTTGTATTGGAACAAGCATTAGAATTTTATGAACACAATATGGAAAAAAATTTAAATAAATCAATGGATATAAAAGATTTTGATAACTCCTTTATTAGAGGTCTTTCAATCGAAGATGGCGCTGCAACTCTTACTGAATATACGGCTAAGATAATTTCTTCTTCAATCCAATCCTTAGCCGCATCAAGTAAAATCAATAATTTTAAAATATTAGTTTGTGGTGGTGGAAGAAAAAATGATTATTTAATTGAGGAAATAAAAAAATCATCACCTAAAAATTTTATATATGAATTAATCGATAAACAGGAAATTAATGGTGATTTCATAGAGTCCCAAGCATTTGCCTATTTGGCTATCAGATCATTATTGAAGTTACCAATATCCTTTCCAAGTACGACTGGTTGTAAAAAAAATTGTTTAGGTGGAGTTTTAATTAAGAATTAAATTAAAGCAGTTTTTTCTTTTATATACTTTTCAATCTCTATTTTAAGCTCTTTCTCTTTATCTTTAAAAAAATGGTTTGAGCCTTTAATTTTTGAAAAAAGCACTTCAACACCTTTTTGACTTTTAATTCTATTATCTAATTCTATTATACTTTCTTTTGTAACTAATTCATCATTATCACTATAAACCACTTGTCCTGAAGTTGGACAAGGAGCAAGAAATGAAAAATCATAAACGTTTGGTTGTGGAGATATAGCAATAAAATTATTTACTTCTGGTCTTCGCATAATAAGTTGCATACAGATTAAAGCTCCAAAAGAAAAACCAGAAACCCAACACTGACTATAGTCCATATTTTCTCTTTCAATCCAGTCTAATGCAGCAGCTGCGTCTGATAATTCGCCTTGACCATTATCAAATATACCGTCACTTTTACCAACACCCCTAAAATTTATTTTTATAACAGAAAAACCATTTTCTAAAAATATATTATACATAAGCTGTACAATTCTATTGTTCATACTTCCTCCATATTGTGGATGAGGTTGCAAAACTATTGCAACAGGTGAGCCAAACTTTGGATTTTTAAAATACTTTCCCTCAAGCCTTCCAGCTGGTCCTGGTATAAAAATCTCTGAACTTTTTTGTTTCATAATTTAATAATGATAATTATTTTCAAAAAAATGACTTGCTTTATAACATGTTTTTATGCGTCAAATATTTTTTTTTAATTCATAGTATTTTGATAGGAATTAAGAAAAAACTGTTGTAAAACATGCTCAATTTATGAAATTAACAACTAAAGGCAGATATGCAGTTATGGCAATGGCTGATCTTGCGTCATATTCTAGAGATAAGCCAGTAAGTTTGTCGGAAATAGCAATAAGACAAAACATATCTTTGGCTTACTTGGAGCAACTTTTCATACGTCTGAAAGAAAAAAAACTTGTAAAAAGTATTAGGGGTGTTCATGGTGGTTATGTTTTGAACCTGCCAGCTTCCGAAATAAAAATATCAAACATTTTTTTCGCAGTAAATGAGGAGATAAAAACTCTTAATTGCAAAAAAGATTCAAAAAAAGGATGTAATAATAAGTCTATTAAATGCATAACACATAATCTTTGGGATAAACTCGATAATCACATAAATGGTTTTTTTGAAAATGTTAAATTGGAGGAATTAGTAAGAAGATAATGAGTGATAAAATTATAGATACGAATAAAGAATATAAATATGGTTTTACAACTGATATTGAAAGTTTTAAAGCGCCAAAAGGTCTAACTGAAGATACAATTAAATTTATTTCAAAAGAAAAGAAGGAACCAAAGTGGCTCTTAGATTGGAGACTTAAAGCTTACAAAAGATTGAAATCATTAAAGGAACCTAATTGGCAAAAACCAAAATATCCAAAAATAGATTACCAAGATTTGTATTATTATTCTGCACCTAAAAGCGTTAAAGACAAGCCTAATAGTTTAGATGAGGTCGATCCTAAACTTCTCGAAACTTATAAAAAACTTGGAATTCCTTTAGACGAACAAAAAAGACTTAGTGGCGTAGCTGTAGACGCAGTTTTCGACTCTGTTTCTGTTGCAACAACTTTTAAAGGCGAGCTAACTAAAAAAGGTATAATTTTTTGCTCTATCTCTGAAGCTATACAGAAACATCCTGATTTAGTTAAAAAATATTTAGGATCAGTTATACCTTTAACAGATCATTATTTTGCAACATTAAATTCCGCAGTATTTACTGACGGTTCTTTTGTATACATACCGCCCAACGTGAGGTGCCCTATGGAACTCTCTACTTATTTTAGAATAAATGCATCGCAAACTGGTCAATTCGAAAGAACATTAATAATAGCTGACAAAGGTAGTTATGTTAGTTACCTTGAAGGTTGTACTGCACCAATGCGAGATGAAAATCAACTTCACGCTGCTAATGTAGAACTTGTTGCACTTGACGATGCTGAAATTAAATATTCGACAGTTCAAAATTGGTATCCTGGTGATGAGGAAGGTAAAGGTGGAATTTATAATTTTGTAACAAAAAGAGGAGCTTGTAGAGGTAAAAATTCAAAAATTTCATGGACCCAAGTCGAGACAGGTTCTGCAATTACTTGGAAATACCCAAGCTGCATTTTACAGGGAGACAACTCGGTTGGAGAGTTTTATTCTATAGCAATTACCAACAATCATCAAAAAGCTGATACAGGTACAAAAATGATACATTTAGGAAAAAATACTAAAAGCAAAATTATCTCTAAAGGAATTTCTGCTGGTAAAGCAGATAATACTTATCGAGGATTAGTTGATATAAATAAAAAAGCGACAAATTCCAGGAACTATACTCAATGTGACTCACTTTTGATGGGAAATAAATGTGGAGCTCATACAGTTCCTTATATAAAAAATAAGAATTCTTCTTCAATAATCGAACATGAAGCTACAACTTCAAAAATAAATGAGGAACAGCTTTTTTATTGTAATCAAAGAGGTTTAGATCAAGAGGAAGCAATAAGTTTAATTGTAAATGGTTTTTGTAAAGAAGTTTTGCAACAATTACCTATGGAATTTGCAGTAGAAGCTCAAAAATTAGTTTCAATTAGTTTAGAAGGGAGCGTTGGTTAATGCTTGAATTAAAAGATCTAAAAGCTTCTATAGGAGAAAAATCGATCATAAAAGGTCTTAATTTACATATCAAATCTGGAGAAGTTCATGCAATTATGGGTCCAAATGGATCTGGAAAAAGTACTTTAGCAAATGTTTTATCCGGTAAAAATGGTTATGAAATTAGTGGAAGTTTGAAGTTTGAAGGTCAAAATTTAAATGAAATACCAATAGACGAAAGAGCTAAAAAAGGAATATTTTTAGCCTTTCAATATCCTATTGAAATACCAGGAGTCAACACAAGTAATTTTTTAAAAACTTCACTAAATACAATAAGAAAATCAAAGGGCGAAAAAAATCTGGACACCATTGCATTGTTGAAACTTATTAAAGAAAAAGCTTCAGAATTAAATATCAATGAGAAATTTTTGTCGAGACAATTAAATGTTGGCTTTTCAGGAGGAGAAAAAAAGAAGAATGAAATTTTGCAAATGAAATTATTAGAGCCCAAACTTGCAATACTAGATGAAACTGACTCAGGTTTAGATATAGATGCATTAAGAATTGTGGCCGACGGGGTTAATTCATATAAAAGTAAAAAAAATTCGTTTCTAATAATTACTCATTATCAAAGATTGCTTGATTATATAAAACCAGATTTTGTTCACGTGCTATCAGATGGAAAAATTGTAAAGACAGGTAATTCCAATTTAGCTCAAGAGCTTGAAAAAACTGGATATAAAAACTTTAATTAAAATGAAAATCAATATCTCAAATGATGACTTTAAAGATATGGGCTTAAGTGTTTCTCAAAAGGATTTTTACAATAGCTTTGTAGAAATGGGGTTTCCAAATAAAAAAAAAGAAGATTGGAAATTTACCGATTTAGATAAGATTTTGAATTCGAATTTTGATCAATTAACACCTTTAAAAAAAAAGAGTAAATTTAATCACGAAAAAATTTTTAATTTCGATCACTATTCAATTACAAACTTAAATGGCGCTCTAATTGACTTTGTTTTTCCAAAAACAGTATCACTATCTCAGTTAAAGGAAGTAAATCATTTAAAAAAACATTCTATTTTTTTTGGTATGCGAGAAAACTTAACTCCTGGAAGGCCTGTGGTTGAAAACGCCTCAAAAAAAAGATCAAATGTTATCCCTTAACTTGTCTTTCTTAGACAGAGGATACAGTTTTAAAATTATGGACCGCTTAGACAAACCTCTAGTGATTTACAATTATTATGATGACGACTTACGAGGCAAAATGATTAATAATTCTAATTGTATAGAAATTACTGATAGTAAGTGCACCATTATAGAAGTTGATATTGATAAATCAAAATCCAAGTACTTTAAAAATACTTTCCAAAAGTATCAAGTTAATGAAAGTGAAGTAGATTACTATTTTATAAATCAAAACAATTCTGATGGATTTAATTATACAAAAAATGAAATTGAAATTAACGATTTGAATTCAAAAAAAGGTTCAATATTCAGTTACTTTATCTTTGGTTCTGGCTCAAAGTTTAGAAAAGATGATTATGAAATTTCTTTAAATGGAGCAAATTCTTTTGCAAAGATAAATTCCGCAGCGATTTTAAAAAAAGGTGAGCATCATGAAGTCAAAACTAAAATGTTTCATAGTCAACCTCACTGTAAGAGTCATCAAAAAATTAAAAATATATTATTAGAAAATAGTAAAGGAATTTTTCAAGGAAAAGTTTTAGTATCTGACAAAGCTCAAAAAACTGATGCTTACCAAATTAGCAAGGGTCTTATATTGGACGATAATGCGGAATTTAGCACAAAACCAGAATTAGAAATTTATGCAGATGACGTGAAGTGTTCACATGGGTCAACTTCAGGTAATATTGATCATGATGCAATATATTATCTAATGACTAGAGGTTTACCAAAAAAAGAAGCAATAAAATTAATTGTAAAAGGTTTTTTAAACGACGTGGTGTTAGAAATAACAGATTTAAATATAAAAAAGTTAATTGAGGATCATTTAGAGGAAAATATTAATAATGAAAATTAATGAAATAAAAAAAGAATTTCCAATATTTAAAAAAAAAATTAATAATAAACCATTAGTCTATTTAGATAGCGCGAATTCTTCACAAAAACCTAAATCTGTTATAGATAGAATGTCTTATTTTTATGAGAATGAATTTTCAAATGTCGGCAGAAGTGTACATTCATTAGCTGTTACTGCAACCAACCGATTTGAAGAAACAAGAGATCTTGTTAAGAAATTTATTAATGCAAAGCATAGAGAAGAGATAATATTTACAAAAGGTGCTACAGAAGGAATAAATTTAGTAGCGAATTCTTTCGGAGAAAAATTTATTCAAGAAGGTGATGAAATTATTTTAACAGAGCTAGAGCATCACTCGAATTATGTTCCTTGGCATTATTTAAGAAATAAAAAAAAGGCAGTAATAAAATTCGCAAAAATTAATGAAAACCTTGAAATACAAATAGATGAAATAAAGAAATTAATTACGAATAAAACTAAGATAATAGCTATTACTCATATATCGAACGTAACAGGTGGAATAACCCCTTTAAAAGAAATTATTGATCTTGCTTCATCAAAAAAAATTCCTGTTTTGGTAGATGGAACTCAAGGCGCCCCCCACTTAAAATTAGATATGCAAAAATTAGGATGTGATTTTTACGTAATATCTTGCCATAAATTATACGGACCTAATGGACTAGGAATTCTTTATGGAAAGAAAAAATGGTTAGATGAAATGCCTCCTTATCAAGGTGGTGGAGGAATGATAGATGAGGTAAAAAAAGAAAATATAACGTTTGCTGAAAGTCCAACAAAATTTGAAGCTGGCACAATGCAAACTGCTGAAGTAGTTGCGTTCAGTGAGTCAATAAAACTTATTGAAAAAATTGGTTTAGATAAAATCTCTAAAAATGAAAATGATGTCCTTAGATATGGGATAGATAAAATAAGAAAAAATAATTCAATAAATTTAGTTGGTGATCCAAAAAATAAAGCTTCTGTGATATCATTTACTTTAAAAGGAATTCACCCGCATGACATTGCAACAATTCTTGATGATGATGGAGTTGCTATAAGAGCTGGGCATCACTGTTGTCAAATATTACATGAAAAAATTGGCATGCCTGCTACTGCTAGAGCCTCTATAGGAATATATAATACTAAAGAAGATATTGATATTTTAATTAATGCAATAGAAAAATGCAAAAAGGTTTTTAAAATATAATGGAATTAAAAGAATTATATCAAGAAATAATTTTGGATCATGGAAAAAATCCAAGAAATTTTGGCAAATGTAAAGATTTCACCAGTGATGCAAAAGGCCACAATCCTCTTTGTGGTGACAAAGTTCATATTTACGCCCAATTGGATAAAAACAAAAAAATTTTAGATCTTAGTTTTGAAGGTGAAGGTTGTGCAATTTCTTTAGCTTCAGCTTCTATTTTAACGGATATTTTGAAAGGCAAAGATTTTAATTTAGCTAAAGCTATTACTGATAATTTTTTGAAATTAATTAAAGAAAATAAATCAATAACGTTAAATAGTTTAAATGAAGATCAAAAGACAACTTTGATGTCACTATCAGGGGTGAAAGATTTCCCAATGAGAGTTAAGTGCGCAACAATGGCTTGGCATACACTATCTTCGGTTTTGGAGAAAAAATAATGAAAATTAAAGAAAAAATAATTGCTGAAATTAAAAAAGTTTATGACCCTGAAATACCAGTAAATATTTATGATTTAGGATTAATTTATAATATTGAGGTCAAAAATGAGAATGAAGCTTACATTGAAATGACATTGACCAGTCCTAATTGTCCAGTAGCTGACAGTTTACCTAAGATGGTAAAAGAAAATATCAATTCCATAGAGGAAATAAAGAAAGTAGACTTAAAATTAGTCTGGAGTCCTCCTTGGACAAAAGATATGATGAGCGAAGAGGCAAAATTAGAATTAAATTTATGAGCGAACAAATAATTAAATTATCTGATGAAGCAGCAGCTAGAATCAAAGAAATCATGTCTAACGCAGATAATAAAACCATCGGTGTCAGAATTGGAGTAAAATCTGGAGGTTGTGCTGGCATGAGCTACTCTATGGAATATGCTAAAGATAAAAAAGCAAACGACGAAATCATTGAAGATAAAGGAGTAAAAGTATTTATTGATCCAGCTGCTATAATTTATCTATTAGGTACAGAAATGGATTACAAAAAAGAAAAATTTTCATCACAATTTGTATTTAAAAATCCCAATGAAACAGAACGTTGTGGATGTGGCGAATCCTTTAAAACAAGTTAAATTTAAAAAGATTAAGGGTTGTTTTTTTTAAATAAAATTATTAACTTAATTTTTAATGAAAGAAAACTCTTATAAAAACAAATCTACCCTTTTAGAGAAATTAAAATCTAAATCGAAACGTGAAGCAAATTTATTTTTCTCTCTATGTGAAGATGATAATGAAACAATCAAAACAAAAAGATTTAAAGATGTTTTGTTAAATTCTGGTTTAAAAGCAAACGATAAAAGACTATTTAGCCTTTTTCAAAATTTAGATGCCCATGGTGATAAAATTGTATTCGAAGACTTTATTGAAATTATCCGAAGTTCAGAATTAATTGTTGAAAAAGCCTTACGAGGTGAACTATCAATACCAGACTTCACCTACTTTGCAAAAAATTTAAATGATATGTTTGATGAGGTCAAAAAAGTTAAATCAGGAGAATTAGCTTCGTATATTCCTCCTCTAGCTAATGTTGATCCAGACCAATTTGGCGTCGCAATTGTTACAACAGATGGTCAGATATATCAAAAAGGTGACAGTGAGGTTGATTTTTCAATTCAATCTATGTGCAAACCTTTTAATTACTGCTTTGCAATGGAAAAATTAGGATTAGAAAAAGTTCACCAACATGTTGGTCAAGAACCCTCTGGTAGACAATTTGATGACCTTACTTTGTTAGCTAAAACTGCAGTTGGTCAACTTAACCGCATACCTTTCAATCCAATGGTCAACGCTGGCGCTATAATGACAGCAGGTCTTATAGGTCCAGAAGAGTCACATAGTCAAAGATTAAGATACATAAGACAACAATTTGGAAGATTAATAGGTTGGTCTCCAAAAGATAATTTTAGTGCAGAGTTACCAAGATTCAATAAAGATATGGCACGGCAAGAAAATTTTACAGGATATAATAATATTGCCATGGGATATCTTTTAATGGCTACAGGAAATTTACCTCACACTAAAACTAAGCTACATAATGATATTCATCCTGATGAAGATGAATTTGACTTTTATTCTGAACCTGCAGTCACAGAAGCTCTTAAACTTTATTTTAGCATATGTTCACTAGAGATGACCTCAGTAAATTTTGCAACAGCTGCTGCTACACTTGCAAATAGTGGTGTTTGTCCTATTTCTCAAGATCGTGTGTTAAGCCAGAAAACAGTAAGAAACTGTTTACCCGTTTTACAAACTAGTGGAATGTACAATGCTAGCGGTACATTTTTTCAACAAGTGGGATTACCAGCAAAAAGTGGAGTAGGAGGAGGAGTTATATTAGTAGTTCCAAGATTAATGGGGATATGTATTTTTTCTCCTCGTTTAGACAAACAAGGCAATAGTGTTAGAGGAATTGAAATGGCAAAACGAATTACATCGAAATATTTAGTTCATACTTTTGATGGTACAATGACAGATACAGATCGTCTTGATCCAAAAATTCCAATTTCAAAGTGGCGAGCAAATAGTTGTGGAGAAGCTATTTGGGCTGCGAGTAATGGAAATATTAGAACATTAGAACGTCTTGTTAGTGAACAAAGAGATCTTCAAATTGGAGACTATGATATGAGAACTCCATTGCATCTGGCCTCAGCTGAAGGACAACTAGAAGCAGTTCAATTTTTACTCAAACAAGGTGTGAAACCGATACCTGATCGTTGGGGAGGATATGGTTACTTTGATGCAAAAAATAATAACCATAAAGATATTGTAAAAGAATACGAAAAACTAGATATTAACTATACTCAAGCATCGCATTTAGTTGAAGATCCAAATGGAAAGACAGATAAGATGGCAATTTACGATGACGAACTGGCAGTAATTGAACTATTATTTGCAGCTTTTGAAAATAACGTTGAGGGTATTCGAAGCTTGATCGCTAAAGGAGTGCCTGTACACGCAGGCGACTATGATTCTAGAACTGCTTTACATCTTGCAGCAGCAGAGGGTTGCTTGGAGGTAGTCGAATATTTAGTTTCGCATGGGCATCCAGTATTTGTCCGCGATAGGTGGGGAGCTACACCTTTAGATGAGGCTAAAAGAGAAAAGAGAAGACTGGTATATGATTTTCTTAAAGATTTTAAATAAAAAGTTTAACAACTATAATACATTTCATACTCGATAGGGTGTGGAGTATCTTGAAAGTTATTTACTTCTTCCATTTTTAAATCGATGTAAGCGTCTATTTGATCATCAGTAAACACTCCGCCTTCTGTTAAAAATTTTCTATCTTCATCCAAAGCAACACAAGCTTGTCGTAAAGATGAACAAACAGTTGGAATTCCTTTGACTTCTTCAGGGCCTAATGCATATAAATCTTGATCCATTGGTTTACCAGGTTTGATTTTATTTTTAATACCATCTAGCCCAGCCATTAACATTGATGCAAATGTTAAATATGGATTGCCAGATGCATCACCAAATCTTACTTCTACCCTTTTGCCTTTTTTGCTCGTACTAAACGGTATTCTACAACTTGCTGATCTATTTCTTGAAGAGTAGGCTAATAACACAGGAGCTTCAAAGCCAGGTATTAACCTTTTGTAACTATTTGTTGAGGCGTTTGAAAAAGCGTTAAGTGCTCTAGCGTGCTTAATAATTCCACCAATATAATATAAACAAGTATCAGATAATCCAGCGTATTTATCTCCGGCAAATAAAGGTTTGTCACCATTAAAAATTGATTGATGAACGTGCATTCCTGAACCATTATCGTTTTTTACTGGCTTTGGCATAAACGTAGCCGTCTTACCAAAAGAGTTAGCTACATTATGAACTGCGTATTTATAAATTTGCATAGCATCTCCTTGATTGACCAAAGTATTAAATAATGTTCCAAGCTCATGTTGACTAGGCGCAACCTCATGGTGATGTTTCTCAACTTTAACACCCATATCTTTCATTGCTTTTAGACATTCAGATCTCAAATCTTGAGCGCTATCAACGGGGGGGACTGGGAAGTACCCTCCTTTGACTTTTGGTCTGTGACCTAAATTACCATTTTCATACTCTTTGCCCGTGTTGTATGGACCTTCCGAACTATCAACTTCATAACTTACTTTATTCATAAGGTTTGTGAATCTCACATCATCAAATACAAAAAATTCTGGTTCAGGACCAAAATAAGCTTTATCTCCTATTTTAGTTTTTTTTAGGTATGCTTCAGCTTTTTTTGCAGTTGAACGAGGATCTCTCTCATAATAACTTTTCGTAATAGGATCCATCACATCACAGAAAAGAACTAATGTAGTATGAGAAAAAAATGGATCTATAAAATTACTTGATAAATCAGGTTTTAAAATCATATCTGACTCATTTATTGCTTTCCAACCAGCAATTGAGGAGCCATCAAAAAAAATTCCGTTGTTAAGCATGTCTTCGTCAACTGTCTGTAAATCTTGTGTTACGTGTTGTAACTTGCCTCTTGGATCTGTAAATCTAAGATCTACGTACTCAACTTCTTTATCTTTAATTAACTTTAAAATTTTACTAGCACTCATAATTTTGAGATTATCTATCAGAATATAGTTATAGAATAACCTCTAATAAAATGATATCAGCTATGCGTTTAAAGCATCAATACACTTATTAAGTGCAAATTTTATGAGAGAAGCAAATTCATTTGATATATTTTTACTTGTTTTGTTGGGTATAATATGGGGCTCTTCATTTTTTAACATTAAAATTGCGACTTATTCTTATGAACCAATTACTTTAGCTCTTGTTAGAGTAATTTTTGCTAGCGCACCGCTAATTTTGCTTTGTAAATTTAAAAAAATTAAAATAGAGGCTTTTTCAAACGAATGGAAACACTATGCTCTTATTGGGCTTTGTAACATAGCCATTCCATTTATTTTAATAGCTATAGGCACAAGTAAAATTAATAGTTATTTAGCTGCAATGTTAATGAGTACAACGCCATTAAGTGGAACAATATTAGCTCATTTTTTACAAAAAATGAAAAAATTAATATATTTAAAGTTATTGGGGTTCTAATAGGTTTTTCAGGAATTTTATTTTTATTTTTAGATAAAATTATTATTAATGAAAGTAATTATATTTTCGCTTTAATTACGATTTTAGGTTCAACATTTTATTCTATTGGCGGCATATTAACTATACGAATAAAAAATAAAGGAAACGAAAACGTCACTACATCTACGACCATATGGTCTCTAATTTTCCTTTTTCCGATGGCGATAATTTTAGAAAAACCCTGGTTAGCTGAACCAACTCTAGAGTCTACCTTATCTTTACTTTACTTAGGTATCGTTGCAACAGGATTAGCTTGGCTAATAAGATTCAGAATTTTAGCTGTAAATGGATTAGTTTTTCAAACGCAAGTAGCATATTTAATTCCAATTTTTGGAGTATTCTTTGGGTATTTTCTTATGAACGAAGTTATTACTTGGCGTGTTTTGATTTCATTGAGTATAATAATATTTGGAATTTATATTGTAAAAAAAAACAATAAAGGATTAAATTAATAACAATGCAAAGCGAGTCCCTTGAATTTAGTCTCTTATCTATATTCTCATTTCTCAGCTTTTTCTCTTTTTTTATTATTCAAAAATTTTCTCACAAAATAATGGGAGGTTTATTATTGGATAATGATTTTGATAAACCTCAAGCTTTTCATAAAAGCGATATACCTAGAAGCGGTGGTTTAGCATGCTTAATATCTTTTTATATATTTGCCCTACTGAACAATCTTTTGTTCACCATAATTTATATTGATTATTTAGTACTTGGAACAGGATTGTTTCTAATTGGCTTTTTAGATGATATTAAATTTAGATTAAGTCCCAAAGCAAGATTAGCTTTGATGACTGCCATTCTGTTATTTTCTGTAAAAATTTTTTCAATTCAAATATATGGAATAGATTTTATTATTCTAAACCAAATTTTAAGTATAAAAATATTCTACCTCCTTTTTATAATTTTATGTTTCTTATTTATTGTTAATGGATCTAATTTAGTTGATGGTTTTAATGGATTATTAGCTTTTCAATTAATAATTATAAATTCAATATTATTGTTTATAAATATTGAAAATGAACTTCAATCTTTATCAATATTAATCACAGCTCAAATAATAATTCTTTTAATATTTTTATTATTTAATTTTCCCTCGGCAAAAATTTTTATGGGAGATGGCGGCGCTTATCTTTTTGGCGCTTTCACTGCGCTAAATGTCATTGAAACGAATAATCTAAATCCAAATGTTTCTTCATTCTTTTTCACTATTTTATTATTTTATTTATTTTTTGAGGTATTTTTTTCATTTATAAGAAAATTGGTTAAAAAAAAATCACCTATTAAACCTGATAGCGAACATCTTCATATGTTATCCTATAAAATTTTAAATTTTAAAAATTCACATAGAGACTGCAACTATTTAAATACCCTATATATCAATTTTATATATTGTCTTTTAGTTTTACCAAGTATTTTGGTAAGAGAAAACGGCACGATGTGTAAGTATTGGTTTTTTTCCCTGATTATAATTTATTTATTGACTTATTTTAAACTAAATAGTTTTGTAAAAAAAAAAATTGATATATAAAACTAATTAAATTAATAAGGGCAAGTGGCGGAATTGGTATACGCGCTAGTCTTAGGAACTAGTGCCGCAAGGCTTAAGAGTTCGAGTCTCTTCTTGCCCACCAAGTATTTATGAAAGTACAAGTACAATCAAAAAAAGGCTTAAAAACAACTTTATCAATCGTTGTAGATAAAGCTGAGATTAAAAAGAAGTTAGAAAACAGATTATTAGAATTACAAAACCAAATTGATTTAAAGGGTTTTAGAAAAGGAAAAGTTCCACCTAACGTTATTAAGAGGCAATTTGGTAAAGCCATCTATGGTGAAGTTATAGATAAAATTTTAAAGGAAAGCACAACTGAAGCTATAAGAGAAAAAAAATTAAAAGTTGCTGGCCAACCAAAAATTGATCTAAAAACTTTTGGTGAGGGTAAGGATTTAAATTTTAGTTTGGAGTTGGATTTATTACCTGAAATTAAACTAAATCAAATTGAAAAATATAAAGCAACTGACTTTTCTATCAAAGTAGAAAAAAATATTATAGACGAAAAACTTAAAAATCTTGCTAACGAGTTTAAATCATTTGATGACAAAATAAGCGAGTCAAAATCTGAAATTGGAGACCAAATAATATTTGATTATCAAGCTACTATAGATGGTAAAGAGTTTGAAGGGAGCGAAGGTAAAGATGTAGCTATCGAATTAGGCAAGGATTTGTTTCTCAAAGATTTTGATAAACAATTAATTGGTGTAAACAAAAACACGAAAAAAACCGTGACAGCGTTTTTACCCCAAAATCATCCCAAAAAAGAATTAGCTAATAAAAAAACAATTTTTGTGTGTGAGATTAAAAACATTAAAAGTCCAAAGAAAAATAAAATAGATGATGAATTTGCGAAAAAACTTGGAACTAAAGATTTATCAGATTTAACTCAAAAAATTAAAAATCAAATTTCCAATCAATACACGATGGCTTTAAATTCCATAACAAAAAAAGAGATACTGGATCAATTAGAAAAATCCCATAAGATTGAAATTCCAAAAAATTTACTAGAAAATGAGATTAAATCTTTAGCAACAGATCCTAGTTCAAAAAATAATGTTGCCAATTCAAAGTTGGCTGAAAAAAGAATAAAATTAGGCTTAATTTTAAATGAGCTAGGAGAGAAAAATAATATCAAAGTAAACGAGCAGGAAATAAAAAATGAAATTCAAAAACAAGTTAAAAGCATGCCAGGTCAAGAGAAATTAGTATTTGAGTATTATCAAAAAAACCCATCTGCTACTCAACATTTACAAAGCACTCTATATGAGGAAAAGGTAATTAATTTTATTAAAACAAAGATAAAATTAGAAAAAAAAGATTTGTCTATTAAAGAGGCAGAGAAAATGATTTCAAATTTTAATGAAAGCAATAAAGTAAAAACAAGTTCGGACATCAAAAAAAAAGACAATAAATCAAGTAAATCAAAAAAAATTAGCAAAAAGTAACCAATAGTTGTATAAATCAAACCTATGAGTCGTGATTTTGAAGAAAAAATGAATACTCTTATTCCTATGGTCGTTGAACAATCAAGTAAAGGAGAAAGAGCTTACGATATATACTCTAGACTTTTAAAAGAACGAATTGTTTTTTTAGTTGGACCTGTTAACGACACTGTTGCCTCACTAGTTACGGCGCAATTATTATTTTTGGAATCAGAAAACCCAAATAAGGAAATAAGTTTTTATATAAATAGCCCTGGCGGCCTAGTAACATCTGGGCTAGGTATTTATGATACTATGCAATACATCAATTCACCTGTTTCAACTTTGTGTATTGGTCAAGCTTCATCAATGGGATCATTTTTATTGGCAGCGGGTGAAAAAGGAAAAAGATATTCATTGCCTAACTCAAGAATTATGGTCCATCAACCTTCGGCTGGTTTTCAGGGCCAAGCCACAGATATTCAAATACATGCTCAAGAAATTCAATCATTAAAAAATAGGCTAAATAATATTTATTCAAAACATACAGGGAAAACTGTAGATGAAATTTCAAAAGCGTTAGAGAGAGACAATTTCATGACCGCTGATGAAGCAAAAAAATTTGGCTTAATAGACTCTGTTGTGGAAAAGAGAAAATAGAGCACTATATATAGAAACTACTACAACTTGAGCTTGCTAACAATCGTTTAGAGTTTTATTATCAATCAATTGATTCGTTATGACTGAAAAAACAAATAAAAATATTCTTTATTGCTCCTTTTGTGGCAAGAGCCAACATGAAGTTAGAAAACTAATAGCTGGTCCAACGGTTTTTATATGCGATGAATGTGTTGAGTTGTGTATGGATATTATAAAAGAGGAAAATAAGAGTTCGCTTATAAAACATCAAGATGGCGTTCCAACCCCAAAAGAGATTTGTTCAGTATTAGATGATTATGTTATAGGTCAAAAGTTTGCAAAAGAGGTTTTATCTGTAGCGGTACATAATCATTATAAAAGATTAAATCATGAAGTTAAAAGTAGTAAAGATGTTGAATTGTCAAAGTCCAATATACTTCTTGTTGGCCCAACAGGCTGTGGAAAAACTTTATTGGCACAAACTCTTGCTAAAATTTTAGATGTTCCTTTTACGATGGCTGATGCTACAACACTCACTGAAGCTGGTTATGTTGGTGAAGATGTTGAAAATATCATTTTAAAACTTTTACAAGCAGCAGATTACAATGTGGAAAAAGCACAGAGAGGAATAGTTTATATAGATGAAGTAGATAAGATTAGCAGAAAATCTGAAAATCCTTCCATTACAAGAGATGTTTCTGGAGAGGGCGTTCAGCAAGCTTTACTAAAAATTATGGAAGGTACTATTGCAAGTGTTCCTCCTCAAGGTGGAAGAAAACATCCTCAACAAGAATTTTTACAAGTTGATACTACTAACATTTTATTTATTTGTGGTGGTGCATTTGCTGGTTTAGATAAAATTATAGATAGTAGAGGAAAAGGAAGTTCTATTGGCTTTGGCGCAAAAGTAAAAAGTTATAAAGAGCTACCATTATCTGAACTAATGAAGGCTTTAGAACCAGAAGATCTGATAAAATATGGTTTGATACCTGAATTCATAGGAAGAATGCCAATTATTGCTACCTTGGATGAATTAAATGAAAAATCACTAATAAAGATTTTAAAAGAACCAAAAAATTCACTTATCAAGCAATATAAAAGGTTATTTGAATTTGAAAATGTTGAACTAGAATTTCAAGACGATGCTATTATGGAGATAGCAAAAAAGGCAATTAAGAAAAAAACTGGCGCAAGAGGCCTTAGATCTATTTTAGAAAATATACTTCTAAAAACTATGTTTGAGCTTCCCGATAAAAACGATGTCTTAAAAGTCACGGTTGATAAATCATCAGCAAAAGGAGACAGTGACCCAATAGTGACATATGGTAAAAAACAGTCAACATCTGTCGCTTAAAGTAAATTTGCTCCTTGAAATATTGTATTAAACTATCATATAAGTAAATTATATGAATTTGACATACACAAAGCCGTTATTACCATTAAGAGATATTGTCATTTTTCCCTCAATTGTAGTTCCTCTATTCGTTGGCAGAGAAAAATCAATTAAAGCACTTCAAGAGGCAATGAAAACCGACAAGTCAATAATCCTTGTTGCTCAAAAAAATTCTGAGATTGATGATCCTAAAGACAGGGATTTGTATGCTTTTGGCTGCTTAAGTAAAGTTTTACAACTTTTAAAACTGCCTGATGGAACCGTCAAAGTTTTAGTAGAGGGCCAAAAAAGAGTGAAAATAGTAAAGGTTCAAAATGAAAAAGAATTTTTAAATTGTGAAGTTGAGTTAGCAGAGGATATTAATGTGACTAAGGACTTAGATGTTTATGCTCAAGGTTTAGTAAAGAAGTTTGAAAAACTTATTGTATTAAATAAAAAGGATTTAAATGACAATTTAAACTTAATAAGAAATTCAAAAGATGCAAAAATAATCGCGGATAATATTGCTGCCAATCTGAATATAAAGATTTTTCAAAAGCAAGAAATTTTAGAAATTAGAGACTTAAGAAAAAGATTAGAAAAAATTTTTGAAATTGTTAATAAAGAAACAAGCGTAATATCTGTAGAGAAAAAAATTAGAGGTAGAGTAAAAAATCAGATGGAAAAAACTCAAAGGGAATATTATTTAAATGAACAATTAAAAGCTATTCAAAAAGAACTAGGTGAGATAGACGAGGGCAAAGATGAAATAGCAAATCTTACAAAAGCTATTACTAAAGCCAAGATGCCTAAAATAGCTCAAGATAAATGTCTTTCTGAACTAAAAAAATTAAAATCAATGAGCCCGATGTCTGCTGAGGCTACAGTTGTAAGAAATTACCTTGACTGGATGACCGAATTACCGTGGTCAGAAAAAACTAAAATCAATACAGACTTAAATCAAGCACAGAAGATTCTTGATGAAGACCATTATGGATTGGAAAAGGTAAAGGAGCGAATAACAGAGTTTTTAGCTGTTCAAAAAAGAATACAAAAAATGAAAGGTCCTATCTTATGTTTAGTTGGCCCCCCAGGAGTAGGCAAAACTTCTCTTGGCAAATCAATTGCTAAAGCTACAAACAGAAAATTTATTAGAATTTCGCTTGGAGGTATTAGGGATGAAGCCGAAATAAGAGGTCACAGAAGAACCTACATAGGGTCATTACCTGGAAAAATTATTCAAATGATGAAAAAAGCTGGAACAAGAAACCCACTTTTTTTATTAGATGAAATTGATAAAGTTGGAAATGATTACAGAGGAGATCCTTCATCTGCTTTGTTAGAAGCTCTTGATCCGGAACAAAATAAAGAATTTAACGATCATTATCTTGAAGTCGATTATGACTTATCAGATGTAATGTTTGTTACAACAGCAAATACATTAAATATACTGCCACCATTATTAGATAGAATGGAAGTGATAAGGATATCAGGTTATACAGAGGACGAAAAAGTAAATATTTCTCAAAAATATTTAATCCCTAAACAAAGTAAATATAACGGTTTAAAAGATAACGAGTGGAAATTAAGCGAGGAAATAAATAGAAAAATTATCAGAAATTACACTAGAGAATCTGGTGTAAGAAATTTAGAGAGGGAAATTTCTAAAATAGCCAGAAAAATTGTAAAAAAAATAGACTCTAAAGAAAAAATAAATAATTTGGTTAACGAAAAAGATTTGTCAAACTATCTTGGTGTTCAGAAATTTAAATATGGAGAAATCGAGGAAGAAAATAGAATTGGAGTTGTAACTGGTTTAGCTTGGACAGAAGTTGGAGGAGAAATTTTAAAAATAGAGTCTGCTGTAATGCCCGGTAAAGGAAAAATGCAAATTACAGGTAAATTAGGAGAAGTAATGCAAGAGTCAGTTAAAGCGGCAAAATCTTATATTAGATCGAAAAGTTTAGAATTTGGAATTATACCACCAGTGTTTGATAAAAAAGATTTTCATATTCATGTGCCAGAGGGTGCAACGCCTAAAGATGGACCATCTGCAGGCATTGCAATGGTTACCTCAATAATATCAGCTATTACTGAAATACCAGTAGATAAAAAAGTTGCCATGACTGGAGAAATTACCTTAAGAGGCTTAGTTTTACCTATTGGAGGGTTAAAAGAAAAACTTTTAGCAGCTCATAGAGCTGGTATTAAAAAAGTTTTAATACCTATTGAAAACAAAAAAGATTTAGTTGAAGTGCCTGATTCTATCAAGAAAAATATGGATATTATCCCAGTCAAAAGTGTTGATGAAGTTTTAAAGATAGCTTTAACAAAAAATTTAAAAAGAGTTGAGTGGGTTGAAGTAGAGCAAATTTCAAAATCTAAATCAAAAGAAGAGACTAAAAGCACTCATTAATAATCAGATTCATCGAACCTTACATACATTATTGAGTAAATTTTATAATTAGAGTAAGTTAATTTTCAATGGCTAAAAAAATATTGATTACAGGTGGCTTAGGATATATCGGAACAGAGCTATGTAAACTATACTCGGGCTATAGTTGGAATGACGAAGTTACAGTTATTGATAGTAATTTTAGCTCTGAAAGAGTCAATCAATTAAGAAATTGGAAAATCAATTTTGTTCATGGTGATATTTTAGATAAAGAATTAATTCAAAAACATTGTAGTAACGCTGATATAGTGCATCATTTAGCTGGAATTACTAAAGTTCCAAGGACCAAAGAAGAAGCAAATAGTTTTAATGATGAAAAAATAAAGCTTGTAGCTGAGCAGGGTACTCAAAATATCTTAGATGCTACCCCTAGTCATTGTAAAATAATTATGCCATCTACTCATGTAGTATACGAGGGCATAAATGATATTAAAAAAAATATTTTAGAAGATGAGAAAACATTTCCAATATTATCTTATGCAAAATCAAAAGACTTCAATGAAAAACAACTAAAAAAATCTGGTAAAAATTTTATTATTTTAAGATTAGGATCTGTGTACGGTTTTTCTAGTGATACAATGAGAATAGACATAATGCCTAATCTTTTTTCAAAAATTACCTCACAAAATGGTGTATTAAAATTGTTTTCTGCTGGCAAACAATTGAAAAGTTTAGTCCCGCTAATAGATGTAGCGAGATGTTTTAAATTCATGGAGGAGAGAAACGATATTAAAAGTGAAATTTTTAATCTTACAAAAGATACTGTTAGTGTAAAAGATGTCGCGGAGATTTGTAAAAAATACAATCCTAAGGTAACTCTCAGAGAGACAAATGATTTAATACCAAATCTTGGTTTTTCACTTTCAAATGAAAAAATTTTAAAAACTGGATTTAAATTTCTTTATAACCTTGATGAGAGTATAAAAGAGATGATTTATAAATGGTCAGAGCAACAAATAATTGAAAATTTAGAATATGTAAAAGACGGTGAGGATGAATTTGTTGATGTGAGAGGCAAGATTAGTAATCATGAGCTTACAGAGCCAATTAATTTAATTGGTCTAATTGATTCAAAAAAAGGCACTATCAGAGCTAATCATTATCATCCGCAACAAGAACAAAAATGTTTATTTACTAAAGGACAAATTATTGAAGTTTTTCAGGATATACTTAATCCTAATTCACCAAAAATTACTCAAGTAGTAAACGAGGGACAATTGTCAGTGATAAAACCTAATGTTGCACACACAATGGTTTTTACTAAAGATACCACTTTTTTAAATTTGGTTAGAGGAGAAAGAGAACATGATAATTATGGAATTACTCATACTATTAGACACAATTTTGTAGATCAAAAAGAAAAAAAAATGTTAATGAAATATTATAAATTTGACTGCAGATCTTGTGGTAACAAAAAATTAAAAAGAGTTGTATCTCTTGGTTATCAGCCTTTAGCAAATAATTTATTAGATAAGAAAAATAATGATAGTGATCTTTACCCATTGGAGGTAAATTTTTGTGAAAATTGTTTTAATTGTCAATTATCAGTCTCTGTGGATCCAAAAAAAATGTTTTCAAATTATCTTTATACTTCTTCTACTTCAAAAATATTTAGGGATCATTTTATTAAAGCTTCAACAAAATACATTAAAGAATTCAATCTAAAGCCACATAAATCATATATTATTGATGTAGGGAGTAATGATGGTGTTGCACTTAAACCCTTCAAGGATTTAAAATTTAAAAAAATTCTAGGAATAGAGCCAGCAAGAAATTTAGCTAAATTAGCTAACAAAAATAAAATTAAAACTTTCAATGGTTTTCTAAATAAAAAAAATCTGAGAAAAATCAAAAAGGGGGCAGATCTAATTCTAGCATCTAATGTATTTGCACACTCTGATAATCTTAAAGAAATGGCCGAATGTATGTTAAAGCTCTTAAATAAAAATGGAGTTATAATTATTGAAATTCAATATCTGTTAAATACTTTAAAAGATTTAACTTTTGATAATATTTATCATGAACATTATAATTATTGGTCACTCTTATCGCTTACAAAATTCTTTAAAAATTTTGACTTAAAAATTTTTAATGCTGAAAAAATTGATACCCACGGTGGATCACTTAGAGTGTACATAAGTAAATCTAACAAAAAGAAAATTCATAGTAATGTGAAAAAACTATTAAATGAGGAAATAAAATTTGGACTTAAGAATTTTGAAACATATCGTAATTTTGGAAAAAAAGTGTATGAGATTAGAAAAAATGTTTTAAAGAATTTAACGAAATTAAAACAAAAGACGAAAAAGATCATTGGTTTTGGAGCGCCAGCAAAAGCGACTACTGCTTTAAATTTTTACGGAATTACTGATCAAATTGATTTCATTGTTGAGGACAATCCATTAAAACATAATAAATTTATTCCAGGAGTTAAAATACCAATAAAAAATAAATCTCAAATTAAAGATAACGATAATACACTGATAGTTTTAGCTTGGAATTTTTTCAATGATATTAAAAAAAATAATTCAAAACTATCAAAGAATATTATAAATATTAAAAATTTAGAAACTTAAAGAAAATCAAAAAGATCTTTAAATAAAATTATAAAATTTTCAATATTCTCGTATAGCATATTTATATAAATTTCCAAAAACGGGAAATGAAAAATTAAATTTTCTCTGGCCAAGTTTAGTATACCAAAAAGAGCAATCACAAAAATTAATATCGTAAAAAAATAACTATAAAAACCAAAACCCTTTAATTTTTTTTTATTTTTTATCGTTTTTTTTACGAATTCTTTTGACGAATTACCATCTATTTTAATACCATGTTTTTTTTCTAAATATTCTTTAGAATAAATTGATGGACCGCTTTTTCTAGATGCTTTTTTCTTTTTGGTTTTTGATTTTTTTGTAAAAAGTTCTTTTGACTCAGTTTGTTTTTTGGAAAGTTCATTTTTTTTTTCTGGGGGATATTGTGTCCATTTATTTCCACAAGAACTGCATTGAACTAATCGTCCAGAGGAAGTTATAGCGTTATCGGGAACTAAGAATTTTTTTTGACAAGATTTACACTCTAGAATCATGAATTTAATAATACAGCTAATTAGCGATTGGATAAATACATTTTTACTTTAGCTTAAATTTATTGTATATGTCGAACGAATTTTTGGGTGGTTAGCTCAGTTGGTAGAGCATCTCGTTTACACCGAGAGGGTCATAGGTTCGAGTCCTTTACCACCCACCAATTTGGGGGTGTAGCTCAGTTTGGTTAGAGCGCCTGCCTGTCACGCAGGAGGCCGCGGGTTCGAGTCCCGTCACTCCCGCCATAATTTAGCAGTTGCTTAACTTAAGTTTATAAAAAACTTCTGAAAAAATTTGTTTTTCAAAACAATTTTCCAAGATATTTTCAAGTGGTTTTTTTTCACCATGCAAGGGAAGTAAAACATAAATGTTTTTAATTTTATTTTTTTTTATTTGTTTTAAAACGAAATTTTTCCAATATAGAAAATATTCATTATTTGTTTGAGGGTATCCATGAAAATCATACCAAAACCTTGTAACAGAAAAGTCATATTGATTAAGAAAAACCGAGATAAATTGATAATCAGTTACTATCATTTTATTTTCATGATCTTTTTTTAAAGTATCAACAAACAATTTTATATTTTCTGCCTCTTCTTCTGGATTTTCAGGATAAAACATCGTTATCCATTTAACATTTTTTAATTTTTCGTTGATATTACTTCCATCTATAGAATTATTTAAATCTACATTTTTTAAATCCATAAAAGCCCTACTGTTCACGTATTTAGTAAAATAATAAACAGTTGAACCTAAAGTTAATAAAATTAAAAAAATATTCACAAATTTTTTATTAAGATATTTCTCAGAATAAATATGAGAAAAGCCACAAAAAATTGGTATTAAACAATATATAAATATAGCGTTTATAGTCATAAGTTGATGACATATTGAAATTAAGCAGATAGATATTACACCAAGCATAATTAGATTATCCACTAGTGCATAATTTTTTTTTATCGATTGGTTTACTAAGATATAAATTAGTACTGCGATCGATATATATAAAATTTTAAATCTCCAAATAAATCTTTTAAACTCAATAGGTAGTAGCCAATCTAGTCGTGTTTCTCCCAAAGAACCTGGGTAAAGATAATATTGATAAAAAACATCGATTAAATTTATTTTGGCTATTAGAAACAAAAATAGAAAAAAAATAATTGTGGCAAAGAATCCATAAATTGAATAAATAAAATTTTTAAAATTTCTTGAGTAAAGTAAATAGAATATACTCAAGAGTAATATTAATATTATGAAATACAAAGATGGTGCTTGTTTAGACATTACACCAAAACCAAGAAATAAAGGTGTTAAGAACCAATAAATTTTCTTATCTTTTTTAAGTGCTAAAATAAAAATATAAAAAGAAACTATGCAAAAAATTAAGGTATGATGATCACTAAATGGAGTGCCGACAGTCGGGTAAAATAAAATTGCCACACAAAAAGAATAAAAAAAACTTAAATTAATGTTTAGTTTAAACTCTTTTAAAATTAAAAATGTTGCTAGTGTAATAATACAATTAAAAACTGACGCGTGGAAAACATATACCGACCAAGATACGCCAAAGACATAAAAAAAAAGGGCTTGAATTAAATCAATGAAAGGCTCTTTTATAGTCCAATAATCTTTGAAGGGAAAGTGTCCATTCATAAGATCAAATCCAGAATTAAAAATTAAAAAACTATCTATTGGTAATATGCCAATATAGCCATAATACTGATTAAATATTATAGAAAATATTATTAAAAATAATATGTAATATAATTTTTTTGAAAAAGTAATCATTTATTTTTTTTTTGTAATATAATTTTTCTATTTAAAGCAAATATACTAGGAAATAAACAGATTAAAACTTTATCTAAGACATCTAACAATCTTAAAAAAAATAAATTAAGTTTGATATGAAAGAATTCTGAATTCACTCCTCCGGAATTTAAAAAAATTAAAAATTCAGATAATTTATTTTCTATTATCTTGTATTGAGGGAAATGTTTTAAAAAATTTTTTTCATTATTAAATAGAAGATGTGCTACTGCTGTATTTGAGATCCAAGGACTTTTGGGGTCAAAAATTTTTTTTCTTTTATCAAAAATATTAACTTTTAATGACCAGCTTTCATCGTCTAATAAAATTTGTATAAACTTTAATGCGAAAGATGCTTCTGGTTCATTTATTAGAATATAACCATTTTTTTTAAGATATTTAGAAGCATTTTTTAAAGATAAATATGGATTAGCACAATGATGCAAAGAGTGATTTATTATAATTACATCAACTTTATTTATATACTTTTTTCCCAAATTTACACTTAACATATCAACTTTTTTATTTATCCAAGGGTATTTAATTATATCAGTTAGCAATATGTTTTTATTGTGAATTATTTTTTTTAAACAACCATTTCCAGATCCAAGCTCTATAACTATTTTTTTTTTAGATATATATTTTTTCATCCAATCAAACCTTTTATTCAATAAATAAATCAAGTTTTTATTTTTACTGGATAGGATTCTTTTTCTATTATTGAAATTATCTGGTTCTTTTATTTTTTTGGCGTTATACTCTTTTATAAAAAACATATCTCTTTTTAAGTTAGAATTACCTTTGTAAAAACTTTAAAATTTACTTAAATATATAGAGACTTAATATAGTTTTTGAGAATCATTATCAACAAATTGCTACAATACTAGCCTAGACACTTTTCAAACAGATGTTATAACATTGGACATTAATATAAGAATCCTTGAGCTAGATGTATCAAGGTAGATATTAACTAAACATGATTTATAACTTTTTAACAGATTACTTATCTATAATAATTTTTTTATTTATAGCTCTATTTTTGAGCGTAGGATTTATAATAATTAATTTTTTAGCATCACCTAATAATCCAGATCCCGAGAAACTTTCAGCCTACGAGTGCGGGTTCGAAGCTTTTGATGATTCTAGAATGGAATTCGATGTAAGATTTTATTTAGTGGCTATACTTTTCATAATATTTGATTTGGAAATTGCATTCTTATTTCCATGGGCAATCACATTAGGAATAACAGGAGTTTTTGGATTCTGGTCTATGATGTTATTTTTAGGTATTTTAACAGTTGGTTTTATTTATGAATGGAAAAAAGGGGCATTGGAGTGGGAATGAGAATATTAAACTCGAAGGATAAATTAAATCAAGTTCCAGATGAATTTAAACAAATTGCAAAAGATTTTGCAGAAAAAGGATTCATAACGACATCAACAAATAATTTAATTAACTGGGCAAGAACTGGGTCATTACACTGGATGACTTTTGGTTTAGCTTGTTGTGCAGTAGAAATGATGCATACTTCAATGCCAAGATATGATCTAGAAAGATTTGGTGCTGCTCCTAGAGCTTCACCAAGACAGTCCGACGTAATGATTGTTGCTGGAACATTAACAAATAAGATGGCTCCAGCTTTAAGAAAAGTTTATGATCAAATGCCAGAACCCAGATATGTAATTTCCATGGGTAGCTGTGCAAATGGAGGAGGTTACTATCACTATTCTTATTCTGTTGTTAGAGGATGTGATAAAATAGTACCAGTAGATATATATGTTCCTGGCTGCCCGCCTTCAGCTGAGGCCTTATTATATGGAATTCTTCAATTACAAAAAAAAATTAGAAGAGAAGGTGATGTTAAAAGATAAAAATGGAAATTAACAATTTAAATAATCTTGAAAAACTAGTGAATGCAGAATTATCTAGTAAAATTCAAAGTTCTGAAATAAAATATAATGAACTACTATTAAAAATTTCTGTAAACGAAATAGTAGCAGTTATAACATTTTTAAAATCGAACAGTAGACTAAAATTTAAACAATTAATTGATATTGCTGCGATAGACTACCCCAATGAAGATAAGAGATTTGAATTAGTATATTTACTCTTATCTATTGAAAGTAATTTAAGAATCAAAATCTCCGTCAAATTTGAAAGTAATGAGAAAATACCATCAATAACCAAGATATTTCCTTCAGCGAACTGGATGGAAAGAGAAGTGTTCGATATGTATGGTATAAAATTTATTAACCATCCTGACTTAAGAAGAATATTAACTGATTATAATTTTAAAGGACATCCTTTAAGAAAAGACTTCCCCTTAACTGGATTTAATGAAGTTAGATATAGCGAGAAAGATAAAAAAGTAATTTATGAGCCAGTAAAATTAGAACAAAATTATAGAAACTTTGATTTTAGCAGCCCTTGGGAAGGAACTAAATACGAAAAAGCGATTATGGAAAAAGAAAAAAATGAAAAAAACTAAAACAATGAGCTTAAATTTCGGGCCACAACACCCTGCAGCACACGGTGTTCTGAGGCTAATTTTAGAGTTGGAAGGTGAGATTGTTGAAAAAGCTGATCCACATATAGGCTTACTTCACAGAGGGACAGAAAAATTAATTGAAAACAAGACTTACACTCAAGCATTACCATATTTTGATAGATTAGATTATGTTGCTCCAATGAATCAAGAACACGCATTTGCTTTAGCGACTGAAAAGTTGTTGGATATCGAAGTCCCCATCAGAGCAAAATACATAAGAGTTATTTTTTGTGAAATTGGCAGAATATTAAGTCATATTTTAAATGTCACCACTCAAGCTCTGGATGTAGGTGCACTAACGCCTTCTCTATGGGGTTTTGAGGAGCGAGAGACTTTAATGACTTTTTACGAGAGAGCATCAGGCTCCAGATTACATGCAAATTATTTTAGAACTGGTGGAGTTCATAAAGATTTACCTACTAAATTAATCGAAGATATTGGTAAGTTTTGTGAAACGTTTCCAAAAATAATAAACGACTTAGAGGATTTACTTACTGAAAATAGAATATTTAAACAGCGGAATGTTGAAATTGGATTAGTAACCAAAAAAGAAGCATTAGACCACAGTTTTTCAGGCGTAATGCTTAGGGGTTCAGGCATACCTTGGGACTTAAGAAAATCACAACCTTATGAATGTTATAATGATTTAAAATTTAATATTCCTGTAGGTAAAAATGGTGATTGTTATGATCGATACCTTTGTAGAATAGAAGAGATGAGAGAAAGTGTAAAAATAATTAAGCAATGTATTGAAAATTTACCAAAAGGACCTGTTAAAACCGTTGATGGAAAAATTTCTCCACCAAATAGAGAAGAATTAAAACAATCGATGGAAGCATTAATTCATCATTTTAAATTATTTACAGAAGGATTCAGAGTGCCTGCAGGAAACGTTTATACCGCAGTTGAAGCTCCAAAGGGCGAGTTTGGAGTTTATCTGATTTCAGATGGCAGCAACAGACCATATAGATGTAAAATACGTGCCCCAGGTTTTTCTCACCTTCAAGCAATGGATCATCTAATAAGAGGTCATATGCTAGCCGATGTACCAGCAGTTTTAGGTTCACTTGATATAGTTTTTGGGGAGGTTGATAGATGAGTTTAAAAAAAGTTAGCGCTAATCAACCCAAAAATTTTGAATTTAACTCTAATACAAAAAAAATAGCTTTAGAAATTCTAAAAAAATATCCCGAAAAAAATAAAAAAAGTGCAGTAATGCCTTTTTTATATTTGGCTCAGAATCAAAATAATAATTGGATTCCACTAGCAGCTATAAAGTACATATCAAAATTTCTATCTATGCCATATATTAGTGTTTACGAGGTGGCTACATTTTATAGTATGTTTAATTTATCGCCGGTCGGAAAATATTTTATTCAAGTATGTACTACAACCCCTTGTTTAATCAGAGGCGCAGATAAAATTGTAAAAGTATGCAAAAATAAAATATCTGAAAAAGAAAACCAAATATCCAAAAATGGAGAATGCTCATGGACAGAGGTAGAGTGCCTAGGAGCTTGTGTAAATGCCCCGATGATGCAAATTAATAACGATTATTATGAAGATTTAGATGAAAAAAGCGTTTCAAAAATAATAGATTCTATTTTTAAAAATAAAATACTTAATTCAGGATCGTATCGTGGCAGAAAAAATACTGCTCCAGAAAATCGAATTAAAAATGATGGTATAGATTATGCTTAAAGCAGAAAATAAAATATTTAAAAATCTTTACAATAATTATGGCTGGGAAATAGACAAAGCTTTAAATAGGGATGATTGGAAAAACACGAACGAATTACTATCAAAAGGTAAAGAATGGATTATTAACGAAATTAAAACTTCAGAGTTAAGAGGTAGAGGAGGCGCAGGTTTTTCTACTGCGATGAAATGGTCTTTTATACCAAAAAAACAAGGTTCAAGACCTCACTATTTAGTCATCAATGCAGATGAGTCTGAACCAGGAACCTGTAAAGATAGAGATATTTTAAGATTTGAGCCACAGAAACTTATTGAGGGTTGTTTGATAGCTGGATATGCTGTCGGTGCTCACGTTTGTTACGTTTATATAAGAGGTGAATATTTTTTTGAAGGTCAAAGACTTCAAGAAGCAATTAATCAAGCTTATGATAAGAAATTCTTAGGTAAAAATGCATGTGGATCAGGATGGGACTTTGACATTCATATACATTATGGTGCTGGTGCTTATATTTGTGGTGAAGAAACCGCTTTATTAGAAAGTATTGAAGGCAATAAAGGTCAACCAAGATTAAAACCTCCCTTTCCTGCATTAGTTGGTTTATATGGATGCCCCACAATAGTAAACAATGTTGAGACAATTGCTGTCGTACCAACTATTTTAAGACGAGGTGGAAAATGGTTTGCATCTATGGGAAGACCAAAAAACACTGGGACAAAAATTTTTTGCATATCTGGAAACGTAAATAATCCTTGTAATGTAGAGGAGGAAATGGGGGTACCATTAAAAGAGTTAATAAACAAACACGCTGGAGGAGTAGTAGGTGGATGGGATAACTTGCAAGCTGTTATTCCTGGGGGTTCCTCGATGCCTTTATTACCTAAAAAAGTTTGTGAAACAATAAATATGGATTTTGACTCTTTAATTGAAAACAAGAGTGGTCTTGGCACTGCTGGAATAGTGGTAATAAACAAAGATCAAGACATAGTTTCTTGCATGGCTCGAATAGCGAGGTTTTATAAACATGAAAGTTGTGGTCAGTGCACCCCGTGCAGAGAAGGTTCTGGGTGGATGTGGAGAATACTTAACAGAGCGACTAAAGGAGAAACTACTTTAAGCGATATAAATTTATTAGAAGATGTAACTAAACAAATTGAAGGTCATACTATTTGTGCATTTGGTGAGGGCTCAGCTTGGCCAGTACAAGGTTTATTAAGACATTTTAGAAAAGAAGTTGATAAAAAATGTAGCAATGACCCACTAATCAAAAAAAAGAAAGATTTACCATATTTAATCGACCAACATTTATTAGAGAAAAAAAATGCCTAAGATAATTATAAATGGAAAAGAAATTGAGTTCGAACCAGGCATGACTGTGCTTCAAGCTTGCGAATTAGCTGATGTAGAAATACCAAGATTTTGTTATCATGAAAGGTTATCCATTGCAGGCAATTGTAGAATGTGTCTTGTTGAAATGGAAAAATCTAATAAACCGATCGCTTCATGTGCCATGCCAGCTGCCGAGGGAATGAATATTAAAACAAATACCAATTTAGTAGAAAAGGCAAGAAAAGGAGTAATGGAATTTTTATTAGCTAATCATCCCTTGGATTGCCCAGTTTGTGACCAAGGCGGAGAATGTGATCTCCAAGACCAATCTTTATATTATGGGGTTGATAAATCAAGATTTTCAGAAAATAAAAGATATGTAAGTGAAAAATATATGGGTCCTTTAATTAAAACTCAAATGACAAGATGTATTCATTGTACGAGATGCGTAAGATTTGCAACTGAGATTGCAGGAGTTCCTGAAATAGGAGCGGTAGGTAGAGGTGAAAACATGGAAATCACAACTTATTTAGAAAAATCGATGGAGTCTGAATTATCCGGAAATGTAATTGATTTATGTCCAGTTGGAGCTTTAACTTCAAAACCATATGCCTTTTCTGCAAGACCTTGGGAATTAAAAAAAACTGAAAGCATCGATGTTCTTGATGCAGTTGGATCAAATATAAGGGTTGATACCTATGGATGGGAAGTAAAAAGAATACTACCTAGACTAAATGAAAATATAAATGAAGAGTGGATTTCAGATAAAACTAGATACTCATGTGATGGTTTGTTAAAACAAAGATTAGATGTCCCTTATTTAAAAAAAGAAAATAAGTTGGTTAAATCTAATTGGGATGAGGTCATAAATTGCCTTGTTAAAAAATTTAAAGATACTAATCCTTCACTAATAGCTGGTCATATTGGCGATCTAGTAAGTCTAGAGACTACTCTTGCATTTAAAAGATTTTTTGAAATTTTAGGAAGTCAGAATCTAGAATTTAGAGAAAAGAATTTTTATATAAATCCATTAGATAAAATGAATTATTTGTTAAATACCTCAATTAATGGAATAGAGGAAGCTGACCTAATACTGCTTATAGGTTCCAACCCTAGACACGAAGCAACTATATTAAACGCAAGAATAAGAAAAGCTTTTAAAAAAAATAAAACACAAATATTTTCAATAGGCTACCCTGGAGATTTAACATATGACTATAAGACCATAGGAAATTCTACTCAAACAATTAAAGATATCATCGAAGAAAAACATAAATTTAATGAAATTTTAAATAAATCTCAAAAACCAATGATAATTATTGGGGAGTCAGCGCTTGAATTAGAGTCTGGAGGCTATATCTTCGAGGAGCTAAAAGATTTTCTTATACGTAAAAATTTTATTAATGATAAATGGAATTCTTTAAATATTTTAATACAAAACGCTTCAACAGTTGGATGTCTTGATTTAGATATCGTTAAAGACAGTTTTGGAAATAATAGTTTTTTTGATAATTTAAATAGAAGAAAGTTTAAAATTATTTATCTATTAGGATCAGATAATCTCAAATTTGAAAAAAATGATGAATTTGTAATTTATCAAGGCAGTCATGGTGATCGTGGCGCTGAAATCGCAGATGTAATTCTTCCTAGTCCTGCATATACAGAGGAAAATGGCTTATATCAGAATTTAGAGGGCAGAGTGCAAGAATGTAGAAAGGCCTCTTACCCAGCTGGAGAAGCTAAGGAAAGTTGGAAAATTTTAAACGATATTAGCAAATCTCTTGAAAATAAAAAACTTTTTAACAGCTTTAACTCCTTAAGAGAGGATGTTTTAAAAATGATAATAAATTTTAAAGGATTAAATGAATTACCAAAATTTTCGAAACCTACAGCTAAAATTGAACAAAAATTTAAAGACGAAAAAGTTATTATCAATGAAATAGATTATTATTATTCTAATTGTATATCAAGATCATCTAAAGTGATGAGCGAATGTAGAAGTATAAAATTAAAAACTCTAAAATCAGGTACAAATAATTAATGGAATATTTTAATACACTTCTAAATGAAATTTATAAAATAATGTTTTTGGTAATACCAATTCTTGTTTCAGTTGCCATGATAGTTTGGTTAGATAGAAGAGTCTGGGGCTTGGTTCAGAAAAGAAGAGGGCCCAATGTTGTAGGTCCTTTTGGACTGCTACAAACTTTAGCCGATGCATTGAAATATATTTTTAAGGAAATAATCATTCCCGCAAGTGCAAATAAAACAATTTTTATCCTTGCGCCAGTTATCACTATGACGTTGGCTTTAGTAGCATGGGCTGTGATACCCCTAAGCGAAACCATGGTTTTATCAGATATTAATGTTGGAATATTGTATTTGTTTGCTGTTTCATCATTAGGTGTTTACGGTATTATAATGGGAGGATGGGCTTCAAACTCTAAATATCCTTTTCTAGGAGCTATAAGATCGGCTGCCCAAATGGTATCGTATGAAGTCTCAATAGGGATAATAATAATTAACGTATTACTGTGTGTTGGCTCGCTAAATTTAAATGATATTGTAATAGCTCAAAAAAATCTTTGGTATGTAGTGCCGCTTTTTCCAATGTTTGTGGTTTTCTTTATATCAGCTTTAGCTGAGACGAATAGACCTCCATTTGATTTACCCGAAGCTGAAGCAGAATTAGTTGCTGGGTACCAAACTGAGTATTCAGGCATGATGTACGCTATGTTTTGGTTAGGTGAGTATGCAAATATATTATTAATGTGTGCTATGGGGTCTATTTTATTCTTAGGTGGATGGTTACCACCTCTTGATATATATCCATTTAATATAGTGCCCGCACCATTTTGGATGATATTTAAAATATTATTTTTATTTTTCTTATTTGCCATCATTAAAGCGATCGTGCCAAGATACAGGTATGATCAATTAATGAGATTGGGCTGGAAAATTTTTTTGCCGTTTTCATTAATTTACGTTGTATTAACAGCAAGTTTTTTGTTGTATTTCGATAAATTACCAAAGGTGTCATTCTAATGAATTTATCTAGAATAATAAGAACTATATTTTTAACTGAATTTTTCTTTGCAATCATTAAAGCTATAAAAGAAATTTTTAAACCAAAAAAAACAATAAATTATCCATTTGAGAAAGGTCACATTAGTCCAAGGTTTAGAGGCGAGCATGCGCTGCGAAGATATCCTAATGGGGAAGAAAGATGTATAGCTTGTAAATTATGTGAAGCTGTTTGTCCGGCACAAGCAATAACTATAGACTCAGAGGAAAGAGAAGACGGAAGTAGAAAAACAACAAGATATGATATCGATATGTTAAAGTGTATTTACTGTGGATTGTGTCAAGAATCATGTCCTGTAGATGCAATTGTTCAAGGACCAAATTTTGAATTTGCAACAGAAACTAGAGAAGAGCTTTATTATAATAAAGAAAAACTACTAGACAATGGAGATAGATGGGAAACTGTTTTAGCAAAAAATATCAAAACAGATAAAATTTATAGGTAATGTTAGCTCACGCAGTATTTTTTTATTTTTTTTCAATTCTAGCTATATTTTCAGCTCTGATGGTAATTACATCTAGAAGCACAGTAAACTCAGTTTTCTTTTTAATATTAGATTTTATATCAGTTGGATGTCTATTTATTATGGTTGGTGCCGAGTTTTTAGGCATGATACTTTTAATAGTATATGTTGGTGCTGTGGCAGTATTGTTTTTATTTGTAGTAATGATGCTGAACGTTGCACAACAAAAACAATCATGGTTTATTGGAAAAAAATCAACGCATATTCCTTCAGGCCTTATAGTTTCAGTTCTAATTTTTTTGGAACTTCTGGTTGTTATTGGAGGCTGGAAGTATAAAGAGAATGTGATGTCGAGCTCCAATTTAGTAATAGATCAGACTATTACTAATACACATTCAATAGGAAGTGTTATGTATACGGATTATATATTATATTTTCAGTTATCAGGTATTATTCTTCTATTATCAATGGTAGGGGCAATTATTCTAACATATAGAAAAAGAGAAAATGTAAAATCTCAGAGTTATCTCAAACAAATTTCTAGGGAAAGGTCATCATCAGTAGTATTGAAAGAAGTTGATTTTAATAAAGGAGTAAAAATAGATGATTGAGATAGGACTTGGACATTATTTGACTTTAGGGGCAATTATATTTTTTCTTGGAGTTATAGGTATTTTTTTAAATAGAAAAAATGTAATCGTTATTTTGATGTCGGTAGAACTAATACTACTATCTGTAAACATCAATTTAATATCGTTTTCAATATTTTCGGGTGACTTACTTGGCCAAATTTTTACAATGTTAATTTTAACTGTAGCTGCCGCAGAGGCCGCAATAGGTCTTGCAATTATTGTAATATTTTACAGAAATAAAGGTTCTATACGAGTTGAAGACATTCATGAGATGAAAGGTTAAATGGAATACGCTGTAATATTTTTACCCTTAGTTGGATCCATTATAACTTATTTTGCAAAAACCCTTGGAAATTTGTTTTCTCAAATTTTTTCATGTTTGATGGTTTCAATATCTGCTATTTTATCATTTTATATTTTTTATAATGGTATTTTTAATAGTGATTATGGAAATTTTATAATTTTTGAATGGATCAACTCAGGAAACTTTAAAGTAAATTGGTCCATTAATATCGATCCATTGAGCGCTGTGATGTTAATAATTGTAACTTCCGTTTCAGCTCTTGTACATATTTATTCAATCGGTTATATGAGCCACGATCCGCACAAACCAAGATTTATGTCGTATTTATCTTTATTTACTTTTTCGATGCTATGCTTAGTAGTTTCAGATAATTTTTTGCAACTATTTTTTGGTTGGGAGGGCGTCGGCCTTTGTTCATATTTATTAATCGGTTTTTGGTTTAGAAGAGAAACAGCTAATAATGCAGCGATCAAAGCTTTTATAGTTAATAGAATAGGTGATTTTGGATTAGCAATAGCTATATTTTTAATATTTTTGAATTTTGGGTCACTAAATTTTCAAGAAGTCTTTAGACAAGTTTCTGAATTTAAAGATACAAGTGTAAAGATATTTGGCGGAGAATTTGATTTAATTACTTTAATTTGTGTTTTTCTTTTTATAGGAGCTATGGGCAAGTCAGCACAATTTTTTTTACACACATGGTTACCAGATGCAATGGAAGGTCCTACACCCGTTTCAGCTTTAATTCATGCGGCAACAATGGTTACTGCTGGTGTTTTTTTAGTGGTAAAATGTTCCCCAATATTTGAATACTCAACTTTTGCTCTGAACCTAGTTGCAATCATAGGTATGATCACAGCTTTATTTGCAGCTTCAGTAGCTTTAGTGCAAAATGATATAAAAAAGATAATTGCTTATTCAACCTGTAGTCAATTAGGATATATGTTTTTTGCTGTAGGTGTCGGCGCCTATCACATTGCAATGTTCCATTTATTTACACATGCATTTTTTAAGGCTTTATTATTTTTAGGTGCAGGATCTGTAATTCATACTTTTCAAGATGAACAAGATATTACCAAGATGGGCGGTGTGTGGAAAAAAATTCCATACACTATGGCACTAATGCTTATAGGTACCTTAGCTTTGACAGGATTTCCTTTTTTATCAGGTTTTTACTCAAAAGATGCAATTATTGAATTTGCATATTTAAAAGATAATGCGATTGGAAATTATGTAAGTTCAGTGGGAATTTTCACGGCATTTTTAACTGCTATTTATTCATGGAGATTATTTTTTAAAACTTTTTTTGGTGATTATAATAATAAATCTATTCCGATTGAAAAAATTCACGAGTCTCCTTTGGTGATGACAATTCCACTAATAATTCTTTCATTTGGTGCTTTAATAGCAGGATATTTTTTTAAAGATTTATTTATTGGAAATCAGTCAACATATTGGGCAGATACTATTTTATTTTTAAACTTTTTAAAGCTAGAAAATCTTCCTTTATGGATTATAATTATTACTCCAATTTTAGTTATAATAGCCATTCCAATTTCTTATTTCATTTTTCTTAAAGACGTATCAATTTTAAAGGGTCTAAAAAAATCAAATATGCCCCTTTATAATTTCCTACTTAATAAATGGTATATAGATGAAATTTATAACTTTGTTTTTGTCGAGCAAATAAAAAGGATTGGTATTTTTTTATGGAAAAGAGGAGACCAAAATACAATCGATAGATTTGGTCCTGATGGTATATCCAAAATAGTCAAATATATCTCTAATAAGGCAATACAATTTCAAACTGGTTACATTTACGATTATGCTTTTGTAATGCTAATTGGTCTATCCGCATTAATAACTTATCTAATTTTGAATTAAATGAATTTTCCAATTTTATCGTCTATTATAGTATTACCTTTAATAGGGGCAATATTTATATTACTTTCAAGTCAAAAGAACGAAAACAAAAGCGCTATTTATATTTCCTTATTTACCTCGATCGCAAATTTTTTGTTAGTTTTATTCTTGTGGCACTCATTTGATAAAAGCGTTAACGGATTTCAATTTATTGAGGAAAAAAATTGGATTAGCGGATTTATAAAATTTAAACTTGGAATAGATGGAATTTCAATTTTATTTATTGTTTTGACTGCTTTCATTACACCAATAAGTATTATTTCTTGTATAAATAGCATTAAAAATAGACTTAATGAATTTTTAATTTCGATCTTGATTTTGGAAACTTTTATTATAGGTGTATTTTGCTCACTAGATTTAATTGTCTTTTATCTTTTTTTTGAAGCAGGTTTAATTCCAATGTTTTTAATTATTGGAATATGGGGAGGTCCAAGAAGAATTTATTCTGCGTATAAATTTTTTTTATTTACTTTATTAGGCTCTGTATTAATGTTGGCAGCGATCATTTTTATTTATTGGTCAGTCGGAACTACAGACTATACAGAAATTTATAAAATTAAAATCGCAAAAGAGTACCAATATGTTCTTTGGCTTGCATTTTTCAGTTCATTTGCTGTTAAAACTCCAATGTGGCCAGTTCATACTTGGTTACCTGATGCACATGTAGAAGCCCCAACAGCAGGATCAGTAATTCTTGCAGCGATACTTCTTAAAATGGCAGGATATGGTTTTTTGAGATTCTCTTTAGGCATGTTTCCAATCGCCTCAGATTTTTTTACACCATTAGTTTTCGTATTAAGTATAATCGCTATTATATACACATCTTTAGTTGCTTTAATGCAAGAAGATATGAAAAAATTGATTGCATATTCATCAGTAGCTCATATGGGCTTTGTTACTTTAGGCATTTTTACTTTTAACAAACAAGGAATTGAAGGAAGCATTTTTCAAATGTTAAGTCACGGTGTAATTTCAGCTGCTTTATTTTTATGCGTAGGGGTTCTTTATGACAGAACTGGTTCAAGAATGATAAAAAGTTTTGGAGGAGTGGTTAACTATTTACCAAATTTTTCTTTAATATTTATTATTTTTTCCCTTGGCGCGTTGGGCTTACCAGGTACAACAGGATTTATTGGTGAATTTCTTGTTTTAGTTGGAACTTTCCAGGAAGACTATTTAATAGCTATCTTAGCGAGCACTGGGGTTGTGTTATGTGCTGCGTACATGTTATGGCTAACTAAAAGAGTAATCTTTGGGCAAATTAATAAATCAATTTCAAAATTAAAAGATATAAATTATTTAGAGGGCATTACTTTAGTAACTTTGTGTATATTGAGCCTAGTATTTGGATTTTATCCTGAACCTTTTTTTAATACTATGGATGTTTCAGTGAATGGAATTATTAATAACCACCAAAATGAATTAACGGCAAATTTGATAAGTAAAAATTAATGGAAAATCTTAATCTAATATTACCTGAAATTATATTGTTTGCGGGAATATGTATAAGTTTGATGGTCGGTGTTTTTTTTAAGAACAGCTT
>CACABZ010000006.1 GCA_902530885.1 uncultured Pelagibacteraceae bacterium
TTAGCTAAATCGTAATTTATTGTTGAAGCAAACAAAGGTTTCCAAATAATTTTTAAAATTATTAAGATAAATACGCCGCCACCCCAAATTAATAATAAATCGCTTTGACTTACAGCTAATATGTCACCAAATAGCAATCCCATCACATCAAATCTAATAGTTGTTAAAAATCCAATGATTACAAGTCCTATTGCTAGTGATGAATGGGCTAATAAACCTAATAAAGCATCGTTAGGAAGATTTGTTTTAGTTTGTAGTTGAAGAAGGAAAAATTCATAAAGTAGAAAGCAGAAATGCATTTGTGGCTTGTAAAAATTCAAATTGTCAAATTTCAAAGGCTACAGCTTTCTCGATTTGCGAAACATGCGAAAAGGTAACTGAAATTAGTGACAAAAAACTTTCTAAATATTTAAAAAATTTTCATGACAAAACTGGCATGATCTATAAAAAATATAATTTAGAATTTTATGGTTTATGTACAACCTGTAAAAGAAATTAATTTAATACTGCGACAAATCTCAATTTTCAATATCTATTAAATTATCTTAACATTTACACATGAAATTTATTATATCTATTATAACTGCACTTTTTTTCTTAACCTCATTAAATGCTAAAGAAATAAAAATGGGAAAAGCTGACTGGGATACAGGCTTTTTTCAAGCTGAAATATATAAAAAAGCCTTGGAAAAAATGGGTTACAAAGTATCAGGGCCTACCGTAATGAAGCCTCAAGTTTTCTATGTTGCAGCTGCTGCAGGTGATATGGATTTATGGGTAAACGGATGGTTTGAAAATCATAATACATATGTGACAGAAGCAATGGGAAAAGTTAAACCTGTAGGATATGTTGTGGAAAAAGGTGGATTACAAGGTTACCTTATAGATAAAAAAACCGCTGATAAATTTAATATAAAATCAATAATGGATATTAAAAAACACGCTAAGGAATTTGATATCAATGACGATGGAAAAGCAGACATGGTAGCTTGCCCTCCAGGATGGGGATGTGAAAAGATAATTACTAAGCACTTTGCAGAACTTGGTCTTGATGAGTTCATTAATCCATTGAAAGCGGATTATTCTGCATCTATGGCTGATACAATTTCAAGATACAAAAATGGAAAATCAATTTTATTTTATACTTGGACACCAAACTGGTCAGTTGGAACATTAAAATTAGGAGAAGATGTTGTTTGGATAGAAGCTCCATATAGCGATACAAAGGAAGTAAAAGTACCAAATGCAACGAAATCTAAATTAAATATGGGTTTTGCTGTAAATGATATTAGAGCTGCAGCAAATGTTGATTTTCTTAAAGCCAATCCAAAAGTCGAAAAAATGTTAAAAAAAGCTTCCATACCACTAGCAGATATTGCTGAGCAAAATCTTAAGATGAACGCCGGCGAAAAAAGTGAAAAAGCAATAAAGAAACATGCTGAAGATTGGATAAAGGCAAATCAAAGTACTTTTGACAGTTGGATAAAATAATTAAATTTTAAAATAAATCACATATTAACCACTATTTACCTCAGTTTTTGAAATAAAACTCACCTTTTAGTTGTATTACGGTTACATTTAACAATTATACATGCTAGTTTTTTTAGAAAATAAGGGGGATTACATGAAACATTTTAAATTTGTTGTAACATTAATTGCAGCTTTGTTCATAACAAAAGCAGTTAATGCTAACGAAATCAAAATGGCTAAAGCAAACTGGGATACTGGTTATTTCCAAGCTGAAATATACAAACAAGCTTTGGAAAAAATGGGCTACAAAGTAACTGAGCCTAAAGCAATTAAGCCTTCAGTATTTTACGTTGCAGCAGCAGCAGGAGATCTTGACCTATGGGTAAACGGATGGTTTGGAACTCATGATGGATATATCAAAGAAGCTAAAGGTAAAGTTAAAAAAGTTGGTTATGTAATGAAAAAAGGTGGCTTACAAGGTTACCTTATCGACAAAAAATCAGCTGACAGCCTTGGTATCAAAAGCGTAATGGATATTAAAAAACACGCAGCAAAATTTGACTCAAATGGTGACGGTAAAGCAGACATGGTAGCTTGCCCTCCAGGTTGGGGTTGTGAGAAACAAATCACAAAACACTTTGCTGAACTAGGTTTAGGTGATTTTATAAATCCAGTAAAAGCTGACTACTCTGCTTCTATGGCTGACGTAGTTGCTAAATATAAAAACGGTAAGCCAGTATTATTTTATACTTGGACACCGAATTGGACAGTTGGTGCTTTAAAACTTGGACAAGATGTTGTTTGGATAGAAGTTCCTTACAGCGCTACAAAAAAAGTAGCAGTATCAAACGCGACAAAATCTAAAATAAATATGGGTTTTGGTGCTGATGATATTCGTCCAGCAGCTAACTCTGATTTCTTAAAAGCTAATCCAAAAGTGAAAAAAATGCTTTCTAAAGCATCTATTCCACTAGCGGATATCGCAGCACAAAATATGAAGATGAATGCGGGTGAGAAAAGCGAAAGAGCAATCAAGAAGCATGCTAAGGAGTGGATTAAAGCGAACCAAAGTACGTTCGACAGTTGGATAAAATAAGTTTTAAGATAAGTGAGCTTAAAACTTTCACCATCTGACTACGAAGTATACATTCCGATAGCAGAATGGATTGAAAAACATATTAAGGAGTGGTTGTTTATGCAACGACCACTCTTTAAAAAATTATCTGCACCAATTGACTCAGTTTTAAACGGTTTAGACTCATTATTAAATTTTATACCATTTCCAATTGTAATTTTGATTTTCATGATATTTGCATTTAAAACAAATGGAATTAAACTTGCAATTCTTTCAGCGTTAAGTTTAATTTTTATTGATCTAGTAGACTTATGGCAAGAAACAATGACAACACTAGCCATGATTTTTACAGCGGTTATTTTTTGCATGATAATTGGTATTCCATTAGGTATTGTTGCATCAAGGAGCAACTTATTTGAAGCAATTTTAAGACCGATACTTGATATAATGCAAACTATTCCAAGTTTTGTCTATTTAATTCCAGTTGTAATGTTATTTGGTGTTGGGTTAACACCTGGAGTAATTGCAACCATAGTATTTGCATTACCACCAATTGTACGTTTAACTAATTTAGGTATTAGACAAGTAGGTAAGGGGTTTAAAGAAGCTGGAGCAAGTTTAGGATTAACTAGGTTTTTGATTTTAAGAAAAATAGAAATTCCTTTGGCAATGAAAACTATTATGGCGGGAGTAAACCAAACTTTAATGTTAGCTCTTTCGATGGTAGTCATAGCTGCTCTAATTGGAGCAGGGGGATTAGGATTAACTGTGTACGTTGCTCTAGGTAGATTAGATATTGGTGGTGCCGTTATAGGAGGAACTGGTATTGTAATATTAGCAATAATTCTAGATAGAATAACTCAAAAAATTATTCCTCAAGATAATATAAAATCTAGATAATTTAATTAATTTTTCTCACAAAAAGAACAAAAATTATTGATGTCACAAACATAATTAAAGCATAAGCTGCTGTCGGAACCATAAAGACAATATCATCAAATAATTGAGTAGCTACAAACACTGCTAACGTCCCATTTTGTAAACCACATTCAAGAGAGATACATTTTCTCTGAGGAATTCCTGAAGCAAAGATTTTAGCAATATAATAACCTAAGAAAATCATAGTTAGATTAAGAATAAAAGCTATTAAACCTGCTCTTGTGATAAAACTTATTATTCTGTCCCATTCTTCAATCCAAATAGATATAAAAACAATTAAAAATAATATTACTGATATCCTTTGAACTAATAATGTCTTAGAAATTATAAAATCAGTCATTAAATTTCTAACAATCATCCCTAAAAGTACCGGCACGGTTACTACAAAAAACATTTTAAGCGCGATATTTAACATTGAAATTTCTTTAAATATTTCAATACCTAAATAATTAGCTGAATTAAATACAAGCAAGGGGACTGTTAATATGCTTAGCAAGCTTACAACGGCAGTTAATGTTACTGATAAAGCAACATCTCCATCAGCAAACTTAGTTAATATGTTTGAAGTTACTCCACCAGGTGCAGCTGCAATAACCATGACACCCATAGCAATTTCTATAGGTAACGAAATCATACTAATTAATATAATAGCTACTATAGGAAGAAGAATGACTTGTGATAAAAAGCCTATAAGAAAATCTTTAGGATTTTTTACTACCCTTAGAAAATCTTGAGCTGTTAAACCCAGTCCAAGACCGAACATAATAATAGCCAAACATATTGGCGCTATACTTTTTGCTATTTCCACTTATTCCCTCGACGTTTTGATGCAACATATACATAAAGAGGGCCCAAAATGAAACAATCTTAGGTTGTGTTTTGTTCAACTTATGATAGATTCGAATTATGAGAATCTTAGCTTCTAAAATTAAAAATGCCAAAGAGCTTAAGTATGGTAAGCTTAAAACTAACGTAATAAAGCCAAAAAACAATCTTCAGTCAGACTTTTACTATCTCTTTAAGAAGAAATCTTTAATCAAAAAATAATTAATTAAATCATTTTACTGTGTAAGGTGCGACATTATTGATAATGATAATTATTATCATTCTCAGGTAATTGAGAACCATTCGCAAAAAAAAAAGGGGGGAAAAATGAGAAAAATAATATTAACAGTTTCAGCATTATTTTTTGTTTTTGGAAATCTTTTAGCTAACGAAGTAAATATATTCAGTGCAAGACATTATGATTCAGATGTTCAATTGTATGAAAAATTTACAGCTAAAACTGGAATAAAAGTAAATGTTGTTTCTGGAAAATCGGGGGCATTAGAGAAAAGAATTATCGCAGAGGGTGGCACAGCAGACTTATATATAACAGCTGATGCTGGCAGACTTGGCGCATTTGCAGCTAATTTACAAGGCGGTTTAACTAGCGACGCAATAAAGTCAGCAGTCCCAGGTAATTTTAGAACTTCTAAATGGGTTGGAATTGCTAAAAGAGCAAGAATAGTATATTTCGCCCCAGAAAGAGTTACAGGTGCAGAACTAAGAGGTCTAACTTATGAAAGTTTGGCTGATCCTAAATGGAAAGGCAGATTAGTTATAAGAGCTTCAAACAATATTTATAACCAATCACTCGTTGCTTCATTAATTAAAAATAATGGAAAAGGTAAAGTAGCAGAGTGGTCAAAAGGAATGGTCTCGAATATGGCTAGATCTCCAAAAGGTAATGACAGAGCACAAATACTAGCAGTAGCAGCAGGTGAAGCTGATATTGCTGTAGCTAATACATACTACTTAGCTCTTATGTTATCAGGTAAAAAAGGTGAGGAGCAGCAAGCTGCAGCAAAAAAAGTAAAACCTTTTTTTCCTAATCAAGACGGTAGAGGAACACACATGAATATCAGTGGTGCTGGTTTAGTAAAAGGAGCTCCTAATAAAGCTAACGCAATTAAGCTTGTAGAGTTTTTATTAAGTCAAGAAGCGCAAGAGCATATTGTTAACAATACTTTTGAGTACCCAATGATAGCAGGTGTTTCACCTCATCCCTTAGTAGTTAATATGGGATTAGATTTTAAACAAGATTTAAAAACTAAGGTCGTAAACTACGGTAAAAGACAGGCTGATGCATTAGAAGTAATGACAGCAGCAGGCTGGAAATAGTTGGTTAATTCATGGGGCGAACAAACAAAAAAATTAATTTAAATAAATTAAAAACTGGTTGTTCGCCTTGCATGAATGAAGCTAAAATAATGGAACAAAAAATTTCAAATAGAAAAATTTCAGATTTAAAAGTTGAGGAAATAAAATCAATAATTTCATCAATTTTTAAAAATAAATAAAAGTTTGACGTCAATATCTCTGGTTTTAAATGCTAGCTTTATATTCAACCGAGCCGCTTTAGCCAGAGATTAAGTATATAAATTTATGATAAAATATAATGTATGGTTTTTTAGTTCTCTGTTAATTGCTTTAATAGTTGCCTTACCAATTATAACCGTTTTTTTTAGTTTTTTTAATGAAACAAGTAATTATTTTACTATATTAAAAAACACATTTCTTTTTGATTACATAAATAATTCATTATTAATTTTAATTTCAGTTTTGCTTATAACTTTTTTATTAGGCGTTATTTCAGCTTATTTTGTATCATTTTACGAATTTCCATTTTGCAATTTCTTTAGTTGGGCTCTAATTTTAGCCTTTGCAATACCAGGTTATATATTTGCTTTTTCAATAATTGCTTTTTTCGAAAATTATGGAACAGCTTATACAATACTCACAAGTATGTTTGGAGAATATAATTATAATCCGCGCATACCAAAATTAGATGGAATATTAGGATCAATTATAGCTATAAGTTTTTCTTTGTTTCCTTATGTATACGTATTAACAAGATCATCATTTTTCTTTCAATCAAACAATTATATAGAGGTAGGTCAAAATTTAGGTTTATCTGAGAAAGAAACATTTTTTAAGATTATTTTACCTTCTGCAAGACCAGCTATTATTGCTGGGCTAGCTTTAGTAGCTATGGAATGCTTATCCGACTTTGGAACAGTATCAATTTTTAGCGTTTCAACATTGACTACAGGCATTTATAACTCTTGGCTTTCATTTGATGATCTAAATACAGCTAATCAAATTTCATTCATTCTACTATTGTTTATTTTAATCCTTTTATCTGTAGAAATTTATTCTAGAAAAGAAGCAAAGTATCATCAACCGGAAAGAGGTTTCAAACCAATTAATAAGATTAAACTTAGCGGAAAAAAATCTTTGCTAGCTTTTTCTTTTTGCTTTTTAGTATTTTTTGTAAGTTTTATTTTTCCAGTTTCACAGATGATTTATTGGACTTTAAAATTTCCAAAATATATCCAAGACATCAATATTCTGAAAATTAATTTAAATACGATGTATTTAGTTGGTCTTGCTAGTATAGTTTTAGTATTTATTTCATTATTTATAAATTATGGGAGCAGGATATCCAAAAGTAAAATTTTAAATTATCTAACCAATTTTTCAATTTCAGGGTATGCAATCCCAGGCGTGATTTTAGCCGTGGCCTTTATAACTTTATTTAGCAATATAAGTGAAATATTAAATGAAAATACAAATTTAGGAAGTACAAAAAAACTATTTATAGGATCTATTTTTGGTTTAGTTCTAGCATATTTTATAAGATTCTTTTCTCTTTCTTTTAATGGTATTAAATCTAGTTACGAAAAAATAAATAATTCTATTGATGAAAGTGCGTATTTGCTTGGATATTCAAAAATTAAAACTTTTTCCAGAATTCACGTCCCGTATTTAAAAAATAACATAATTTTAATAATTGTTCTAATTTCACTTGAAATTATTAAAGAACTACCGATAACAATGATATTAAGACCCTTCAATTTTGAAACTTTTGCTACTCAAGCATATGTTTATGCGTCTCAAGATTTATTAGAAGCTGCGGCATTGCCTTCTTTGTTTCTTATTAGTTGGGCAACTATCCTCATAATATTCTCTTCAAAATATATACTTTCACAAAAAAACTAATATAATCAAAAAATGTCAAATCGATTTTTTGAAATTAAAGGTGGTAATTTTGTAGCGAGTGAAAAGAACAAAGTTAACAATGTAAACCTTACAATAGAAAAAAAAGGAGAAATTGTTTCTTTGTTAGGTCCGTCTGGTGTTGGCAAAACAACAATATTAAGAACAATTGCTGGACTGCAAAAACTTAGTTCTGGAGAAATTTATTTACAAGATAAATTAATATCTTCTAAAGATGTTCACATTGAACCAGAGAAAAGAAACATAGCTTTATCATTTCAAGACAATTCTTTATTTCCAAATTACAAAGTAATTGACAATATTAATTTTGGAAAAAAAAGATCTAATGGTAATGGCTTTTCTTATGAATCAGATGATATTATTAAATTACTTCATATTGAACCAATTCTAGAAAAATTTCCTCATCAAATAAGCGCTGGTGAAGCTCAACGAGTTTCTTTAGCAAGATCATTAATGTCTAAGCCAGATCTCTTATTGTTGGACGAGCCTTTTTCAAACATTGATCAAAGTCTTAAAGAAGAAATACAATATTCTGTAAAAAAACTACTTAAAAAAATTAATTTAACAACTATAATTGTTACTCACGATTCCTATGAAGCATTTTCATTAGCAGATCGTTGTGGAATAATTCTTAATCAGGAACTTAAACAATATGATGTTCCTTATAATGTTCATCATGAGCCAAATTCCTTAGAGGTTGCAAAATTTTTAAATAAAGGAGTATTTGTAGATGTTAAAGTATTAATTAATGATTGTGCTGTACACAGTTTACAACATAGCGAGTTAGGTGAAATAAGAGGAAAATTACTAAAAAATTATCCAAAAGGCCAAAATGTTAAACTTCTTTTACAGCCAGAAGATTTAATTCATGACGATCAAAGTAAATTAAAATTAGAGGTTGTTGATAGAAAGTTTAGAGGAACTAATTTTATTTACACGTTGAAGACGCAAAAAGGTGAACATATACCAGTTTTCGTACATTCCCATCATATCCACCAACATGAAAAATCTGAAAAGTTTGGTATTAAAACTCCCATTTTTATTGACCACTTAGTATGTTTTTAATTAAATAGGACAATGAAATTTTCGTTAGAAATTACATCAAAAACTGACTTATCAGTCTTACCTGGGCTAAGAGATGTTTATGTAACTATGCTTCCGGGAACTGACTATCGAGAAGTAGCTCGTAAAGCCGATGAGCTAGTTAGTTCTGGGTATAATCCAATACCACATTTCCCCGCAAGATCTATAAAGGATCTAAAGGAGTTAAAAGACTATGTAAAAATGTGTAAAAATTCAGGCGTAAAACAAGCTTTAGTAATTGGTGGAGGGAGAGAACCTGTTGGAGAATACCACTGCTCGTTGCAATTACTTGAGACCGGATTATTTGAAGGGATGAAGATAGGAATTGCTGGACACCCTGAGGGTTCCCCTGATATATCCGATTTAGAATTAGAAAAAGCTATGAAAGAAAAAACTCCTCTTGCAGATTACATAGTAACGCAATGGCTTTTGGACCCAATGGTAATAGCTAATTTTATTTCTAAACAAACTCTCCCAGTTCATGTTGGAATTACTGGTCCCTTAAAAATAAGCAGCTTATTAAAGTTTGCAAGTATTGTTGGGGCAAAAAATTCTTTAAATTTTCTTAAATCTAATACAAAACAAGCTTTAGATTTATTGAAGCCTAGAGACCCGAACGAATTGATAAACAGCTTAAAGAAAGTTACAGAACACTTTCATATTTATACTTTTGGTGGCCTCAAGGAAACAAACAAATGGTTGATAGCAAATAATTATGCCAAAGAAAAATAAAAAAGCAAAAAAAGTTAAAACAAAAAAAAAATTTAAATTAATATCTTTAAAACCTGAAAAAGTTAATTATGACAAAGTCCGTCATGAAACATCGGTTGATCAGTCTGATAGACAAGTTCCATACAATCTCAGACAAAGCGGACCAACTAAGGTTGAAATGTTAATTTCTACAAGAGTAAGAAAATCTCCTTATTGGCATTTGTCAATGAAAGCAGGTTGTTGGAGAGCTACTGTGTACAATAGAATTTATCATCCAAGGGGTTACATAAGACCTGAAAAAGGAGGAGCAATGGTTGAGTATGCAGCAATAAAAAACCACGTAACAATGTGGAACGTTGCTGTTGAAAGACAAATAAGAGTTAAAGGGCCAGATGCAGAAAAATTTGTTGATTATGTAATCACTAGAGATGCTACAAAAATCTCGACAATGAGAGGTCGTTATGTAATTTTATGTAATTACAAAGGTGGGGTTTTAAATGACCCTGTTTTGTTAAGAGTGGCCGATGATGAATTTTGGTTTAGCTTATCAGATTCAGATATAGGTCTTTATTTGCAGGGAGTGAATGCAGATAAAAGATTCAATGTTGAAATAGATGAAATTGATGCATGTCCAGTTCAAATTCAAGGTCCCAAATCGAAAGCTTTAATGAAAGATTTAGCAGGTAAACAAATTGATTTTGATAATATGCCTTTCTATGGTTTAGCTGAAGCAAATATAGGTGGTCGTAGTTGCGTTATATCACAATCAGGTTTTTCTGGAGAAGCAGGTTATGAAATATATTTAAGAAATGCTACTTTGTACGCTGAAGATATGTGGAATGCAGTTTTAAAAGCAGGAAAAAAACATAAACTGATGGTTATTGCACCCGCTCACCACAGACGTATCCAAGCTGGTATTCTCTCTTGGGGACAAGATTTAGATCATGAAACTAATCCGTTTCAATGTAATTTAGGTTATCAAGTTTCTTTATCTGGAAAAGGTGTGTGGGAAAAGAAAACTGATTATGTTGGCAAGGAAGCTTTAGAAAAAATGAGAGATCAGTTAAGAAACGGTGATAAACCTTATAAGTTACAATTGGTTGGTTTAGAGCTTGGCGGTAAACCTATAGATGATTATGCAAGTGATTTTTATTTAATCTCTAATATTGATGGAGGTAAACCAGTTGGTTATATTACTTCTCCTTGGTACCATCCAGAAAAGGGAACAAATATAGCCATGGGATATGTGCCTTATGAAGGACATTTAAGTACAACAGGTTTTCCGATAGGGAATTTAGGTAAAAAATATAAGGTGCACTTACCAAAAAAATATTCAAGTAAAGCAGTAGATGCTGTTGTAGTAAAAATTCCATTTACTCAATCATTTAATGCTAATACAAGAGAAGTCTCATAGAGCGCCCTTAGCTCAGTTGGATAGAGCATCGGTTTTCTAAACCGAGGGTCGTAGGTTCGAATCCTTCAGGGCGCGCCACTTAAATGAAAAAAAAACTTTATTTCGGAAGAGTTAAATCAAGAAAGATTTCAAAGATTAAAGAAAATAGCTTCAAAAAATATCTAAAAAAAAAAAATATTAAAGATCTTACATTAAAAAAAAAGCTGATTTTAGAAATAGGTATTGGAATGGGTGAAAACCTAATCTATTTATCTAAAAAAAATACTCGAAAAAAAATTATCGGCGTAGATCCTTTTATGAATGGAATGGTAAATGTTTCAGATTATTGTATTAACAATAATATAAAAAATATTTATCTTTATCCCTATGTATTTCAAAAATTTATCAATAGATTTAAAAAACTTCGTTTTAATGTGGTTTATATTTTATTTCCTGATCCATGGCATAAAAAAAGACATAGAAAAAGACGTATTGTAAACGAAGAATTCTTAAAGAAAATATTAAAGGTTCTTAAAAAAAAAGGAAAAGTTTTCTTTAGCACGGATAGTATAAATTATTTTGAAAGTGTAAAAAATAATTTAAAAAAATTCTCCAATATAAAGGTAAAAAAAATAAAAAAAATTGTAACAATTAAAACTAAGTTTTATCTCAAAGCAGAAAAAAAAAATAATAAGATAAATTCACTTATGTTTACCAAACATTAATTATCAATCTTATTTAATCTTGTTTTTAATTTTGTTGGCAAATTTTTAAACCACTTTTTTTCACCACCGGATTTTGGCAGAACTTTACCGTACTCTATCATTTGATTAGGCTTTAAATCTAACAAATATACCCAAATGTTGTCTTTCTCTAGTTTTGTGTTTTCTTTTATTACTTCTCTCAAACCTTTAATCAACTTATTTTTAATTGTTGTTGTTCTGCCCGATCTAATGTGACCGTATATAAATATTTCTGGTTTAGAAACTCTTTTACCACCCATATAATGATCTCCTTTTTTTGTATTATTGAAAATTATTTGTGCAAAAAATTTATTTGCACCAGTGGCTTCATTATGAATTTTTGTGATTTTTTTTGCTAATTTTTCTTTTATAAGTTTTGAAAGCCTCATGTTTGATGAGTTTACAAAGTACGTTGGCATAATAAATTATATCTCAGAACATGTCTTATTAAAGAGGTGTATATTCGTACATTTGGTGTTTAAATTATATTTGATCTATATATTGTGTTTATTTTATCAGATTGAAATTAAGCTGTAGATTATACATAATTTGTTCTTTGAAATTTAAATTTCAAAATATTGTTAACAATAAAATGAGGGAATCATAAATATGATTAAATCAATCAGAACTTGGATTTTAGTTGGATTTGCATCTCTGTTACTTGTGGCTTGTGGCCAAGGTGGAGGCGGCGCTGGATCTAAAAAATCTAAGACTTTAGACAATACTAAGAAAGCTGGTTTTGTTAAATGCGGAGTTTCACAAGGACTTCCAGGGTTTTCAAATGCTGATGAGGCAGGAAACTGGACCGGCATAGATGTGGACGTATGTAGAGCTGTTGCAGCTGCAGTATTAGGTGATGCTGACAAAGTTAAATATACTCCATTAAGTGCAAAAGAAAGATTTACTGCATTAACTTCAGGAGAAATCGACGTACTTGCACGAAACACTACTTGGACATTATCAAGAGATGCTGACATTGGATTAACTTTTGTTGGTGTTAACTTTTATGATGGTCAAGGTTTCATGGTTAGAAAAGCATCAGGAATCAATTCTGTAAATGATTTCAAAAATGGTATATCTGCATGTACTAATACAGGTACTACTACCGAGCTAAACATGAGAGACTTCTTTAATTCTAGAAACATAAGTTACGAACCAATTGCGTTTGAAAAAGCGGATGAAGTTGTTCAAGCTTATGATGCGGGAAGATGTGATACTTATACTACAGATAAATCTGGATTAGCTGCTCAAAGAACTAAGTTGAGTAACCCAGATGAGCATAAAGTATTACCAGAAACAATATCTAAAGAACCATTAGGACCTGTTGTAAGACAAGGTGACTCTGTATGGGAAGATATTGTTAGATGGTCTCTAAACACTATGATCGAAGCAGAAGAGTACGGTGTTAATTCATCAAACGCTTCAAGCTTAAAAGACTCTGACAATCCAGCTATTAAAAGATTAGTTGGAGCTGAGGGTGAATTAGGTGCAGCTTTCGGTTTAGACAATGATTGGAGCTTGAGAATTATCGAGCAAGTTGGTAACTACGGTGAAAGCTATAAAAAACATATAGCAGACACTGGAATTTTACCTAATAGAGGTCCAAACGAGTTATGGACAAAAGGTGGAATTCTTTACGTACCACCAGCAAGATAATTGCTAATTAAATTAAAAAGGGCTGGATTTATCTGGCCCTTTTTTTTATTCTGTATCAAATGAATTTTAAAAATCTAAAACTGAATTTAAGTAATAAAAATAAAGATTTAATACCGCAAGTTTTAACAGTTTTATTCATAATTTTAGTAGTTATCTACTTCACAATTAATGCTCAAAACAATATGGGTAACCGAGGAATTTCATTTGGTTTTGGGTTTTTATCTCAAGAATCTTCCTTTGATATAACTTTTTCTTTAATTGACTACGATGGTTCACACTCTTATGCCAGAGCATTTTTAGTTGGACTTTTAAATACGATTTTAGTTTCTGCAATAGGAATTTTCTTCGCTACAATTTTGGGTGTAACTATTGGTATAGCTAGATTATCACAAAATTATTTAGTAGCAAAATCAGCAGAATGGTATGTAGAAATATTTAGAAATATACCTTTAATACTACAAATATTTTTTTGGTATTTCGCAGCTTTAAGAGCTTTACCTTTGACGGTAGACTCAATTAACTTTTACGATATAAGCTTTTTGAATGTAAAAGGTTGGTATGTTCCAAAATTCGTTTGGTCAAACTTTTCTTTATTTCTTTATTCTATTATTTTTGCGGTAATCCTAATTTATTTATTATCTAAATATGCACAAAACCAAAGAGATAGATACGGCAAACAAATTCCAACACTTTATATCTCTATTTTATTATTCATAGGTTTACCATCTTTAACATTTTTAATTGGTGGAGTTAGTTTGTCATTTGAGATTCCTGAATTAAATCAATTATCAAAAACTGTATATGTATACAAAGGTGGTGTAAGTATTATTCCAGAATTAATTTCTTTAGCTTTAGCTTTATCAATGTATACAGCCACTTTCATAGCGGAGAATGTTAGAGCTGGTATATTGGGCGTTAACAAAGGTCAGAAAGAGGCCGCTGCTTCTATTGGTTTAACTAAAGGACAAATTTTAAAACTTGTTGTCATGCCACAGGCTTTAAGAATTATAATTCCACCAACCACTAATCAATATTTAAATTTAACAAAAAACTCATCTTTAGCTGCAGCTATAGCCTATCCAGATATTGTTTTAGTGTTCGCTGGAACTGCATTAATGCAAACAGGACGCGCAATAGAGATTATTTCAATTACTATGCTTACATATCTATCTTTAAGCCTCTCTATATCAGTATTTATGAATTGGTATAATAAAAAAATGGCTATTAAGGAAAAATAATGAATTTATCAATACTTAAACCTGATAAAAAAAATCTTAGTTCTTTCATTGCAGCTGGCAGTATTCTTGTTTTTGTTGCATTTATTGATATTATTTTTAATTCTTTTTTCAATTCTAACATTACTGAATTTTTACCGAATAAAATAAGCTATATATCTCCTTTATTATTTGGTTTACTCGGGCTTTATTTAATTAGAATTGAATTTAGTGGAAATAAACTACTTGATAAAATTAATACCAATTTCAATTCTTCAAATTTTAATGCGTTACTCACTCTACTTGTAATTTTTACTCTTATAAAATATATCCCACCATTACTTAATTGGTTTATCTTTGACGCTAATTTTGCTGGAAATACGAAAGATGATTGTACTAGCAGTGGCGCATGTTGGGTTTTTATTAAAGTCTGGTTAAATAGGTTTGTTTATGGGTTGTACCCTGATACTGAACAATGGCGAATTAATACTGCTTTTTTGATATTATTCTTGCTCGTTGGAGCCTCATTTTTTGTTCCCCAAAAACTTAAAAAATATATAATTATCTTTCTACTATTCATATATCCAATAATTGGACTTAAACTTATATCAGGAGGAGATTTTGGACTTAAATACGTTGAAACTGGTGCTTGGGGCGGTCTATCATTAACATTTATTGTTTCGGCATTTGCATTAATACTTTGCTTTCCTATTGGGACTATTTTAGCATTAGGAAGAAGATCTCAACTTCCAGCAATAAGATACACCTCCATAGGATTTATAGAGCTATGGAGAGGAGTGCCTTTAATTACAGTTTTATTTATGTCTGCAGTAATGTTTCCAATGTTCCTACCCGACGGTACCTACGTAGATAAATTGATAAGAGTATTAATAGCAATCACTTTATTTGAAGCAGCATATATGGCTGAGGTTGTTAGAGGTGGATTACAAGCTTTACCTAAAGGGCAGTATGAGGCAGCTAAGTCATTGGGTATGGGTTATTGGAGAATGCACTTTTTAATAATTCTTCCACAAGCTCTCAAGTTAGTAATTCCAGGAATAGCTAATACATTTTTAGCCTTGGTAAAAGATACTCCATTAATATTTGTTGTTGGTCTTTTAGAGTTGGCTGGTATGGTAAATTTAGCAAAAACTAATCCAAAATGGCTAGGAATGGCTATGGAAGGCTATGTTTTTGCAGGTTTAGTATTCTGGGTAATATGTTATGTTATGAGTAGATACAGTCAAAATTTAGAGAAGAAATTAAAAACTGAGAGATAAATGGCAAAAATAATTGAATTAAAAAAAGTAAATAAATGGTTTGATAAATTTCAAGCACTTAAAGATGTAGATCTTGAAGTAAATCAACAAGAAAAAATTGTAATTTGTGGTCCTTCTGGATCTGGCAAATCAACATTAATTAGATGTATAAATAGACTAGAGGAACACCAAGAAGGTCAAATTATTGTTGATGGTAATGAAATTTCAGAAAATACTAAAGATCTTGAAAAAATAAGAGCTGAAGTCGGAATGGTTTTTCAACAATTTAATTTATTTCCTCACTTATCGATAATAGATAATTGCACATTAGCACCTATTTGGGTTAAAAAGATGCCAAAAAAACAAGCTGAAGAATTAGCAATGAAAAATTTGGAGAGAGTTCAAATAGCTGATCAAGCAAAAAAATTTCCAGGTCAATTATCAGGTGGACAACAACAAAGGTCTGCCTTAGCTAGAGCTTTATGTATGGAGCCAAAAATTATGTTATTTGATGAACCTACATCTGCACTAGATCCCGAAATGATTAAAGAAGTTTTAGATGCAATGGTCGATTTAGCTAAAGCAGGAATGACCATGATTGTAGTGACACACGAAATGGGTTTCGCAAAAGAAGTTGCTGATAATATGATTTTTATGGATCAAGGCCAAATAGTAGAAAAAGCTAAAACAAAAGATTTTTTCGAAAATCCAAAATCTGATAGAACTAAACTATTTTTAAGCCAAATTTTATAACCATTTTGGAATGGGTAAATTCTTACTTTTTAAGAATTCTTTATTAAATATTTTACTAGCATATCTCCTACCATCATCACATAAAATAGTAACAATATTTTTATTTTTGCCAAGTTGTTTCGCAAGCTTTATTGCACCTGCAATATTTATGCCTGATGAGCCACCTAATATAATGTTTTGATTTTCAATTAAATCATAAACAATATTTAAGGCTTCTTCATCACTAGTTTGAAACGCATCATCAATTAATGCTTTCTCAAAATTTTTAGTAATTCTACCAGTTCCAATTCCCTCGGTTATAGAGGTACCTTTACTTTCTAGTTTTTTGTCTTTAATAAAGGAATATAAAGATGATCCCATCGGATCTGAAAGTGCAATTTTAACATTTTTATTCTTATTTTTTAATCCAATAGATACGCCAGCTAATGTACCACCTGTTCCTACTGAACAAGTAAATCCATCTATTTTGCCTGCAGTCTGAGACCATATCTCATTTGCAGTAGTTTCAATGTGAGCTTTAGTATTTACAGTGTTATCAAATTGATTGCCCCATACAACACCATGATTATGTTTTTTTGATAGATCTTCAGCAATTTCTTTCGATTGTTTTATATAATTTTTGGGATTTGAGTAGGGCACTGCATCAACTTCTATTAAGTCGGCTCCCAATTTTTTCAATATATCTTTTTTTTCATTTGATTGTGTTTTAGGTATAACAATCTTCAAACCTAACCCAAATTCTTTACAAACAACAGCAAGGCCTATACCAGTGTTCCCAGCCGTTCCTTCAACTATAATTCCACCTTTTTCAATTTTCTTTCTCTCAAAAGCATCTTTAACAATATAAAGTGCAGCCCTATCTTTTACAGACTCCCCAGGGTTAAAATATTCTGCTTTTCCGTAAATATTACAACCTGTTAATTCAGAAACTTGTTTTAACTTGATTAATGGTGTATTACCAATTTGATTAATTATATTTGTTGTTTCCATAATAAAAATTATATGAAAAAATTATCAGTTTCAATTATTTTATACTTTTTTTTAAGTGTAAATTCTTTTAGTCACCTTAACCATTATGCTGAAGTTAAATATTTAGAATATGATTTATATAGAAATAATGACCTTATAGGCTCACATATATATATTTTTGATAGAAAAGGGGATAATTTATCTGTTAAAAGCACAGTTAATTTTAAAATAACTAAACTTGGAATTGACTTATATAAATACTTTGCAGAAAGCACAGAAAATTACGAAAAAAATAGTTTTAAATCATTTAAATCAACCACTATCCAAAACAAAAAGAGCAAGTACGTTAACATAAAATTAGATTCCAAGAAAAATACACTCAAAATAGATGGATCATCTTTTAAAGGTGATGCTGATGTAAGTTTTATGGTTGGAACTTGGTGGAATCATGAAATTGTTAAAGCTAAAGCCCAAATTAGTGCGATTTCAGGAAGAATTATTGATCAGAAAGTTCAATTTTTAGGAAAAAAACAAATAGATCTTAATGGTAAGTTTTATGAAGCTTTACATTTTAAATTTTTATCTTCAGACGAAACACTTCCAGATAATAAGAAGTTAAATACAGATATTTGGTATGATGCCAAAAGTTTAATTTGGTTAAAAGCTCAATTCATTAAACAAGGTAATTGGGAATATAGATTAAAAAAACTTAATTAATTTGAAATTTTGGCTGCTTTTTTAATGAATATGTCAATAGTGTTTTTATGTTTTTTTGCATTTTTTACCTCTAAAAACAGTATAAAAAAATGAACCCAAGTTGAACTTAGTTGTTGCATAAATACAGAAATTAATGTTGAATAATTGAAATTGGGAGATCGGATGGAAGAGAATTTTAACTTACATTTAGGAAAAAAACTAAGAATGAGAAGATTATCTTTAGGTTTAACCCAAACAAAAGTCGCTGAAGCAATAAATGTTACATTTCAACAAATTCAGAAGTATGAAAAAGGAACTAATGGCGTTAGCTCCAATAGATTAATGCAATTATCTAATTATTTAAAAGTTCCAATAACGTATTTTTTTGAAGACTATAGGCAGTTTCAAGATCTAAAGGAAGGTCAAGAAATTAACATTGATTTGAATTATTCATTTTTAAGCAAAACTTTTTCATCTTTATCAAAAAACCAAAAAGAAAAAATTCTGCAAATTCTTAAAAATACTGTTTCATTAGAAAAGACTGGTTAATGGCTCCTCGGGCAGGACTCGAACCTGCGACCAATTGATTAACAGTCAACTGCTCTACCAACTGAGCTACCGAGGAATAATTGAGAACATACTTTTTTTAAAATAATAAAACAACTATTTTTTGGAGGCCGCGCCCAGAATCGAACTGGGATAAAAGGATTTGCAATATTCTGGATTCACAATATCCGTTCTCTCTGGTACTCTTATACGCTCTTATAATAAGGGAAACAGTCATATTTTATATTCAACCTAAAAGAGTTATTATATAATCAAAAAAAATGATTTCGACAAACCAGTCCCTAGACCAGTCCTTAAGGATATATCTGTAATGAAAAAATTTGTAATCATATTATTAGTTTTCTATTTAAACTCTATAGCTGTTTTGTACGCAGAAAAAAATAATAAAAATAAAATTGATTTTGATTGGTTTAATTCCGAGGAATATAAAATGATTAAAAAAATGCAAAACTGCAAAGTTAAGTATCTCGACGGCTCTTCTGGAACTTGCAATCCATATAACTCATATAGGAACCCTAATTTAAGATGAAATTGATAAAACCAATCTTAGTAATCTTTATTTTTTTTATAGTCGTCTCATGTGTTCCAAGGTCACTATCTGTAGCACAAAAAAATGCTTGTATGGCACCAAGTGCAAATTTCAAAGCTTTGGATGCCATTCATTCTACAAAAATTCATGCAATTTTATGGGCCAAAAAATTTGCTAAACAAGCTTCCTCAAAAGAATTAAGTTTAAGTGACAAATGTAGACAAACACAAATTTTAATTAAAGCTTTGTATGGCTTAAGAGATGGTGAAAGTGCATCATGGGAAAACCCTCAAAATAATACATCAGGTAAAGTTAAAGTTTTAAACACAATAGTTCAAACCGGTGCTTGGGGTTACGGAGGCTGTAGGGATTATTTATCTTATATTAAAATTGATGACAAAGTAGATACTTTTAAATTTAGGGCCTGCCCCAAAGAATTAGGCACCTTCGAACTGGTTGATAGCGCAGGTTTTCCAATACCCGGTCATTTATATTTCGCAGGTTGGTATTTTTATGATTATAGATTTTTTGAATGAAAAAAATAATTCCTTTATTTATCTTTTTATATAGCTGTACAAATACTGGTTCATCTATAAAAGACTCTCCAGGCATTAAAAACGTTCAAAAAGATAAATGTGAAATTGTTTCTTTTTTTTCTTCAAATGAAAATAAACAAATAGTGAAGTGTGATAGCGGTTATAATTTCCAAATGCCCAAAGAAGAAATTGATAGTAACTCATGTAAATTAGAGAGATACAGGGTAAATTTGGGTGGTTCTTATACGATTAAAGAAAGTTTGAAATGCAAAGACTTTGAAAATGAAAACATTATTACTATATATTAAAAAAATAAATATCCTTACTTTTCTAATATTATTTATTTTATCTCCTTCTCAGGTTAAGAGTGAAAATTTGAATATTTTTACAGAAACACCAATTATAGTTAATCCAGAGAGTGAATATGAAGGTTTTTTATTTGATCTTATAATTGATAAAATGGTTTACCATTATTATAAAATTCCCAGTGAAGGAGTAAAAAAACATAATTCGACTTTATTTTTATCTATTAGCGATCCCACACACGGAAAAATATATAGTTGGAAAAGTGGAAAATTTTATGGATTAATTAGAATGATTTCATCCAAAAAAGAAAAAGAAAATATTTGTAGAATTTGGCAAGAAGAAATTGGAAAGTTTACCAACGTTGATAATTACGGTAAAAATTCGTATGTGAGAGTGACTAATAAAATTGGTTCTAACAAAGCATGTTTTAATCTTGATAAGGGAAAGTGGGTGATGGTTGACGAAAATTATCACTTTAAAAACTAATTAAAAGTAAGTATAAATAATTATGAAAAAGGTGTTAATTATAATAAGTTTATTATTATTTACGTTCGCATGTTCTTCAACTTATAAAGTTAAACCTTATAAAGATAAAACTCCTGATTGGTATATTGTTGATAAAGATGAATGGAGAACGGTTTATGGGAAGGCTCTAGGAGAGTCTGAGTCTCTTGAAATGGCGTCACGAAAAGCAGAGGCACTTGCTGTAAGTAATATTATTTTTAAAATTAAAAGCGAGCTTGACGCGACAAAAAAAGTTTATTTACAAGATAGATACAAGAAAGTAGACGGTAAAGTATCATCCACTCAAAAAAATAATTTTGAAGAAAAAATAACTATTGCTTTAGATAATTATCAAATTTCAAAATATAGAGTTTCAAACAAAGAAGTTTTTAGAAATGATAATAATTATAAAGTATTTGTTGAAGTAGCCTTTAAAAAAAAAGAATTATTTAAATCGTTAGACAAAATCAATATTGATTAAGTTTTTTCCATTATTAATCAGTTTAATCCTTTTTTCATGCACTAAGCAAAATATAAAATTTCATAAAGCATGTAATTTTAAAACCATAAAAGGTAAAGAGGTTCTAGTATGTGATGAGAGGATGTTAAGAAAAGTAAAATCAATTAATTATGAAAATAGAGATTGTGAAAAATTTGAATATTTGACTGTAATAAATGGGGTGGAAACAGAAAATGAGGGAATTAAATGTAAAACACCCTATGGTTATGAAGTAATAAGGTAATTGAATTTATTTTTTATATTTCATAAGATATTTTCATGAAAAATTTAATTATTATCATAATTTTGGTTATCCTTTTCAGTTCTGAGGTATTAATTTTTAAAAAAAAAAATTGGAATAAATTAGTAGAAAAAACAGGACAGCAATATGAAAGAATTATGGAAAAGTTTTAAAGTTCTTCTCTTTTTTTTAATTTACCCGTTTTATTCTCATTCAATCGAATTGAATGAATATGGCTTAAATCAAAACAGTTTTTCTGAGTTACAAGAACTAAGAACACTATATATTACTGGTGAAGAAGTAAATTATATAGATCCTGAAGACACTGAAAATTTGTCTAAAATAAAAGATTTTTATTTAAATATTAATTTTTTATCTGATGAGGAAAATACAATTTATCAATTTTGTTGCAAATCTAATAATGATGTCAATTTAATTTTTAAAGGCAAACTTAATGGCGCAGAAGAAAAATTTAAAACCTTAAGTCCTAGAGAGGTTCATGACTTAGATAAGCAAATAAAAGTAAAAAATTTTTTAGTATTTAATGAAAATGGCAAATTAACAAAATCAGTTTATATTAAGGATAACACTTTTAATGTGTTTCAAATAACCCCTGAAGAACAAACTTACACACTGCTTTTTAATTCTCAATTACAATTCAAAAATACTATTACATCAATGAATGAAGTTAATTGGAGTGATTTATCTTTAGGTGATTTTGTTTTATCGATAGAGTTTGGACCTAATTATACCCTTATTACAGATATAGCTTCACGTGTTAATGTTTTTAAAATACCAAAACTAGGTTATTTTATTATTCTAGATGAAAAAAGTAATAAGATTATTTATACAGATGAAAAACTTAAAAAAATTAAATATCACGGAGATTATACCGAAAATGTTGATGTACAAAATCCATCTAGTTTTTTAAATCCAACATTATTAAATTTTTTACCAACCGAATTCAAAAAAATATTAGATAAAGGACGAGAAATAAATTCAAATTATCCATTAAATTACACTTTAGACAACATTATAGATTTAGTAAGCAATGTTGAAACACTTAATGCTGACAATGTTAATTTTGCTAAACAAAAAGAAAATGAGTTACAAAATGCAATACAAAAAAAACAAGCTGAGCTCAAAGCAGAAGAAGATAGAGCTAATGCAGAAAAACTTAAAGCCGCTCAATTAGAAGAGCAAAAAGCTGAGGAGGAGCGTCAAAGAATTTTAGATCAAAAAGCTGAAGAAGAAAACCAAAGGATGTTAATCGAACTAGAGGAAGCAGAAGCAGCAGAAAAAAGAAAAAAATACATGCAATATGGAATTATAATATTAATTTCTGCAGGATTTATAGCACTTGCTTTCTTAACTAATTTTTTGCATTATATTAAAGAATTTTTTAACCAAATATTTGGTAGTATGAAAAAAAAGCGGAAAAGTTTTTTACCCAAAAGTGTTTTAGATAAGCATAAGAAATCACAAAAGAAAACAGGCGACTGGATAGCAGATTGGGCAAATAATCAAGGAAGTCCAAAAGCTGCAGCTTTTATGATTACCGGAATTTCAATTTTCTTTTTTTTCTTACTTTTAGCGCTTGATAGTAAGATGGATGAATTTCCTGGATTAGGTTACTTTCTTGGCGTGCTGATTGCAGGATCCGGTTTAATCGCATGGAAACTTTGGCGTGGAGTCTTTACTTACTATTGTCCAAAATGCCAAAAAATTTATGTTGGTGAAATTCTGTCTTCAAAACATATCGGCTCTCAACAACAAGCAAGAACATATAGAGTGAGAGACAGAAGAACAGTTAGATATGGAAAATATCAAAATAAGACAAGCAACTATACAGTTGAAAGAGATGAAACTGGAGTAGAACAAGTTGATACTTATCACAACAAAGTTAAATGCAAACTTTGTAGTCACAAGTGGGAATACAATTCTTCAACATCAACACGTGTAGCTTAAAATATAGGATTAATTGGATACCAGTCCTTAACCAGTCCCTGAAGTGGGTAAATTAGTTATTTGTATCCAAAATTATTGATTTTACTGGAGGCCACGCCCAGAATCGAACTGGGATAAAAGGATTTGCAATCCTCTGCGTAACCATTCCGCCACGTGGCCATTAATGCTCTTTTAAATCATTTAGTAGCTTCAATAAAGCAAAATCTAACTCTTTTAGGATTCTGCTCATTTGATATAAACTATATAAATCTTAATAATGGAATTTAAAAAGTATAATCACCTAGAAGAAGAAAAAAAAATCTCAGATTTTTGGATTAAAAAAGGTTTGTTTAAACCCAAAAAAACTCATCTTAAGAAAAATTTTTCAATTGTAATTCCGCCACCAAATGTAACAGGAAGGTTACATATGGGCCATGCATTAAACAATAGTATTCAAGATGTTTTAATTAGATATAATCGGATGAAAGGTTTTGAAGCATTATGGCAACCTGGAACTGATCACGCAGGAATTGCCACACAAGCAGTTGTGGAGAAAAATTTAATTAAAAATGGTGATAAAAAAAATGAATTGGGAAGAGAAAAATTTATTAAAAAAGTTTGGGAATGGAAGGAAGAGTCTGGTGGGATAATTTTAGATCAACTTAAAAAATTAGGATGTTCATGTGACTGGTCGAGAACAAGATTCACAATGGACGAAGATTTATCCAGGGCTGTAATAAAAGTTTTTGTAGATTTATATAATGCTGGTTTAATTTATAAAGATAAAAAATTAGTTAATTGGGATACCCATTTACAAACTGCAATCTCAGATTTAGAGGTGATACAAAAAGAGGTACAATCTCAATTATATTATATTGATTATCAAATTGAAAACTCCGATGAAAAAATTACAATCGCTACAACTAGACCAGAAACAATGATGGGTGATACTGCAGTTGCAGTAAATCCCAAAGACGAAAGGTATAAAAACTTAGTAGGTAAAAATGTAAGAATTCCAATAGTTAATAGAATTGTCAAAATTATAGCAGATCAATATGCTGATCCTGAACAAGGATCAGGAGCGGTTAAAATAACCCCCGCTCATGATTTTAATGATTATATCGTCGGCAAAAGAAATAAATTACAAATAATCAATATTTTTGAAAAAAATGGAAATATAAATCAAAATGGTATTAAAAGTTATGTGGGTCTCGATAGATTTGAAGCAAGAAAAACTTTAATAAATCAATTAAAAGAAAATGGTAATTTATTAAAAATTGAAAATATAAATAATAAAGTTCCTTATGGAGACAGATCAAATACAATAATTGAACCACTTTTAACAGAGCAATGGTTCGTACATGCCAAAAAATTATCAAAAAAACCTATTCAAGTAGTTAAAGAAGGTAAAACTTCTTTTTTTCCAAATAATTGGTCAAAGATATTTCATCAATGGATGAAAAATATAGAACCTTGGTGTATATCGAGACAAATTTGGTGGGGCCACAGAATACCAGCTTGGTATGATGATAAAAACAATATCTTTGTTGCAGAGAATGAAAAATTAGCACTTTCTATGGCAAAGAAAAAAAATAAAAATAAAAATTTTAATTTAAGACAAGAAACAGATGTTCTTGATACATGGTTTTCATCTGCATTATGGCCTTTTGCTACCCTAGGATGGCCAAAAAAAACAAAAGAGTTTTCAAAATTTTATCCAACATCCGTTTTAGTAACAGGGTTTGATATAATATTTTTTTGGGTAGCAAGAATGTTAATGATGGGAAATTATTTTAATAAGTATACACCTTTTCGAAAAGTCTATGTTCATGCTTTAGTGAGAGATGAAAAGGGACAAAAAATGTCAAAATCGAAAGGTAATGTAATTGATCCAGTTGAATTAATAAATGAGTACGGAGCAGATAGTTTACGATTTACTTTAATTTCAATGGCTTCACCAGGTAGAGATGTAAAGTTATCAAAAGACCGTGTTACTGGATATAGAAATTTTATAACCAAAATATGGAGTGCAAATAATTTCTTAAAATTAAATAATTGTAAATTAGACGAAAAGATTAATATGAAATTTATAAAACTTCCTATTAATCAATGGATATTTAATGAGTATATTAAAGCCCAAAATCTAGTATCACAAAATATTGATATTTTTAGGTTTGATGAGGCTGCAAAAAATGTATATCAATTTGTATGGCATTTTTATTGCGATTGGTATTTAGAGTTTTTAAAGCCGATTTTTAATTCAAAAAACAAATCAGAAATCAAAGAGGCAAAAATCTTTTCTTCCTTTATGATGGCAAATATTTTAAGATTACTCCATCCATTTATACCTTTTTTTACAGAATCTATTTGGGCAACAAATAAATACAAATCAACTTTCAAAGATTATTTAATTTCTTCATCTTGGCCTAACTATAAAAAATCAACCAAATTTAAAAAAAACCAGAATGACATTAATGATATCATTGAATTAATTACTAGCATAAGATCTACGAAGGCAGAATTAAAAATTACACCAAAATTGTTCTGCAATATCTCTTTTTCAGATAAAGCAGGTAAATTAAGGAATTTGATAAATAATAATATTAATTTAATTCAACAAGTCGGTAGAGTTAAAGGGATAATCGAAAAAAAACAAAAAACTGAAAATTCTGTCGAAATACTAGTTTTAAAGGAAAAATTATCATTAAGTTTTAGTGAGGATATAAATCTAGCTTCTCAAAAAGAGAGAATTATACAAAAATTAGAACACTTAAAAAAACAAATAGATGGATTAAATAATAAGTTAGAAAACAAGGCTTATTTGAAAAACGCCCCGAAAGAAATAGTACAAAATGACAAAAAATTAGTCAAAGAATTAACTATTGAAGATAATAAATTAAGAAGTATTGTATCGAGTATTAATTAAATATGTCAAAGATAAATAAAAAAAAATTACCAAGCCGTCATACTTCTCTAGGACCTGATAGAGCTCCGCATAGATCGTTTTATTATGCAATGGGAGAAACTGAACAAGATGTTGCGAAACCATTTGTTGGTGTAGTGTCTACGTGGAATGAAGCTGCACCATGTAATACTGCTTTAATGAGACAAGCTCAATCAGTAAAAAAAGGGGTTAAGGAGTCTGGTGGAACTCCAAGGGAATTTTGTACTATTACTGTGACTGATGGTATTGCAATGGGGCATGAAGGAATGAAATCATCATTGATTTCAAGAGAAGTTATAGCTGACTCTGCAGAACTTACTGTAAGGGGACATTGTTACGATGCTTTAGTTGGTATTGCTGGTTGTGATAAGTCATTACCCGGTTTAATGATGTCGATGCTAAGATTAAACGTTCCAAGTGTTTTTATTTACGGAGGTTCAATTTTACCAGGAAGATACAAAGGGAAAGATGTAACTGTTTTAGACGTATTTGAAGCAGTTGGTAAACATTCATCTGGCAACATGTCATCTGAGGAATTACGTGAGTTAGAATTAGTTGCCTGTCCAAGCGCTGGTGCTTGTGGTGGTCAGTTTACTGCAAATACTATGGCATGTGTTTCTGAAGCAATAGGTTTAGCTTTACCTTATTCTGCAGGAACTCCTGCCCCTTATGAGGAAAGGGATAAGTATGCTCATCTAAGTGGAAAAACAGTAATGAATTTATTAGAGAAAAATATTAAACCAAGAGATATTGTAACAAAAAAATCTTTAGAAAATGCTGCAACTATTGTTGCTGCTACTGGTGGTTCTACAAATGCTGCTTTGCATCTACCTGCTTTAGCAAATGAAATAGGAGTTAAATTCGAATTAATGGATGTAGCTAAAATTTTTAAAAATACCCCTTATTTAGCTGATTTAAAACCAGGTGGAAAATATGTTGCAAAAGATCTTTGGGAAGCAGGTGGTGTTCCAATGTTGTTAAAAACTTTGTTAGATGGTGGATACATACACGGAGATTGTATGACAGTAACGGGTAAAACTATGAAAGAGAACCTTAAAGATATTATTTTTAATCCTAATCAAAAAGTTTTACGTGAGCATAACAAACCTTTATCAGCAGATGGAGGAGTTGTTGGTCTAAAAGGTAATATAGCTACAGAGGGCGCTATTGTAAAAATAGCTGGATTAAAAAAATTACAATTTTCAGGTAAAGCCAGATGTTTTGACAATGAGGAAGATGCAATGAAAGCAGTTCAAACAAAAAAATATAAAGATGGTGATGTAATTGTTATTAGATACGAAGGACCAAGAGGAGGACCTGGCATGAGAGAAATGCTATCAACTACAGGAGCCATTTATGGCCAAGGAAAAGGTGAAAGGGTAGCATTAATAACTGATGGAAGATTTTCTGGTGCCACAAGAGGTTTTTGTGTTGGACATGTTGGTCCCGAAGCTGCATTAGGTGGGCCAATAGCTTTACTTAAAAATGGAGATATAATTGATATTGACGCCAAAAAAGGAACTATTAATGTTAGATTAACTAAATCCCAATTAGCAACTAGAAGAAAAAAATGGAAAGCAAAAAAATCTGCTTTTGGCTCTGGCACTTTGTGGAAATATGCACAGACTGTTGGCCCCGCCTGTCTTGGCGCACCAACACACCCAGGAAAGAAAAAAGAAGTTAAAGAATATTCTAAAATTTAATGAAAATTAGACCAGTAATATTATGTGGTGGATCAGGCACACGTCTATGGCCAGAAAAAAAAGAACACCAAGCAAAACAATTTATTGATTTTGGAAATTGGACATTATTAGGAAAAACTCTAGAGAGAATTAAAGCTCCTTTGTTTGATTATCCTATAATAAGTACTAATTTAAAGTTTCTAAAAGATGTTAAAAAACACCTTAAAAAATATAAATTTAAAAAGTTCAAAATAATTCTTGAGCCATCAAAAAAAAATACAGGCCCAGCTATACTTTCAAGCGCTTTAATAAAAGATATACCTGAAAAACAGCCGTTAATTTTTTTGTCAGCTGATCATATTATAGAAAAAACTGACAAATTTAATAGAGAAATGAAAAGGAATATCAAAAATTTAACCAATAAAAATATTTTTATATTTGGTATTAAACCCAATTTTCCATCAAATCAATTTGGATATTTTAGCTCCAAAAAAAATAACAAAGGTTTAAATAAAGTTTCAAAATTTCTTGAAAAACCAGATCGCTCAAAGGCAAAAAAAATAATAAAAAGAGGTGGTTACTGGAATTCTGGAATGTTTTTTATAAGGAAAGATTCTTTAGTGAATAATTTTAAAAAATATCAAAAAAATACATACACAAACTGTTTATTATCTCTGAAAAAATCTAAATATAGAAATAATATCTATTATTTAAATAAAAATATCTTTAAAAAGATTATATCGAAATCCTTTGATTATGCCATTTTAGAAAAAACAAAAGATATCAATGCTATTAAATTAGATATACCTTGGTCAGATCTAGGAAGTTGGAAAGAGATTTGTTTAATGTATAATAGAAATAAGGCAAAATATTTCAAAAAACAAAATACATTTTACAGACCGTGGGGAAGATACACCAATCTGTATTATGGTAAAAATTTCTTGATAAAAGAATTATTTGTAAAACCTAAGGGTATATTAAGTTTACAAAAGCATTTTCATAGATCTGAACATTGGGTTGTTACTCAGGGCAAACCTAAAATAACTTTAAATAATAAAAATTTTTCAATAGGATTGAATCAAACTATTTTTATTCCACAAGGATCTATTCATAGAATTAAAAACCCAAACACAAAACCAGTTAAAATTATAGAAGCGCAATTAGGATCTATTTTAAAAGAAACTGATATAGTTCGGTACGAAGATGTTTATGGTAGAATTAGTTAATTTCTAATTCTATAGGCGTATGATCAGAAGGTTTTACGCGTGATCTAGGTTTTTTATTAATTTTTACAGAAGAAACATCATTTAATAAATTATTTGATATTAAAAAATGATCAATCCGCATACCATAGTTCTTTTGCCAAGATCCTGCAAAATAATCCCAAAAAGTATATTCTTGTTTATCTTTATTTTTAATTCTGTAAATATCGTTAAAGCCTAAATTCAATAATTCACGAAATTTTTTTCTTATCTCTAACTTTCCCAATGCATCATTTTCATATCTCTTAAAATCATACACGTCTATTTCTTCAGGTATAATATTAAAATCACCAGCTATTATAATATTTGAATTTTTCATTAATCTTTTTTTGACACTAAATATTAATTTTTTAAGCCAATTTTTTTTATATATGTATTTTTCAGTATTTACTGGATTTCCATTAGGGATATAAATATTGATTATATCAATTTTTTTTTTTTTTACTTCAATTTCACCAGTAATAATTCTAGATTGATTAAGATCATCAGAAATAAAATTTTTGGTTACGTTTTTAATTTCGTGTTTAGACAAAATCGCGACACCATTATAACTTTTCTGACCAAATATATAAGACTCATAACCAATCTTTTTAATATCTTCTTTTGGAAAAAACTGATCTTGCGTTTTTATTTCTTGACATAGTAGTATGTCAGGTTTTTCTTCTTGAATGTACTGAATAATATTATCTATCCTTGCTCTAATTGAATTTACATTCCATGAACTTATCTTCATTTTACAGCAAAAGATAAACCACAACCACAAGAGGCTGATGCTTGTGGGTTTTTAATAACAAATGACTCTCCAATCATTTCTGTTTTAAAATCAACGGTTGAACCAGCAATAATATCAAGAGAATTTTTATCAATAACCGTAAGATCAAACAACACATCGTCTTTTTCGACAACATTATCGAAACTAAAATTATATTTAAATCCTGAACATCCGCCGCCTTTTACTGAAATTCTAAAATATTTTTTATTTGCATCACTATTAGTGATTTTAAGGATTTGTTTTTTAGCTCTGTCAGTAAATTCTAATTTTTTTTCCATAATTATCTAGTATATAGTCTATATAGTGTGCATGCAAAAAAATTCAATTATTAGATTGTCAAAATTAGCAGTTCCTCTTAAATCTAAAGGTAGGTTTTTTAAAGACAAAAGAACAAATATAAGAACAGATTTTCAAAGAGATAGAGATAGAATTATTCATTCAACCGCCTTTAGAAGATTAAAACATAAAACACAAGTTTTTGTTAATACAAGCGGAGATCACTTTAGAACAAGAATTACTCATTCCCTAGAGGTGGCACAAATTGCAAGAACGTTATCAAAATTTTTTAACTTAAATGAAGATTTGTGTGAAACTCTAAGCTTAGCTCATGATCTTGGGCACACACCTTTTGGACATGCAGGAGAAGAAATTCTTAACAATTGTATGATAAATAATGGAGGGTTTGATCATAATATTCAAACATTAAGAGTAGTAACATTACTTGAAAAAAAATATTACGATTACGATGGTTTAAATTTATCAATAGAAGCTTTAGATGGTTTAATTAAGCATAACGGAAAAATCACTAATATAAATAAGTTGAATAGCATTTTAGGAAAAAATTTTTTTAAAGGAAAAATACAATTAAAAAAACAACCATCACTTGAAGCTCAAATAGCTTCTATTTCAGATGACATTGCGTACAACAGTCACGATTTAGAGGATGGAATAAAGGCAAATTTGTTTAAGATAGAAGAATTAAAAGATATATCGATATTGAATGATATTGTTGTAAAAAATCTTAAAAATAAAAGAAAAAAAGACAATCAAATAGTAGTAAGACAAATAGTAAGAGAAATAATCAATGAAATGGTCGAAGACATCATTTTAAATATAAAACATAATTTAAAAAACAATAAAATTAACAAATTAGCCGATGTGTATAATTCTAAAAATTTAATTGTAATTTTTTCACATAAAATGAGAAAGTTTGATATGCAGATTAAAGAATTTCTGAGAGAAAAAATGTATTATAGTAAACAAGTTTTAAAAAAAACAAACGAAGGAAAAAAAATAATCGGTTTTTTGTTCAAACAAATTAAAAATAATAAAAGAACGTTTATTAATATAAACGATTACAATCATTATGGCGTTAGGTCTATTTGTGATTTCATTGCAGGAATGACTGATAGATATGCAATTAATCTTTATAAAAAATTAAAATGAATATTTATAATCATTATTTAAAATTAATTAATAATTGTGTAAAAGATAATAAAAAAAATTTAGAACTGAAAGACCTTAATAATTTTAAAGGAGTAATATTAGAAAATCCCCCCACAAATTTTAATTATGATTTTTCCACAAATATTTGTTTAGTTTTAGGAAAATTAAATAAATTAAATAGTATTAATTTAGCCAAAAAAATAAAAAAAACTTTAGAGGAAAATATTGGAGATTTTTCAGAGATTGAAGTTGCAGCCCCAGGTTTTTTAAATTTAAATTTGTCCAAAAAAGGTGCAATCGGATCAATATTAAAAATTTTAAGTAACGATAATTATGGATCAATTCCAGAGAACAAAAATTATAATATAGAGTTTGTGTCAGCTAATCCCACTGGCCCTTTACACGTTGGCCATTGTAGGGGGGCGGTTTTTGGTGATGTTTTGTCAAATTTATTAATTTTCAATGGCAATAAAGTTACAAAAGAATATTACGTAAATGACTACGGTAATCAGATTCAAAATTTTCTAAAATCAGTTTATTTAAGAATTAGAGAAATTAAATATAATGAAAAATTTACCCCGAGTGAAAATATCTATCCAGGTCTTTATATTATTGAAATAGCAAAAAAAATTATAAAAAAAACAAAATTAGATTTTAACGATTATGAAAAATCAAAATCTCTATTAGGCACTGAAGCAATTAAAAGCTCAATGGAAATGATCAAAGAAGATTTAAACAAATTAGGTATAAAACATGATAATTTCATATCAGAAAGGAGTAATGTTGAAAAAAAATTAGTTGAAAAGGCAATTAAAAAATTAACAAACAGCAATTATGTTATTGAAGGATATTTAGATCCTCCTAAAGGCGAGGAGAGCAAAAACTGGAAAAAAACAAAAAAATTAGTTTTTAAATCTTCTTTATTTGGTGATGATACGAATAGAGCGTTGCAAAAAGACGACGGTTCATGGACTTATTTTGCAAATGATGTTGCATATCATTTCGATAAAGTTTCAAGAAATTATGATTATTTAATAGACATCTTGGGTGCAGATCATACAGGTTATATAAAAAGAATTACTGGAGCAGTTAGTGCGCTTTCAGAAACTAAAACAAAATTATATTGTAAAGTATGTCAATTAGTTAAACTTTTTAAAAAAGGCAAACCATTTAAAATGTCTAAAAGAGCTGGTGATTTCATTACAGTATCTGATTTACTAAACGAGGTTGATAAAGACTCCATAAGATTTATGATGCTTAATAGAAGCAACGATGTAGAAATAGACTTCGATTTTGATAAAGTACTAGAAAAAACAAAAGAAAATCCTGTTTTTTATGTTCAATATTGTTATGCTAGAATTTGTTCTCTATTTAGAACTTTAAAAATAGACTTAAATGAATTGGTACAACTAGATCAAGAGAATTTTAATCTAAATTTATATGAAAAAAAAATACTTAGAAAAATATACGAGTGGCCTAAAGTAATTAATATTTCTTCACAAAAATTAGAGCCACATAGAATCCCTTTTTATTTGTACGATTTATCAACTTTGTTTCATGCCTATTGGAGCAAAGGTAACGAAAATGAAGAATTAAAATTTATAAGTAATGGTAAAGTAAAAAATAAAAATACATTAGTCATAATTAAGCTAATTTCTATTGTGGTTAAAAATGGTATGAATATATTGGGTGTATCTTTACCTGAAAAAATGTGATGAAAAAACAAATTTTTAATTTATTAATAATTATATTTATTTTTTCTTTCATTTTTATTGTTATAAAAACTTATATTTCAGATGAGTACCACAAATCCAAAATAGATAATAGAAAACAAAATCTATCATTAAATAAAGAGTTTGTTGATACGTTGCCAATACTTAAAAATAATATTGATGACTCCATAAAATTTAATAATGGATATCTTGAAGAAAGTAATAAAAAAACTAATAGAAATTTTTGGGATTTATTTAAAAATTAAATGAAAAAAGCTATCATTACTAGTATTGCTGGGACAAAATTAACTGCAAAAGAAAGGAGGCTTTTCAGAAAGCATCAG
>CACABZ010000007.1:0-30000 GCA_902530885.1 uncultured Pelagibacteraceae bacterium
TAAAGCTTCCAAAAGAAATTGAATTTGAAAACTTATCTAAAAATTATAGTGTTCCTAATAATTTAATTGATTTAGTTAAAAAAAACGAAAAAGGGTTTTTAGCTTTAAAAATTGTTGAAATTATAGGTGAAGATGAAGTAAGCAATCTTGATTCAGAGACCATTTATTTTTTGACTTATTTACTTAATAGACTTGAATTAAAGGAATTTAGAAACACAATCTTATCATCTGCACTACCCTTAAGAACTTAACTGTAGTAAAAGTTATCATGTCTGTAAAAAAAATTGTTACCATACCAGATCCTATTTTGAAGAAAAAATCATTACCGATTAAAAATGTAGACTCAAGCGTAAAAAAATTAATGGATGATATGCTGGAAACAATGTATGCGGCACCTGGTATTGGGCTTGCTGCTGTTCAAGTTGGAGTTTTAAAGAGAGTAGTGGTTATTGATTTGTCAAAAAAAGAAGAAAAAAAACCTCCTTTATTTTTTGTTAATCCAGAAATTATTTCAACTTCTGAAGAACAAGTTTCATATGAGGAGGGATGCTTGTCAATACCCAATCAATTTGCTGAGATTAAAAGACCAAATAGATGTCATGTGAAGTATCTTGACTATAACGGAAAAAAAAAGGACCTTAAAGCTGATGGACTTTTGGCAACATGTATTCAACATGAAATTGATCATCTTAATGGTATTCTATTCATCGATTACTTGTCGAAACTAAAAAAAGATTTAATTTTAAAAAAAGTAATTAAACAAAAAAAAGAAATTGATAGGGTGATAGTTTAAATTCAGTGATTCAATGCCATTAAAAGTTGTTTTTATGGGTAGTCCAGATTTTTCAATCCCATCTTTAAAGATGTTGATTGATAAAAATCATAAACCAATTTGTGTGTATACCCAACCCCCACAAAAAAAAATGAGAGGTCAAAAAGTTCTTAAAACTCCAGTACATATTTACTCTGAGAAAATGGATATAGAAGTAAGAACCAAAAAACTCGATTTTGAAAACGCATATGTTAATTTTAAAAAGTTAAAACCAGATTTAGTAGTGGTTGTAGCTTATGGACAAATTATTCCTGAGTCTTATTTAAAAATACCAAATTTACTCTTTTTAAATGTGCATGCATCTTTACTACCAAAATGGAGAGGAGCTGCGCCTATCGAGAGAGCAATTTTAAATGGAGATAAAGAAACAGGAGTATCCATTATGAAAATTGAAAAAAAATTAGATGCTGGACCATATATTATGCAATCGAGAATTAAAATCGATAGCGAGACTAATAGTGGGGAACTAAAAGAAAAACTTTCTATCTTAGGGGCCAAGTCCTTAATACAGTCAATTGATCTCATTTTGTCAAAAGAGGGAAGCTTTATAGATCAAAACGATAAAGAGGTAAGTTATGCAAAAAAAATTGAAAAGGAAGAGGCCAAAATTAACTGGCAAGAAGATGCTGAAAAAATTATTTTGAAAATTAATGCTTTTAGCCCTAAGCCAGGTGCCTGGTTTCATTTTAATAAATTAAGAATAAAAATACATAAAGCTAAAATTATTAATTTAAGTGGAAAACCAGGAACTGTATTAGATGATAAGCTTACTATAGCAACAAAAAAAAAAGCAATTAAAATTCTTAAATTACAAAAAGAGGGTAAAAATATAGTTGATGCAACAGATTTTCTTAAAGGAAACAAAGTTAATAAAAACATTATATTAAATTGAAATTGAATATTTATAAACAAAACTACCAAATTATAGTTGAATACGATGGATCAAAATTTGTTGGTTGGCAGTTGCAAAAAAATGGAAAATCAATTCAAGGTGAAATCCAAAAGGTTATAAAGCAAGTGTTTGGTATGCACTTTAAAGAAAATATAATTGGCTCAGGCAGAACTGATGCTGGTGTGCATGCTTTAGGTCAATCTGCAAATTTTTTCATTTATGGTGGAATAAATCCTAATAGAAAAAAAGTATTACTCAATAGGTGGAACTTTTTATTAGCTAAAAAGGGGATATCTATACTTTCAATTAGGACAAGAAATAAAAATTTTAATGCAAGGCGTAGTGCTAAAGAGAGAACCTACCTTTATAAAATTATGAATAGAGCTAGTTCGATAGCGTTAGACAAGAACCGAGTTTGGCACGTGAGGAAAAAATTGAGTATGAATGAAATGAAAAAAGGAGCAAAATTACTTACTGGAACTCACGATTTTTCAGCATATAGATCTTCCTCGTGTACAGCTATATCTCCCATTAGAACAATTAAAAAAATTTCGATTAAAAAAAATAGAAATGGTAAAATACTAATAAGATTTGTTTCTAAATCTTTTTTGCAAAAACAAGTTAGATCAATGGTTGGATGTCTTAAATTTCTAGGAGAGGGAAAATGGGATATTTCAAATTTCAAAAAAACTTTAAATTCAAAAAAAAGATCATCATGTGCGCCACCCGCACCAGCTTGTGGTCTTTATTTGGAAAAGGTTAAATATTAGTAGATTTTAATTTTTTTCTTTTTTTAATTCTCCATCTTGACTCAGATCTCACAATGTAGCCTACACAATTTTTTGATCCGCAACGACATGGGTAATTTTTATAATCACTATCATAACTAAAACCATAATCGTAGGTTAATTCCTCTCCTTTTTTAATCTCTTTAATAGAGTAAACCCATATTTTTAAACCAACTCCATCCACCTCACAATTGGGATTACACGAATGATTTATTAATCTGGCGGTATTGTATTTGAAATCACCGTCCAAATCGTATCTTTTATTTAAATTAAATAGATAAATCGCTTTATCATTATCAAATTTGGGATTAGTTTCAGTTTCTTTAACTGAAATTATTTTCCCTTTATACTCAATAATTTTTGTTCCCTCTTTAATATCTGTAGAGGCGTACAATCCTTTATTATCAATATTAGATTTTCTTATTTTATACAGTTTTTTCATCTTAATATTTTATAAGCGCCTTTACATGTTCTTCAGCACTCTCTGCTAAAGCATTCAAATCATATCCACCCTCTAAAATTGATACAACTTTTCCATTACAATAATCTTTAGAGTCTAGTAAAGTTCTTTTTGTAATCTCAAAATAATCATGTGATTGTAAATTGATATTAGAGAGTGGATCATCTCTATGAGCATCAAATCCTGCAGAAAAAAGTAAAAATTCAGGTTTAAATTCTTTTAATTTTTTCAAAACATGTTCATAGGCATCAAAAAATTCTGATGTATTTGTCCCAGCTGACAAGGGTATATTTAAAATATTGTTAAATTTCCCCTTTTCGTTGTTTGCTCCTGTACCAGGAAAGTGAGGATATTGATGTGTAGATATATATAAAACTTTTTCATTTGAGTAAAAGATATTTTGTGTACCATTACCATGGTGAACATCAAAATCTATAATAGCAATTCTCTTATACGTATACTTTTCTAAAAGATAATTAGCTCCTACAGCAATATTGTTAAAAATACAGAATCCCATTGCCTTATCATACTCAGCATGATGTCCAGGAGGTCTAACAGCACAAAAAGCATTTTTTAATTTTTTATTTTCCACTAAATCTATTGCAGAGGTAATAGACGAAACAGCTTCGAAAGATGCATCTTTGCTACCAGGAGATATCACTGTATCTCCGTCTAAAAAAAATTGCCCTTTTGTAGGAAAGGCTTTTTTAACTTCACTAATATAATGAGAGTTGTGTGTTTTTTTTAAAAATATTTCATCGAACTTACCAGGTTCACTCCATGCAAGTTTAGAATTATCTCCTTTTTTTAGTCTTTCTAAAATTGATTGAATTCTAAATTTATTTTCTGGATGACCATCACCTGTGTCATGATTTAAGGATTTTTTTGAAAAAATTATTCCAGTTTTCACTTAAAATACTCTACTAAAAAATTGTAATATATCTTTTTTAATTTTTTTAAATCTCCTAAAGAAACACATTCGTCAATTTTGTGCATTGTCTTGTTAACAAGACCAAATTCAAGACACGGAGCTATCTTTTTAATAAATCTTGCATCAGATGTACCGCCAGTAGTTGAAAAAACTGGGTTTATTTTAGTAACTTTCTTTATAATTTTTTTGGCTAACATAATATTTTTACCTGGTTTTGTTAAGAAAGCCTCACCACTTTCTAAATAATTAATTTTATATTTACATTTATTTTTTTTAGAAACCTTTTTTATAACAGCATTTATTTTTTTCTTTAATTTTGTTGCAGTTTGAAGATCATTATATCTCACATTGAACTGAGTTTTGGCCGAAGCGGGTATAACATTATGGGCTTTATTATTAACATATATACCTGTGAATTCGAGGTTAGATGGTTGAAAATTTTTGTTTCCTTTATCTAATTTTTTTTTCTTTAATTCAAAACATATTTTTACTAAAGTATTTATTGGATTATTTGAAAGATGAGGGTAGGCGATGTGACCCTGTGTTCCAAATATTTCTAATTCAGCTGAAAGGCTGCCTCTTCTTCCAATTTTAATCATTTCTCCTAATTTTTTTGGGTTTGTAGGTTCACCAACAATACAAAAATTTATTTTTTCTTTTCTTTTTTTTAAATAATCGACTACTTTTTTCGTACCATTTGTTGCGAAACCTTCTTCATCTCCAGTGATAAGAAAACTTATCGAACCATTAAATTTTTTGTGGTTAATCATATACTCACTTACTGCGGATACAAAACAAGCAATTGAACTTTTCATATCGTTCGCACCTCTACCAATAAGATATCCTTTTTTAATTTTTGGTTTAAAAGGATTTACTGTCCAGTCTTTATAACTTCCTGGTGGCACAACATCAGTGTGTCCTGCATAACATAAATTAGGTTGTTTATTTCCAAATTTTGCGTACAGATTTTTTATAGGTTTGCCTTTGCCTTTCTTAAACTCTAGTATTTTACATTTAAATCCAAGAGTTCTTAACTTTTTTGCCAAAAAACTTATAGCTCCTGCATCAATCGGGGTAACGCTCGGAAATGAGATTAGATCTTTAGATAAAGCTAGCTCGTTTATTGTTCGCATTTAATCTCTCAATAGATCGTTAATTGACGTTTTACTTCTGGTCTTCTCATCTACTTTTTTAACAATTACTGCACAATACAAACTGGGACCATCTGGATTCTTTTTATTTGGAAAACTTCCAGGCACAACAACAGAATATGATGGAACTTTTCCGTAAGTAATTTCTCCAGTTGAGCGATCTATAATTTTAGTAGAGGCACCGATATAAACCCCCATTGATATCACTGCTCCCTCTTCAACAATTACTCCTTCTGCTATTTCAGACCTAGCGCCTATAAAACAGTTGTCTTCTATAATAACTGGTCCTGCTTGAAGCGGTTCTAAAACTCCACCTATACCTGCACCTCCCGAAACATGACAATTTTTACCAACTTGAGCACACGAACCTACCGAAGCCCAAGTGTCGATCATTGTACCTTCATCTACGTAGGCTCCAAGATTTACAAAGCATGGCATTAAAACAACATTTTTTCCTATGAATGAACCTTTTCTGACAACTCCGTTTGGAACATGTCTATAACCTGCTTTTTTCCAATCGGACTCATTCCAAGTTACAGATTTACCAGAAACCTTATCGTACCAAGTAGTATATGGGCCTTTGGAAATTGTCATTGGGCTTGTTCTAAAGCTCAATAAGATAGCTTTTTTTACCCATTGATTTACTGTCCATTTCCCATTTTTTTTTTCTGCAACTCTTAATTTACCTTTATCAGTAAACTCAATTGTTTGATTGACAGCTTTTAATATCTCGCTATCTGATTTTTCGTTTATATTTTGTTTATTATCAAATGCTTTATTTATAATTTTCTCTAATTCACTTGTGGTCATTTATCTCCTTTAAAAATTTAGATAGTTTATCTGTTTTATAGTCTATAAAATTAGAATCTGAAAATTCCGCTGCCCATGGTTCATCATTTATTATCCATACTGTTTTCATACCTAATTCGTGAGCGGGTTTTAAATTTCGCGCAATATCCTCAATAAATATACTATATTGTGGCTCAATTTTGTATTTTTCTATAATTTTTTTGTAAGTTTCTAAAGATGGCTTGGGTATAAAGTCTGCACTAACTATGTCAAAAATATCATCAAAATGCCTTTCAATTCCAAGTCTTTTTGTTACATTTTTAGCATGTGCAAGTGACCCATTAGTAAAAATTATCTTTTTGCCATTAATTTTTTCAATTTGTTCACCCAATTGTTTATCTTCTTTCAAAAAGCTTAGATCTATATCGTGAACAAACTCTAGAAATTCATTAGCATCAATTTTATGATTCTTAATCATACCATTGAGCGTTGTGTTATATTCCACAAAATAGTTTTTTTGAATTTTTCTTGCTTCCTCTTTACTAATATTTAGTTTTGAAGAAATATAGTGCGTCATTTTTTTATCGACTTGTTCAAATACCTTGGTGGCGCCAGAATACAAAGTATTATCAAGATCGAAAAGCCAAAATTTTAAGTCTTTTAGTTCCTTCATTTTCTTATTAATGTTCCCGATCCCTTATCTGAGAATATTTCATCTAATATTGAATGTGGTTTTCTACCATCGAGTATAACTACACCTCTTACTCCATTCTCAACCGCATCAATACAATTTTTTATCTTAGGAATCATTCCCCCTTGTACAATTTTTAATTTTACCAAATTTTCTATATCAAAAGGTTTTATCTCTGATATCAAATTTTTTCTATCATCGTAAACCCCTTCTACATTAGTCATAAGTAAAAGTCTTCTTGATCTAAGTTTTTTTGCTATTGCACTAGCGGCTGTATCACCATTAATATTATAAGTGTTTTTATCTTTACCGATACCTAGAGGTGCTATGACAGGTATTTGTTTTCGATTAATTATATTTATAAGATATTCAGCGTTAATGTTTTTCGGAACACCAACAAAACCAAGCTCCTTATTATCTGGGACGACATTAATTATATTATTTACTTTTGAAGTAATTGATATTGCATGTGAGCCTTTTTTTTTTAAAGAATTTACTATATCTTTATTAAAATCAATTAATACATCTTCAACAATAGAAATTACTTTTTCATCTGTAACTCTTAGTCCATTAATAAATTTAGTTTGAATATTTTCTTTTTTTAATTTTCTCTCTATTCTCGGACCTCCACCATGAACAACTACGATTGAAAGACCCAATTTGTTTAACACGCTTATATCTTCAATAAAATTATTAAAAATATCTCTATCGATTAAAACGTTTCCTCCATATTTAATTACAATAAGCTCTTTTTTGTATTTATTAATATATTTTGGTACATTATTAATATCAGGAGCATTCTTGGGCCAAAACTTTCTTATTAAATCTAAACTTTTTTCGTCGGACATTTAATTTGTTTTAACTTTTGTTTGTCTCATAATTACCCATTGTTGAGCAATTGTTAAGATATTGTTTACTGTCCAATAAACAACTAGGCCAGATGGAAAGGGCGCTAAAATAATTGTTAAAAATAATGGAAAGAAAGCAAAAATTTTTGCCTGTATAGGGTCTGCTGGTGCAGGGTTTAATTTTTGCTGTACATACATCGAAAGCCCCATTAGTATTGGCCAAATACCTATAATCAGAAATCCAGGGGGGTCCCAAGGTATTAATCCAAATAAATTAAAAATAGTCGTTGGATCTTTAGCAGATAAATCTTGTATCCACCCAAAAAATGGCTGGTGTCTCATTTCCAAAGAAATAAATAACATTTTATAAATAGCGAAGAAAAAAGGTATTTGAATTAAAATGGGCAAACATCCTGATGCAGGATTAATTTTTTCTTTTCTATATAAAGCCATCATTTCTTGTTGTAATTTCATTTTATCATCTTTGTGAAGTTCTTTAAGTCTTGTCATTTCTGGCTGGACAGCTTTCATTTTTGCCATTGATCTAAATGAGTAGTTAGCAAGCGGAAAGAATATAATTCTGATTGCTAAAGTTATTAAAACAATAGCTATTCCAAAATTACCAGAAAGTTTGAATAAATAATCAATTACAAAAAATAAAGGTTTAGTAAAAAAATAAAACCAACCCCAATCAATAGTTAAGTCGAACTTTTCAATACTTTCACTCTCCGCATATCCATCTACAGTTTCAACTTCTTTCGCGGCAACAAATAATCTTACCTCGTTTTCTGATGAACTTTTAGGATCAATACTTACTGGTGAGTTTAAAATGTAATTTGCTCTAAAATTGTCTTTATACAAAAATGTAGATTTAAAGTTTTTATCTTTTGGTGGAACTATAGCGGTTACCCAATATTTGTCTGTAATACCTAACCAACCATTATCTGAATTTCTTACAATTTTTTTATCTTTAATATCATCATAATCGTCTTCCTTTAATTCGCCATCAAATACTCCAATAAATCCCTCGTGTAAAATATAAAAACCCATTACGTCATCAGGTTTTTTGTTTCTAGTTATTTGAGAATACGGATAAAGATTAATTTTTGAGGAAGTATTATTCTTTACTTCTTGCTTTATTTTAAACAAATACTTTTCGTCTAATTTTATAGTTTTCTTAAAAATCAAACCTTTTCCATTGTTCCATTCAAGTTTGACAGCATTTTTTTCATTTAAAACTCTGTTTCCTTTTACTTGCCATAAAGAATCTACTCCAGGAACCTCCACTTCATTACCGACACTCGCCCATCCAGTTTCTATGTAATATCCATCTTCTATCTCTTTAGGATTGAGAAAAATAACATTATCTTCAGATTTCAAATCCTTTTTATAATTTTTAAATGAAAGGTCATCGAATAATGCTCCTTTTAAAGAAATGGACCCTTTAACTTTTTCATTTTCTATTATTACTCTGTCAACTTCAGTTAAAGCATCTTTTCTGGAAACTTTTTTTACAATTTTTTCTTGGTTTATATTTGGTGTTATATCATTTTGAATTTTATTTTGATTGGTTTGCACATTACCAGAGTTTTGATTTTCTTTTACCTGCCTTGGTGTTTCAAAAAATGCACCCCAAAAAAGAAGAACAGCCATTGATAAAGCAATTGCTACAAAAACATTCTTATTATCCATTTTTCACATTCCTTTTTTTTGGCACTAAATCCAATCCAGAGCTTCCACCTAAAAATTTAATAGGATGACATTTTATTATTCTTTTAAATCCGAGAGTAACTCCTTTGAAAAAACCATACTCATTTAAGCATTCAATAAAATATTCAGAACATGTTGGTAAAAATCTGCATCTATTTCCTAAAAGTGGAGAAAAAAAATATTTATATATTTTTACAAAAAAAATAGCAGCCTTAATAAAGATCTTGTTCATTTAATTAATTTTTTTAAAACTTTTCTGCATTTCTAAAAATATTTTGTCGTATTTTTCCGTATAAGATTTTGTTTTACAGATTATTATATAAGTATAATTGGTATTAATTGCACCACTTATTTTCAAAATTTTTTGCGTTATTGCTTTCAATCTTCTTCTTATTCTATTTCTTTTTACAGCGTTTCCTATTTTTTTCTTTGTTATAAAGCTTATCAACAAATTATTCCTATTTGTCTTTAAAAAACTCTTAGTTGCAAATAATGAAAAAAAGTCTGTATGAATTTTCTTGCCTTTAAGAACTTGCTTGAAATGATCGCTTTTTTTTAAACTTTCAAGCTTTATCATTTTAAGTTGATATGGTTTTTCTTCCTTTTGCTCGTCTTCTAGCAATTAGCTTTCTTCCACCTTTAGTAGCCATTCTAGATCTGAAACCGTGTCTTCTCTTTCTTACTAATTTACTTGGTTGGTATGTTCTTTTCATAAAATAATTTTAGTTATATATTTAATAATATCACTGATGTACAGTTAAAATTATTTGATGACTAAAAATATTAAAATTGCAGTAGGCCTCATTTATATTCTTTGTCTAAGTCTAATATTATACGGTTTTTTTATTTTCATAGATGTTACTCAATTAAATGACTACGTCTATATTAGGGATAAAACTCAATTTTTAATAGAAATTAGGGATCAAAATTTATTGTTGTTTACAACCTTGTTTTTTTTATTTTCAATCTTATGGATATTACTTTTAGGTTTTGCATCCCCCATATCTTTAGTTGCTGGATTTCTATTTGGAAAATTTTTTGGTACTCTAATTTCAGTCTTTGGATTTACTATAGGATGTACATTTTTATATATTCTCGCAAATCAATATTTTAAAGAATTAATAATTAAAAAACTTTCAGGTAAAATTTCTAAATTTAAAGATATGTTTAATAAGAATGAATTTTTATATTTTATGATTTTTAGATTTGCTGGTGGAGGTGGTATACCATTTGCTATTCAAAATTTATTACCGGTACTTTTTAATATGAAAGTAAAAAACTATTTTTTTTCAACTCTTGCTGGTCTTTTTCCGATGGTATTTATTCTGTGTGCTATTGGCGAAGGCATTGAAAAAATTATTGAAAATAATGTTGATCCAAGTTTTTTTATAATGATTCAAAATAAAGAAATTCTTTTTCCTATTCTTGGTTTTTTTACAATATTAATTATTTCATTTTTGCTGAGAAAAATTTATTTTAAAAAATGAAAAATATTTTATCCAAAGATCCAAGTCCTTATTTGCAACAGCACAAAAATAATCCAGTTCATTGGCAAACATGGAACAAAGAATCTTTAAATCAGGCAAAGACACAAAAAAAACCAATTTTGTTAAGTGTTGGTTATTCAAGTTGCCACTGGTGCCATGTTATGGCTCATGAAAGTTTTGAGGATAAAACAACCGCAGATCTTATGAATGAATTTTTTATAAATATAAAAGTAGATAGGGAGGAAAGACCTGATCTAGATTTTGTGTTTCAAAGTTCTTTTCAACTTTTTAATCAAAGTGGAGGTGGATGGCCTTTAACAATGTTTTTAGATGAAAATGGAGTTCCTTTTATGGGAGGCACATACTTTCCAAAAGACGAGAAACATGGCCTGCCAGCCTTTAAAACTATTCTTCAAAAAGTGCATGAGGCTTATCTTGATCAAAGGACAAAAATAATTGAGCAAAAAAACTTAATAAAAAAAAGTTTAGAACTTAAAAAAACAAATGTTATAGGACAAGAACCAGAACCAATTTTACAAAATATTTTAAATAATTTAGATGAAAAAAATGGTGGGTTTAAAGGCGCTCCCAAGTTTCCAACATTTTATGTATTTGACACTTTAATATATTTTTACAATAAAAATAAAAATCCTAAATATTTAAAACCAGTAGAGTTAATTTTAAAAAAACTTTGTTCAAAAGGTATTTATGATCATGTTGAAGGTGGAATTTCAAGGTATACAGTTGATGAAAGCTGGTTAATACCTCATTTTGAAAAAATGTTGTATGATAATGTTCAATTTATTTTATTACTAACGAAGTTTCTAAAAATAAAACCGAATAAATACTTTTTAAAAAAAGTAAAACAAACCACAAATTTTTTATTAAAAGATTTTATATCTAAAGATACAAATTTACTTGGATCTGCTTTTGATGCTGATAGCGAAGGAGTGGAGGGCAAGTATTATGTCTACTCTTATAAGGAAATAAAAGATATTAAAGATATAGATAAGTTTTTTAATGTTAAACCTGAAGGAAATTGGGAAGGTAAAATCATATTAGATGAATTAAATGAACCAAATGAAGAAATAATAAGTAAATTATTAGAATTAAGAGCTAAAAGAAAAAAACCCTTTTTTGATAATAAAAACCAACTAGATCTTAATTGTATTTGGGTAAGTGCGTTAATTTCTTTAAACAGTATAATACCTGATGAAGATTATTTAAAAATTGCAGAGAACTTTTACGAAAGAATAGAAAAAAAGTTCTGTTCTAATAATATTTATCATAGTTACTCCGAGGATATTTCTTTTATAGAGGATTATTCTTATCTTATTCAATGTTTGCTTGATTTATCTGATGCAACAATGAATCCAAAATATAGACTTTTAGCAAAAAAATACTGTGATGAAGCTATTAAAAAATTTTACGATAATAATAATAAAATTTTCCAAAAAAATGAAAAAAGTAAAAACGATATCTTTATAAACCCTATAGACATTAGTGACAATACGCTGCCTAACGCTAACTCAGTTATGTTAATGAATTTTTGTAGATTGGGTTATAAAGACCAAGCAAAAGAATTATCAAATAGTCTAAACGGTTATTTAAACATATACAAAAACTTCATGACAAGTTCTTTAAAAGCCTTAGATATTTTTAAAGAAATTAAAAGTGGAAAAAAGTGTGGACCCGATGGATGCGAGATTAATTAAAAATTTATTCGCTTGGTTTTTATGGCTATTACTAATAGTTATTTGGAACTATGGATATCCTTTGGCGAGCCCTACCGAAGATGTTTTGGTTAGCATAGCCCTTGCTATGATATTGAGAATACTACAGAGAACTTTAATGAAATAATTTTATTATTTGTTTGGCGCCACAGATTAACACGAACTAACGGCCTTTTCCTCGCCAATGAAATGCTTTACCTATTGATTTATATGGGCTCCCGTTATAATAGAATTTGTCTTATTAACAGGGTTGCATAATTTCAATCCAAGAAGTAAAACTATATTTGATGCAGGAGCACTTATGGGTATTCATTACGACTATAAATCAACACGCGGAGAAAAGGCTATGAAAAAAGAGGCCAAAAAAAAAGCGCGAATTGAACAGAGAAGGGCAAAAAAACTAAAAGACAACCCAACATCTGTTTCAGATAAAAAAATGCATGATATCGATAAGCCAATCACTCTTGAAGATTTAACAAATCCAGATAAATCATAATTTTTTTATGAAGTCTTTTTACAAAAAAGATTCACATAAAAAGTTTAGGGCTGCGTCGTTGAGAAAAAATTTAAAAAAAAGAAAAAAAATTAAAATCAAAAAAAATGACAGTTCTATCAGATAAATGGATTAATAAAATGTCAAAAAAAAAAGGTATGATTAAGCCTTTCGTTGACAAGCAGACCAGATCTGGAAAGGTTTCATATGGTTTATCTTCCTACGGATATGATGCAAGAGTATCAAATGAATTTAAGATTTTCACTAATGTTAATTCAGGCGTGGTTGATCCAAAAGTTTTTAAGAAGGATAGTTTCGTGACCAAAAGATCCAAAGAATGTATAATTCCTCCAAATTCTTTTGCCCTGGCTCGAACAATAGAATATTTTAAGATTCCAAAAAATGTTCTAGTAATCTGTTTGGGAAAATCTACTTACGCAAGATGTGGGATAATTGTGAATGTTACTCCACTGGAACCAGGATGGGAAGGACACGTCACTCTTGAATTTTCTAACACCACACCTTTACCTGCAAAAATTTATGCCAATGAGGGAGTCGCTCAGTTTATTTTTATTAAAGGCAATGAGTTTCCAAGTATCACTTATGACAAAAGAAGAGGAAAGTACATGAAGCAAAAAGGTGTTACACTTCCTAAGATTTAATTTTTAATGCAAAAATTAATTATTAATGGAAAAAAAACTTTAAGAGGCGTCATAAAGGTTTCAGGTTCAAAAAACGCTACTTTACCTATTCTAGCTGCATCTATCTTAAACAGTGAGTCACTTTTAAAAAATGTGCCACTAGTGAAAGATATATTTACTATGGTGGAATTGTTAAAATCAATAGGATTGAAATGTGCATTCACAAAAAAAAATCAATTAAAAATTTTCAATAATGAAAGAAATATTAAAACAATAGCCTCCTACAAATTAGTAAAGACGATGAGAGCAGGCGTATTGGTATTAGGCCCTCTTGTTTCTAAATATCAACGAGCTAAAGTCTCACTTCCAGGTGGTTGTGCTATAGGTACAAGGCCCGTTGATTTACATCTTTTTGCACTCAAAAAACTTGGAGCAAAAATTAAGATAAAAAATGGTTATATATATGCCTCTGCAACAAAAGGATTAAAAGGTAACACTATAAAATTTCCAAGCATATCAGTGGGTGCAACTGAAAACGCAATTTTATCTGCAGTATGTGCTAAAGGCAAAACTATTATTTATAATTGTGCGATAGAACCTGAAATTAACAATTTAATTGAGTTTTTGAGAAAAATGGGATCAAAGATAAATTTAAAAAAAAGAACAATTACAATAGAGGGAAATATTTATAAAAAAAAAATTTCACACAAAATAATTCCTGATAGAATTGAACTTGGCACTTATTTAATAGCGGGGGCATTGACTGGAAAAAATTTGATTATCAAAAACATACAGACAAATATTATTAGAAAAGAGATTGAAATTTTAAAAAAAATTGGTGTAAAAATGAAAATATCAAAGCATTTAATACAAGTTACCAGCGCAGAGAATTTAAAAAAATTAAATATTTCAACAGAACCCTATCCAGGTTTTCCTACTGACCTACAAGCGCAAATAATGATACTTATGACACAAGCAAAAGGAAGATCGATTATAAAAGAAAAAATATTTGAAAATAGATATATGCACGTGCCAGAGTTAAGAAGAATGGGTGCGAAAATTGAAATTAAAAATAATGCGGCTTACATAGATGGCCCAACTCCATTATCTGGAGCAGAAGTTATGGCTACAGACCTAAGAGCTTCTGTAAGCTTAGTTTTAGCAGGTCTTATCGCAGACAATAGAACAAGTGTTAATAGGATTTATCATTTGGATAGAGGATATCAAGATATAGAAAAAAAATTAAAAGCATGTAAAGCTGACATTAAAAGACTTTAACATGAAAACAAAAAACCTAAAATTGATAGCTAAAACAGAGGATGATTTGAGAGTTATTTCAGCTCATTTACAAGATTCAATTGTAAACTCCAAAGACATAGCAAGTTTAAAAAAAAATAAAATTTTTCTAATGCAATTAAATAGATTTATGTGGGAGGATGTGGAAAAGGGGGTTTTTAGAAAAAATAAAAGAATAAGAACGATTTTAAAATTTGACAATGTACTCGAAGTTAAGTCAAAGAACATAAATCAAAATAAAAAAAATACTTTTTTAGACTTTTTAGCTATTGAAACAGAATTTATGCCTGATAAAAACTATGAAATGAAACTTATTTTTTCTGGAAATGCAGCAATAAAATTAAAAGTTGAGGCGATAGAAGCTAAACTTGACGACCAAGGAGATTATTGGGAGAGCAAAAATAAACCAACACACGAAGATGTATGATGCATAAAATAGTTATTGAAAAATTAGGTCTATCCGTTGTAAATTTAGCTAAATATGAAAACTTACATAGCTACGCTAAGTCAATTTTAATAAGATTGGGAGGAAAATAGTTGGCAAAACAAGAAACATTAGAATTCAAGGGCAAGGTTACAGAATTATTACCTAACGCTATGTTTAGAGTTAAACTTGAAAACAATCACGAGATACTAGCACATACAGCTGGAAAATTAAGAAAGAATAGAATAAGAGTTTTAGCCGGAGATAATGTTATGGTTGAAATGACACCATACGATCTTACTAAAGGCAGAATAACCTTTAGATTTTAGGCCTTGTAGCTCAGTAGTAGAGCAGTACCCTGAAAAGGTATGTGTCGTTTGTGCGATTCAAACCAAGGCCACCACCAAATGAAATGAGTGAAAAAGAAATTTATAAAATATTTAAACCACAAGTGTCCCCAAAAAAAATGCTTGAGCTAGGAGTATTTGGTGGTTCATATTTTATTGATGGAGATATTAGAGAGTTTCCTAAAGAGTGGTTTAAAAAAGCAAAAATGAGTAAAAAATTTGATGTAAACCTAAATAGATTTAAAATCGAATCTGGTTTAACTAGAAAAGAATGGATAGACAAAGGTTGGATATTTAAGCAAGATCCATTAGGCTGGTTTCAATGGTATTGCAGATTTAAAAATGGCAGGAGAATACCAGAAATAGATATTGTACAAATTAAAAGATGGAAAGCTTTTGGAGATAGACACGGACCTGCAGTTAAAAAAAATTGTGAAGAAGGTGATCTTCAATGCAGAAAAAGACAAAGGCAAGCTTTATTACAATGGGCCTATAACCCCTTTTTTTAATTATACCGATCCACAACAATGTTTATATTTTTTTCTAGAACCGCAAGGACATCTTTCGTTTCTACCAACTTTTTTAGCAACTTTCACATCTTTGATATTTTCAGAATTCATATCGTCTTTGAAAACAATATTTATATTTAATAAAAATTTTATTACATCAAATTTAATTTTCTCAAGTAAATTTTCAAAGAGTACAAAAGCCTCCTTCTTGAATTCTGACAATGGATCTTTTTGACCGTAACTTCGCAAACCAATTACTTGTCTTAATTGCTCTAAGTACTGAAGGTGAGATCTCCATGAAAAATCAAGTATTTGTAAAAATATCTTTTTTTCAAGATCTAAATATTTCTCTTCTCCAATAAGCGTTATACTTTCAGATCTTTTTTTTTTATATAGCTCTAATATTTCAGAGCGTAACTCTTTATCATTTTTATTTGTAAGAAAAATTAGTTCTTTGTCTGGTAAAATATTTCCTAAAAACATTTTCATTCCTGCTAAATATGCATTTTGATCATTAGAAGTGCTGTAATCATTTTTAAATTTTGTTAATTTTATTAAAATTTCCTCAATAAAATCGTCTAAAATCGTTATAATATTTTTCAATCTCAAAATTTTAAGTCTTTGACTAAATATTACTTTTCGTTGATCATTCATTACATCGTCAAATTTTATTAAAGTCTTTCTAATATCAAAGTTTCTAGCTTCAACTTTTTGTTGAGCTCTTTCCATTGCTTTATTTATCCAAGGGTGATCGATCGACTCATTTTCTTTTAATCCTAATTTTTTTAAAACTCCATCTATTTGATCTCCACCGAATATTCTCATGAGTTCATCTTGAAGACTTATAAAAAATATAGAACTTCCTGGGTCCCCTTGTCTTCCTGACCTACCTCTCAACTGATTATCTATTCTTCTGCTTTCATGTCTCTCAGTTCCTATTACGCATAAACCACCATTTTTTTTTACCTCATTTTCATTTTCTGTATTTTTTTTTCCTCCAAGTTTAATATCTGTTCCTCTACCAGCCATGTTCGTTGCAATGGTAACAGATTTTGTTTTTCCTGCGTCAGCAATTATTTTTGCTTCTTCTTCATGGAACTTGGCGTTAAGGATATTATGTTTTAAGCCTCGCGATTCTAAATGCTTTGAAATTTTTTCTGATTTATCTATGCTAGTTGTTCCCACAAGCACCGGTTGACCATTCTTGTTACATTCTAAAATTTTTTTTGTTATAGCCTCGTATTTTTCTTTTTCAGTTCTAAAAATTTTATCGTTAAAATCTTTTCTTACCATAGGATTATTCGTTGGCACTGAGACAACGTTCAATTTGTAAATGTCAAAAAATTCCTCCGACTCTGTCATTGCAGTTCCAGTCATGCCTGAAAGTTTTTTATAAAGTCTAAAATAATTCTGATAAGTAATCGAAGCTAAAGTTTGATTTTCCTCTTGGATATTTACGTTTTCTTTTGCCTCTAAAGCTTGATGCAATCCATCAGAAAATCTTCTACCGCTTAGAATACGGCCAGTAAATTCATCTATGATCTGAACTTTACCATCCTTTATTATATAATCTTTATCACTATGAAACAAATATTTAGCTTTTAATGATTGGTTAATATGATGAACTAAATCAAGATTTTGAGGGTCATAAAAATTTTTATTTTTTAAGATATTTTTTTGAATAGAAAGTTTTTCAATTTTATCAATACCGGTGTCTTTTAAGATTACATTTTTATTTTTTTCATCTAAATCAAAATCGTTCTTGCTTAACTTGTTTACGAATTCATTGGCAATTAGGTAAAGATTGCTTTTATCTTCCATTTTTCCTGAAATAATTAATGGAGTTCTTGACTCATCAATTAAGATACTATCAACCTCATCGACTATACAATAATTGTGATCTCGTTGAACCATATCGGAAAGCTCAAATTTCATATTGTCTCTTAGGTAGTCAAAACCAAATTCATTATTAGTTCCATATGTAATGTCGCAATTATAACCTTCTTTTCTATTTGTATCATCTAGGTCAGAGGTGATACATCCAACGCTTACTCCCAGAAACTTGAAAACTTTCCCCATCCACTCCGAGTCTCTTTTAGCCAAGTAATCATTCACCGTAACAATATGTACGCCTTTACCAGATAAACAGTTTAAAAAAGCTGGCAAAGTAGAAACCAAAGTTTTTCCTTCTCCTGTTTTCATTTCTGCTATTTTTCCTTGATGTAATATTATTCCTCCCGCCAGCTGAACATCATAATGTCGTTCATTTAATACTCGTCTAGCTGCTTCTCTAACAAGGGAGAAGCTATCAGGAACGAGGCCTTCTAAACTTTCTCCATTTTTAACTCTTTTTTTTAATGACAAAGTTTTTTCCTTTAAATCATGATCACTTAATGATTTTAACGATGGCTCCCGATCATTGATTTGATTAACAATAGGCTTAATTTTGTTTAATTGTTGTTGATTACCGCTTTTAAATATTTTACTAAATGCTGTTGTAATTAAGTTCATTATATTTGTATATATGTACTTATAACCTAAAATAAATAGTAATAATGACAATTAATTTAAAAAATTTTTTATCAGATAAATCCAAACTATCAAAAATGGGTGAATTTCAGGATTTAAAACCGTTAGACGGTCTCGAAGTGTCATCTATTTCGGCAGACCTTTACAAAAATGGAAGAGATGATTTAGCATTATTCTATTTTAAAGAGGGTGCAAATTATGCCACTTTAACAACAACAAACTCTATAGTTTCTGAAACAATTTCATGGAACGACAAAACTAACAAGAAGGTGGTAAAGGCACTGCTCGTTAATACAAAAAATGCCAATACATTTACAGGTAAGCAAGGTTACGATGGAATTGAATCAGTTGCAAAACATCTCGCCAAAACTTTGACTTTGAGAGAGTCAAAGTCTGAAAGTGGTATAACTGAAACAATCAGAACAAAAGATCTTATTTTTGCATCCACCGGTGTTATAGGCGAAAGTTTTCCTGCTGAAAAAATAAACCTAAGATTAGACGAACTTGTTGAAAAGTTAAGGGATGATCAAAATAAACTTATCTGGATTAAAGTGGCCTCAGCTATTATGACGACAGATACAAAACCTAAACTTGCTTATGAAGAATTTACATTTAACAATAAAATTATAAGAATAGCCGCTGTAGCAAAAGGGTCTGGAATGATTGCACCTAACCTTGCAACAATGTTATCCTTTATCTTTACTGACGCAGATATTCCATCTAATCTTTTAAAAATTCTTTTGAAGAAAGCGGTTGCAAATTCGTTTAACGCAATAACTGTGGATAGCGATCAATCAACAAATGATATGGTATCAATTTTTTCAACTAGAAAAATTAAAATTGGCCATAACAGAGGTGTAACTGATCCGGTAATTCAGAAATTTGAAACGTCCTTAAAGAATGTTTGTTTAAATCTCGCAAAACAAATAGTTGTAGATGGAGAAGGAGCTAAAAAATTTTTAACTGTAAGAGTAGTGAATGCTAAATCTTTAACTTGTGCTAAGAGAATAGCTTTTTCGGTGGCTAACTCACCGTTAGTGAAAACGGCGGTTGCCGGAGAAGATCCAAATTGGGGAAGAGTAGTAATGGGTATTGGAAAATCTATGGAGAAAATTGACAAAGATAAGATATCAATAAAATTTGGCGACTTTACAGTTGCTGAAAACGGTTCAGAAAATCCCAACTGTGATAAAGAGAAACTTTTAGAATATATGAAATGGGATTCAATTTTGATTGAGATAAATTTAAACCAAGGCTCGGATATTTTTGAGTGTTATACGTGTGATTTTACGCATGATTATATAGACATAAATGCTGACTATAATAATTCTACTTGATAATAAGATTAAAGCTATTAACTTAATATTATGATTAAATATAATTTAAAATGCTCTAATAAACACGAGTTTGAAAGTTGGTTTGCTGACTCAAAAGAATTCGACAAACTAAATAAAAGAAAAATGTTAGAGTGCATATTTTGTCATTCTAAAAAAATAGAGAAATCTATCATGTCACCAAGAATAGGAACTAATGGCAAAAATAAATTCAAAAGCAATACAAACATTACTCAAGTTAAAAAACTTAAAAAAGAGCTTCAAGATTTAAGAAATTTTGTTGAAAAGAATTTTGAATTTGTAGAAGAAAATTTTGCAAATAAAGTCAGAGAGGTATACTACGACAAAAAAAGTAAAAAGAATATTTATGGATCAACATCTGAAAAAGAGCGTCAAGAACTAAAAGAAGAAGGAATTGACTTAATGAGCATTCCTTGGGTGGATAAAGACAATTAATTTTTTATACTGGACATTATATAGTTAACGGATAAATTTTCTGATCTAACCCACTTTCTTGAGATCGGTTTAAATTCAAGCCCCTTGATATCCTTTATTTGAAAATTAAGACTAGTTATTAGACTCTCTAATTCCTCTGGTTTAACAAATTTATTCCAGTCATGCGTCCCAATTGGAAGCCATCTCAATACATATTCTGCACCGAGAATAGCCTTTATGAATGATGTAAAAGTCCTATTTAAAGTAGCGGTAAACATTATTCCATTTTTTTTTAATAATCTAGAGCAGCTTTTTAAGTATAACTGTAAATCTTCAACATGTTCAACAATTTCAAGATTTAAAATTACATCATACTTTTCAATATCATCTAAATTCTCTGGCGATTTGTTTAAGTAATTTATTTTTAAATTATTTTTTTCAGCATGTAGTTGAGCAACTTTTATATTTTTTTCAGAAGCATCAATACCAGTAACTTTTCCTCCAAGTCTGGTAATTGGCTCAGACATTAATCCACCTCCGCAACCGATATCCAGAACCCTAAGATTTTTAAGTGGCTCATTAGAATTATCTTTAATGTTAAAATGATCTCTAGTTGTTTCAAGAATATATTCTATTCTTATTGGGTTGAACATATGAAGTGGTTTAAATTTACCATTCACATTCCACCATTCTTCAGCAATTGCTGAAAACTTTTGAATTTCCTCTTTATTTACTGTAGTCATTCTATCTTTAACCTATAAAAATTTATTTATTAATACTATATTAAAATCAATTTATGGAAAAAAAAGTTTTAAAATTTGGAGGTACTTCAGTCGGATCTATTGATAGGATCTTACATGCGTCAAAAATTATTAGTCAGGAACATAAAAAAGGCAATAAAATTATTGCAGTGGTATCAGCGATGGCAGGAAAAACAAATGAACTTATAGAATTTTCAAAAACAATAAGTCAAGATTTTAATAAGAGAGAACTAGATGTTTTATTATCTTCTGGCGAACAAGTTACAAGTGCATTGTTAGCTGGAGCATTATGCAAAGTAGGAATAAAAGCTAAATCCTGGTTGAATTGGCAGATTCCTATACTTACAGAGGGAGAGTATAATAATTCTAGAATAGTAAATATGCATGTAGAAAAAATAGATAAGTTTTTAAATTTAAATGGTGTAGCAGTAATACCTGGTTATCAAGGAATATCTTCCGAGGGAGATATAACAACAATTGGTAGAGGCGGTTCTGATGCTACCGCTGTTGCAATTGCTAAAATATTTAACGCTGATACTTGTGAAATCTATACAGATGTTGATGGAGTATATTCTACAGATCCAAATAAAATTCCAGTCGCGAAAAAAATCGACAAAATAACTTATGAAGAGATGCTTGAGCTATCATCTTTGGGAGCTAAAGTCATGCAATCCTCTGCAGTTCAAACTGCAATGATGTACAGTATCCCATTGCAAGTTAGATCAACTTTTACAAATAGGCCAGGTACTAAAATTTTTAATAATGAAAATATCGATTATAGAAAAGTTGTGACAGGTGTTGCTTATTCTAAAGACGATGCCAAAATTACTTTACAAGGAGTAGATGATAAACCAGGAATAGCTGCCGAGATATTTGAACCATTTTCAAAAAATAATATCAATGTAGATATGGTCATTCAAAATGTGTCTTCAGATGGAAAAACTACAGATCTAACTTTTACGATTAAAAGAGAAGATTTACAAAGAACTTTGGAAATAATTAAATCTAACAATAAGATTAAAAGTAAAGAAATTAGCTATAAAAACAATGTATCAAAAATATCAATAGTTGGAGCTGGAATGGTAACTACACCTGGTGTAACATATAAAATGTTCAAAGCTTTGGCTGACGAAAAAATAAACATCTTAGCTATCTCAACATCAGAAATAAAAATATCTGTTATTATTGAGGAAATGAATACAATCAAAGCCATAAAAAAACTACATACAATTTTTGATCTAGACTAAAAATGGAAATAAGACCTTATAGAAAAATTAAAAGAAGAAAAACTAAATTAATTAAAGTTGGAAAAGTCGAAGTAGGTGGAAATTCAAAAATTACAGTTCAATCTATGACGAATACTTTAACGACTGATATAAAAGAAACAATAAATCAAATATTGGAGCTAGAGAAATCTGGCGCAGATATTGTTCGTGTATCTTGTCCTGACGAAGCTTCAACTGCAGCTTTAAAAGACATTACAAAAGAGATTAATGTACCAATTGTTGCTGATATACATTTTCATCATAAAAGAGCTATAGAGGCGGCTAAAAATGGCGCGTCTTGTTTACGTATAAATCCAGGAAATATAGGTTCAAAAGATAGAATCTTAGATGTGGTTAAAGCCGCAAAAGATTATAATTGTTCAATTAGAGTAGGTGTTAATGCAGGATCTTTAGATAAAAATCTATTAGAAAAATATAAAGAACCATGTCCTGAGGCATTAGTAGAAAGCGCTATGTTTAATGTTAAATTATTTGAGGACAACGATTTTTTTAATTTTAAATTAAGTGTTAAGTCTTCTGATGTATTTTTAGCTACCAAATCTTATGAAATTCTATCGCAAAGTTGTGACTATCCACTTCATCTTGGTATTACAGAAGCCGGCGGCTTAAAGTCAGGTAGTATCAAATCGTCTGTAGGAATAGGTTATCTTCTTATGAAGGGAATAGGAGACACTATAAGAGTATCTCTTTCAGCAGACCCAATAGAAGAAATTAAAGCGGGTTTTGATATTTTAAAGTCTTTAAATTTAAGATCAAGGGGCATAAATATAATATCTTGCCCCTCATGTGCTAGACAAGCTTTTCCAGTAATTGAAACAGTTCAAAAACTTGAAAAAAAATTAGCTCACATAAAAAAACCCATTACACTATCTATAATCGGTTGCGTTGTTAATGGACCGGGTGAGGCCTCCCAAACTGAAATTGGTTTAACCGGTGGCGGCAATGATAATAATCTATTATATATCTCTGGAATTCCTCATAAAAAGATTGTTAATGATGAAATAATCAATCAAGTAGTTAAATTGGTAGAAGAAAAAGTTAACGAAAAAAACCGATAAATGATACCCAAAGACAAAGTCAAAGAAATTTTGCTTAAGCATGAGCTGTTGGAAAAAGAGCTATCAAGTGCAAATGTTGAACCCAAAAAATATGCTTTAAAATCAAAAGAATATTCAAGCTTAGGAAATATTTTACAGATTGCTAAAGAGTATCTTAATTACGAAATAGAAAAAAAAGACCTGGAGAATATTATTGACGATAAAAAAGGTGACAACGAAATGATTAACTTAGCAAAAAAAGAATTACTAGAATTAAGCAAAAAAAGAGTATTTAATGAGGAAAAATTAAAAATATTTTTATTACCTAAGGATTTAGATGACGATAAAAATGCTATTGTTGAGATCAGAGCAGGCACAGGTGGTTTAGAAGCGACATTATTTTGTTCAGATTTATTTAAAATGTACGAAAAAGTATGTTCCAAAAAAAAATGGAAAATCGAAATTATAAATATTTCAAAAAGTGAGGCAGGTGGTTTTAAAGAGATAATTTTCTCAGTTAGTGGTGATGATATATACTCTTATTTAAAATACGAGTCGGGGGTTCATAGAGTTCAACGGGTACCTGACACAGAAACTCAAGGCAGAGTTCACACTTCTGCAGCAACAGTGGCAGTACTTCCCGAAGCAGAAGAAGTGGACATTAATATTAAAGATTCTGATTTGAGAATTGATGTTTTTAGATCTGGTGGACCGGGTGGGCAATCTGTAAATACAACAGATAGTGCAGTCAGAATTACTCACTTACCTACTGGGGTAGTTGTGAGTCAACAGGACGAAAAATCTCAGCACAAGAACAAAGCTAAAGCACTTAAAATTTTAAGAGCTAGGGTCTATGAAGCGGAAAAAAGAAAAAAAGATGAAGAAAGATCTGAAAATAGGAAAAATCAAATTGGAAGCGGTGATAGATCTGAGCGTATACGCACTTATAATTTTCCTCAAGGTAGAGTCACTGACCATCGCATTAATTTGACCCTGCATAAACTTGATGAATTTTTGAGCGGCGAAATACATGAGGAGATGAACGAAAGTTTAAGACTCAAAGAGCAAAATCAAAAACTACAAGAATTAAACTAATGATTGTTAAAGAATTATTGAGAGAGGGGAATAAAATTTTGAGAAATAATCACATCAAAACATCAATGTTGGATGCAGAAATAATTCTTTCAATGGTTATTAATAAAACGCGAGAAAATGTACTGCTTAGCGAAGATATAAAATTGAGCAAGAGGCAAATTAATCATTTTAACCATCTAATTAAAAGAAGAGCTAAAAAAAAAGAACCAATTGCCTATATCGTAAATCATAAGAATTTTTGGAATTATGAAATTTTAGTCGATAAAAATACGTTAATTCCTAGACCAGAGACAGAACTAATGGTTGAAAAATTAATTTGTCATTTTAAAAATAAAAAACCTTTTATTTTAGATGTCGGAACAGGAAGCGGATGTATCATTCTTTCTTTACTTGATGAAATACCTTATTCCAAAGGTATTGCAATTGATGTTTCATTTAAAGCTCTTCAGATAGCAAAAAAAAACTGTAAAAGACTTAATTTATTAAGCAAGGTCAAATTTATGAAAAAATCTATTAAATCAAATTTTAACTATAAGTTTGATTTAATAGTCTCTAACCCACCTTATATTGAGAGACATAAATTAAAAAATCTAGATCCTGATATTAGAAATTTTGAACCCAAAATAGCACTAGATGGAGGAAATGATGGGCTTGACGTCATTCGAAAAGTTATCTACAAATCGAGAAAAATCTTAAAATTAAATGGATTACTTGCCTTAGAAATTGGAAATGGGCAACATAAAAAAGTTTCAAAAATATTAAGAGATAATAACTTTAAAGAAAAATTTTTGATTAAAGATTATAGAGATAATGTAAGATGTATAATATCAACTTTAGTTATTTAATTTAATCGTTATGCAATATGAATAATAATAGAAGAAGAAACTTTAGAGGAAGACAGCAAAAAAATGGATTTAGAAGAAGAAACATTTCTTCTGGTCATAGTTCAAACAATCACTTTTCATCTAATACAGGAAATAAAAATTTTAATAGAAACGGCTCAATGTCAAATCCCTTAAATCTTGAAAAAGCTATCAGTAAATTTCAACAACTAGCAAAAGATGCTCAAAGCAGCGGAGATCCAGTTTTGGTTGAAAATTATTTACAGCATGCAGATCATTACTCTAGAAGGTTGGCTGAGATTAATATTAAGAATCAAAATAATAATTTAGAGAAAGAAGAATTAAAAAATCATCAAGCTGACGATAAGGATGTTAATCAGACTAATTAGTTTTTAAGGTTAATTCTTTGCTTTCAACTCTGATAATTTAAGATCTATTTTTATTCTGGATAATTCAAATTCTTCTCTAGCCTTACCTTTTAGTATTTTTCCAGAAGGTAATTTTAACTTTTGTGAATTTACTTTTTTTCCATTGACAACAACCTCATAATGTAAATGAGGTCCAGTTGATAATCCTGTAGATCCAACATAACCAATAATTTGTCCTTGTTTTACTTTTCTTCCCTCTTTTACACCTGAAGCGAACTTTGACATGTGAGCATATATAGTTTCATAGGTTGAGTTATGTCTTATCTTTACACAGTTTCCTCCACCCCCACACCATCTTGCTCTAATTACAGTTCCTGAACCCGAAGCCATGATTGGAGTACCTGTTGGTGCAGCAAAGTCTGTCCCTTTATGCATTTTATTAAATCCTAGTATTGGATGTTTTCTCATTCCAAAAGAAGACGAAAGTCTGGCTCCATTTATTGGAGTTTTCATTAAAGATTTAACAATACTTTTGCCACTTATATCGTAATAACCTATTTCGTTTTTATCTTTGTAATTATAAAGATTGATTTCCTTATTATTTACATTCATATGAGCATAAATAATTTTTCCTGTGTCTCTAACAATACTTTTATCATCAACAAATTTTTCATAATAAATCTCAAAAGTATCTCCCTTTCGTATATCTCTTTGAAAATCAACCTCGAAACCATAAATTCTTGCAAACTCTATTATAACATTTGGTTCTATACCAGCTTCTAAAGCAGCGCTATAAAGATTATTTTTAATTTTACTTTTAATAACAACTTCTTTTCTATCAAGCTTGATTATGTTTTGTTTAATTAAAAAAGATTGCTGATTTTTTCTTATTTCTATAGTTAAGGTATTATTGATAGGGTATAATATTTTAATAATGCTGTTTTTTTCCCCTATTTTTTTCATAACAATATTTAGTTCTCTACCTGAATAAATATTAGTCAATTTTTGTTGTTTTAATTCTTTAGTAATTAAATTTATTTCTTCTTTATTAATTTTAAACTTCTTTAAAATACCCTCTATTGTATCGTTATTCTGTATCACATAATTATATTCTGAATAGGGATTCTGAATATTAGAAAAAAAATTTTTTTTTATATCTCTCGATTCTTTTGAGTTTAAAAAAATTTCTAAATTTTTTTCATTTACTTCTTCTTGATTATTCACATAATTGTATGTTGAAGAATAAATTAAAAAAATTCCGACAAACACTAATAAATATATAATTGACACCCAGTATCTTTTTACAAATCCCAAGGGTTTTTTACTTTCATCATTACTAAAATTAATTTGAATTTTTTTTAAAAGACCTTTTAACGTCATAGTTGTTTTCTATAAAAAATGTATTCAGTTTGCAACATCAGGCCCTTATTTTACCTTTATTTTTAGGGCTTTTTAAGCCAATATACGCCTTGACTTATCCTATTATTGTAATAAAACGGGCGCTCACCTCTATGAAAATAATTTAAACTATTAATAGAGGTGTGTTTAAACTTCAATATTTGAAGTTTTAGCTATTTTAAATTGTAAATTTTTAAGAAGAGAAGTGTGGACGGCTAGGTTAGCAAAGAAATTGTCGTACACGCTTTAACGAAAATAACTTTATTTACCTTAAAGTTATAAAGCTAGTGTGCGCCGTTATTAAACTTGAGAGTTTGATCATGGCTCAGAACGTACGCTGGCGGCACGCCTTATACATGCAAGTCGAACGCAGTAGCAATACTGAGTGGCAAACGGGTGAGTATAATGTGGGTATCTGCCTTTTGGTTTGGAATAACACGAGGAAACTTGTGCTAATACCGAATAAGCCTTCACAGGGAAAGTTTTATACGCCGAAAGATGAGCCCGCACTTGATTAGTTAGTTGGTGAGGTAAAAGCTCACCAAGACAATGATCAATAGCTGGTCTGAGAGGACGATCAGCCACATTGGGACTGAGACACGGCCCAGACTCCTACGGGAGGCAGCAGTAAGGAATCTTGCACAATGGGGGAAACCCTGATGCAGCGATGCCGCGTGAGTGAAGAAGGCCCTTGGGTTGTAAAACTCTTTCGTCGGGGAAGAAAATGACTGTACCCGAATAAGAAGGTCCGGCTAACTTCGTGCCAGCAGCCGCGGTAATACGAAGGGACCTAGCGTAGTTCGGAATTACTGGGCTTAAAGAGCTCGTAGGTGGTTAAAAAAGTTGATGGTGAAATCCCAAGGCTCAACCTTGGAACTGCCATCAAAACTTTTTAGCTAGAGTGTGATAGAGGAAAGTGGAATTTCTAGTGTAGAGGTGAAATTCGTAGATATTAGAAAGAACACCAAATGCGAAGGCAACTTTCTGGGTCACTACTGACACTGAGGAGCGAAAGCATGGGTAGCGAAGAGGATTAGATACCCTCGTAGTCCATGCCGTAAACGATGTGTGCTAGACGTTGGAAATATATTTTTCAGTGTCGCAGCGAAAGCATTAAGCACACCGCCTGGGGAGTACGACCGCAAGGTTAAAACTCAAATGAATTGACGGGGACCCGCACAAGCAGTGGAGCATGTGGTTTAATTCGAAGATACGCGCAGAACCTTACCAACACTTGACATGTTCGTCGCGAGACCAAGAGATTGGTTTCTTCATTCAGTTGGACGAAACACAGGTGCTGCATGGCTGTCGTCAGCTCGTGTCGTGAGATGTTGGGTTAAGTCCCGCAACGAGCGCAACCCCTACTTTTAGTTGCCACCATTTAGTTGGGCACTTTAAAAGAACTGCCAGTGATAAGCTGGAGGAAGGTGGGGATGACGTCAAGTCCTCATGGCCCTTACGTGTTGGGCTACACACGTGCTACAATGGCACTTACAATGGGAAGCAAAGAGGCGACTCCTAGCTAATCCCAAAAATGTGTCTCAGTTCGGATTGTACTCTGCAACTCGAGTGCATGAAGCTGGAATTGCTAGTAATCGCGAATCAGCGCGTCGCGGTGAATACGTTCCCGGGTCTTGTACACACCGCCCGTCACACCATGGAAGTTGGTTACACCTTAAGGCAAATCGTCAACCTTCGGGAGACATTTGACTACGGTACGGTCAGCAACTGGGGTGAAGTCGTAACAAGGTAGCCGTAGGGGAACCTGCGGCTGGATTACCTCCTTTCTAAGGATGACCAAAAATTTCATTTGGTCACTAAAAATTAAGTTAATGTGGCCGTCCTCATTTCTCTTCTTTTAAATTAAAGTGTCTCACACATGCTAGGGGCCGGTAGCTCAGGTGGTTAGAGCGCACCCCTGATAAGGGTGAGGTCGGACGTTCGAGTCGTCCTCGGCCCACCATTTTCATGGGGGATTAGCTCAGCTGGGAGAGCGCCTGATTTGCATTCAGGAGGTCAGCGGTTCGATCCCGCTATCCTCCACCATTGACACTTTTAGCTGTTTTAAATTGTGAATAATAATATCAATATCTATATCCGATTGTTCGAATTTGATGAACAATCATGAATGTCTTTAAAAAGACATTCCAACAAAAATTTAATTAACGCAGAAAATTTTTTTCTGTGCATAATTCAAGCGTTTAAGGGCGTATGGCGGATGCCTAGGCACTGAGAGGCGATGAAGGACGTGGTATACTGCGATAAGTTTCGGGGAGCTGTATGCAGGCTTTGATCCGAAAATTTCCGAATGGGACAACCCATCACTTTATGTGATACTTCATACTGAATTCATAAAGTTTGAAGAGCTAACCCGGAGAACTGAAACATCTAAGTAACCGGAGGAAAAGAAATCAATTGAGATTCCGTTAGTAGTGGCGAGCGAACATGGAATAGGCCAGTAAAGATATTAAAATAATTTGAAAAGTTTGGAAATGCTTACCATAGAGGGTGATAGTCCCGTAAAAGTAATGTTTAATATTTTTCTTGAGTAGAGCGGGACACGTGAAATCTTGTTTGAATATAGGGGGACCACCCTCTAAGCCTAAATACTTCTTAGTGACCGATAGTGAACTAGTACCGTGAGGGAAAGGTGAAAAGAACCCCTATTAGGGGAGTGAAATAGAACCTGAAACCGTATGCCTACAAACAGTCGAAGCTCTTTTTAGAGTGACGGCGTACCTTTTGTATAATGGGTCAGTGACTTAATTTATTCAGCAAGCTTAAGCCAATTAGGTGTAGGCGTAGCGAAAGCGAGTCTTAAATGGGCGATTAGTTGCATAAATTAGACCCGAAAACGAATGAGCTTACCATGAGCAGGTTGAAAGCAGGGTAA
>CACABZ010000008.1 GCA_902530885.1 uncultured Pelagibacteraceae bacterium
AAAAATTCTTATGGTGGAACCTCTGAAAGAAATATTAAAAGTATGATAAAAAAATATAAAAAGGAGCTAAAGTGAAATTCATAGTTACTCTATTGATTTTAATGTTTATAATGGGATCTTGCGGAAAAAAATCTGATCCACAATATCAAGGGTCAATAAGTAATTTTACAAAAATAATTTAATATATGTCTTATATAAGATATAAAAATAATAATCTATTCGTGGAAAGTGTTTCAGTAAGAAAACTAGCCTCAAAATTGAGCACTCCATTTTATCTTTATTCTGAAAGAAATATAATTGAAAATTATAAATCATTTTTAAATAATTTTAAAAAATCTAAACCACTAATTTGTTTTTCAGTTAAAGCGAATTCGAACATTCAAATTTTAAAAATTTTAAAAAAAATGGGATCAGGCGCAGATGTGGTCTCTGGTGGTGAATTGCTCAAAGTTATTAAATCTGGTATAAAACCAAATAAAATTGTTTTCTCTGGTGTAGGTAAAGCAGAAGATGAAATAAAACTAGCAATTAGAAAAAAAATTTTATTAATAAATGTGGAATCAGAAAATGAAGCTATATTAATAAATAAAATTGCAGGAAATTTAAAAAAAAGAATTGCTATTGGTATTAGGCTCAATCCTGATATCAACGCTCCTACACATAAGAAAATTTCTACCGGTAAAGCAGAAGATAAATTTGGTCTTTCAAAAACAAATTTAATTTCATTTTGTCTCAATATCAAAAAATTGAGAAATTTAAAACTCATTGCAATAAGTGTACATATTGGGAGTCAAATATTAAGTGAAAATCCTTTTAAAAAGACTTTAAAAGTTTTAGAGGAAATAATCGAAAAAACAGAAATTGACTTCAAGTTCGTAGATCTTGGTGGTGGATTCGGTATTCCTTACAAAAAAAATGATAAAAAAATAAATTTAAAAAAATATTCAATTTTAGTGGAAAAATTTAGAAAAAAAAATAATTGTAATATTATTTTTGAACCAGGAAGAGCAATTTTAGGTAATGCGGCAATCTTAGTAACTAAAGTTCAATATCTAAAAAAAGGATCAAATAAAACATTTGCAATACTAAATGCTGGTATGAATGATTTTATGAGAACTGCACTTTATGATGCTATTCATAATATAATTCCGGTAATCAAAAGAGGCAAAAAGAATAAAGGACCTCTAGAATTTGTCGGCCCGATATGTGAGACAACTTGCAAGTTCATTAAATATAATAATTACCAAAAACTCAATCAGTCTGATTACGTCGCAATATCTGATGTTGGAGCTTATGGTGCCTCTTTATCTTCAAACTACAATACTAAACCTTTAATTGCTGAAATAATAATAAATAAATCTAAAACTAGAATAATTAGAAAAAAACAAGATATCAAAAGTTTACTTAAGCAATAATGCAAGTTGTAAGATCAATTTTATTTACTATATCATTTTATTTAACCTTAATATTGGTTTTTGTCATAGCTATACCAACATTAATTTTGCCAAAAAAAGCTACTTTAATCTGTGGAAAGATACTGTCACATATAATTATATTTTTATTAAGGTTCATATTGGGAGTTAAAGTTACTTTTTCTGGATTAGAAAATTTAAGAAAAAATGAAAGATTTTTTGTTGCAAGCGCACATCAATCTTTACTTGAAACATTCATACTCCAAGCTCCACTGCGATATCCTATTTTTATTCTTAAAAAGGAACTTTTAAAAATTCCCTTATTTGGTTGGTATTTAAGAAAAATCGGTTCAATTGATATTGTAAGAGACACCACAACAAAAGATAATTTAAATTTTTTTGATAAGATAAAAAATAACGTTAAAATTAGTAAAAGACCTTTATTAATTTTTCCTCAAGGAACTAGAGTAAAATTTGGTGAAAAGTTACCTTTTAAAAAAGGTGCGGGAAAAATTTATGAAGCACTAAATCTGCCTTGTATACCCGTTGCTTTAAATACTGGGAAGGTATGGCCAAAAAATAGTTTTTTAAAATACTCTAATGATATTAAGATTTCATTCTTAGAACCTATTGAACCAGGAAAAGACAGGAATATTTTCATAAATGAAATAGAGACAAAAATTTACAAAGAAATTGATAATCTTACTTAGCTCTTTTTTCTTCCGAAATCTGGAGATTTAACGTCTTGTCCTGCTTTAATGATTTCTTTCCGAACGTTTTTAGTTGTTGCAAAAACTTTCAAAAGCTTATCTCCATTTTTTTCAGAAACAGCCTTTTTAAAGTCTTCAATATTTCTTGAAAATTTATTTAAGATTTTTATTAAGTTTTCACTATTATCGATGAAGATATCTCTCCACATTATAGGGTCTGACGAAGCGATACGTGTAAAATCTCTCAATCCACCTGCACTGTATTTAATGATATCGCTTTTTGATTTATCATCAGTATCAATTGCAGTCATTACTATATTGTAAGCAACAGCATGAGGAAGATGGCTCGTCAGTGCCAATATATGATCATGGTCTTCAAAGCTCATTAATTTTACTTTGCTGCCTAAAAATTCCCAAAATTTCTTTAGTTTTTCAACTTTATCCTTTTGTGAATTTTTTCCTTCACAAATAATAGTCCATCTATCTTTAAATAAATCTCTAAAACCTGCGGCAGGACCGCTCTCTTCGGTTCCCGCAATAGGATGGGAGGCTAACCATGAAATTTTTTTTAAGTTTAGATTTTCAAATATTCTATTTACTTCTTTTTTTACCGACCCTGTATCAGTGATAATAGCATTTTCTTTAAAATGATCTTTTGCAGATAATAAAATTTCTTTGTAAGAACTCAATGGAACACAGAGTATTATAAAGTCAGAATCTTTAACAGCTGAAGGAATATCTCTTGAAATTTCATCACATAATTTTTCTTTTTTAATTATATCAATTACCTCTTTTGATTTATCAAAAACTGTAATCGATCTACTAATTTCTTTCTTATTAATATTCCTTAAAATTGAAGATCCTATTAAACCACAGCCAATTATACTTATTTTTTCAAACTTTAGATTATTTTGCATAGTTTTTTAATAAATTTCCTATTCTCTGAGCTAGTACCAATTGTAACTCTTAAAGAATTTTTAATTTTATATACATCCATAGTTCTTACTATAATTCCACTTTTTGCAAGTTTTAAAAAAATATTTTTTGAATTCTTTTTAATTTTATCGAAGTTAATAAGTAAAAAATTTGCATAACTAAAATTTGTTTCAATGCCAAGTTTTTTAAAATGAGTATAAAATATTTGAGCCCATCTATTAGTATGCTTAATTTCTCTCTTTAGCCACTTTATATCTTTTATAGACGTAGCAGCTGCAAATAATCCTGGTCTGTTTACATTAAAAGGGGGTTTTATTTGGTTTAGAGCATATATCAATTTTTTTGGGCCATAACCCCATCCTATCCTGAGACCCGCCAAGCCATATATTTTTGAGAATGTTCTTGTAATTATAACATTTTTTGAATTAAAAAATAATTTCATACCTGAGGAGTAATTTTTATTTTTTACGTATTCAAAATATGCGTCGTCAACAACTAATAATATGTTGCTTCTTAATTTTTTTCTAAGTTTTAATAAATCGTGTCTACTAATCAATGTTCCTGTTGGATTATTAGGATTGGCTAAAAAAACAATTTTTGTCTTTCTTGTAACTTTAGAAAGAATATTTTTAATCGAAATCGTGTAATTTTTTTCTTTTGCAAAATAAACTTTCGCTCCATATAGTTTGCTATACATCCTATAAATTATAAAACTATATTCTGGGACAATGACCTCATCGTCTTTATTAATAAAAGCCTTACAAATTAATTCAAGAATTTGATCGGATCCGGCACCAAGTATAATTCTATTAGGATCTAGACTAAATTTTCTTGCTAAAATTTTTCTCAACTCCACCCCTTCTGAGTCTGGATATTTTTTTAAATTTCTACCTACTTTAATATATTGCCTTATTGCCTTTGGACTAGGACCTAAAGCAGACTCGTTTGCTGATAGTTTTATTTTTGCAGTTTTGCGCTTAAACAAACTTTGCCCAGCAATATATTTTTCAGCGTTTATCTTTTTTGGCTTCGGAAAATTCATTTTAACTAAGTTAATATCTAAAAAGCTAATGTAATGCTAGTTTCATAGTATATGAATTTGACAAGTTTAAGACTATTTAGTATTAATCTCCTTAAGGCGCCGATTTAACCAAATTGCAGGCGCTTTATAAATGTAGCTAAACAGGAGATAGCCCAGTTTAGCTGGGCTTTTTTTTTGGATGAACAAAAAATTTGATAATATAAAGAAACTTTATGTTTCAAAACCGCTTAAATTAGACTGTGGTAAAACTATAAGTAATTTTCCACTCGCTTACGAAACATATGGGAAACTTAACTCTGACAAGGATAATGCTATACTTGTTTTTCACGCTTTAACGGGAGACCAATTTGTAACTGGTACAAATCCTATTACAAATAAAGAGGGGTGGTGGGTAACTGCTGTTGGTCCGAATAAAGCATTGGATACAGATAAGTATTTTGTAATCTGTGCTAATGTAATTGGCGGCTGCATGGGTTCATTTGGTCCAAGAGATATTAATCCAGTAACAAATCATCCTTATGGATTAGATTTTCCAGTTATTACAATACGAGATATGGTCAGAGCGCAAGAGTCTTTACTAGATCATCTTGGTATAAAAAAACTTTTATGTGCTACAGGCGGATCCATGGGAGGAATGCAACTTCTTCAGTTTTGTACAACTTTTCCAAACAAAACTTTTTCAGCAGTTCCTATAGCTTGTAGTACGAGTCATAGTGCTCAAAATATTGCTTTGAATGAATTAGCTAGGCAAGCAATTATGGCCGATCCTGTATGGGACAATGGAAAATATTTTGAAAAGAATATTCAGCCAAAAAATGGTTTAGCAGTAGCTAGAATGGTAGGGCACATTAGCTACTTATCTGAAAAAGGTATGCAAGAAAAATTTGGAAGAAAATTACAGGAAAAAGCTGATTATGAATTTAGCTTTAATGCCGACTTTCAAGTTGAAAGTTATTTGAGACATCAAGGATATGCTTTCGTAGAAAGATTTGATGCAAATTCAATTTTATACATTACGAGAGCTATGGATTATTTTGATATTTCAAAACAATTTGACGGTGGTCTTATTGATGCATTTAAAAATCAAAAAACTAAATTTTTGGTTATATCTTTTTCATCAGATTGGCTTTATACGACAAAAGAAAATAAAGATATAGTAATTGCTTTAAATGCATCAGGTGCAGATGTATCATTTTCGGAAATCAAAACAGAAAAAGGGCACGACTCTTTTTTAGTAAATGAACCTGATTTCTTGAAGACTTTAAAAAGTTTTATTGATTCAATGTATGAGAAGATTAAAAAATGAAAAAAGAATTTAAAGTAATCGCAGATCTTTTATCTAATAATACCAGGGTACTAGATGTTGGCTGTGGTGATGGATCACTTATGAGTCTTTTGGTAGAAGAAAAAAATATTGAAGTCAGGGGGTTAGAACTTAATCAAGATAATGTACAAAAGTGTATTCACAAAGGATTGCCTGTAATACAAGGAAATGCTGAGAGTGAGTTGCATCAATTTCCTAATCAATCTTTTGATTATGTTGTTTTAAGCCAAACCCTTCAGGCTTTCTATGACCCAGATAAAGTATTAAAAGAATTACTTAGAATTGGTAAGTCAGTAATAATATCAATTCCAAATTTTGGATTTTGGAAAGTTCGGGTGAAATTATTGCTTTTTGGAAAAATGCCTGTCACTAAAACATTACCTAACACTTGGTATAACACGCCAAATTTACACATGTGTACTATTAAGGATCTTTTTATTTTTTGTGATGAGAAAAATATAAAAATTAAAAAAGTTGTTGGAGTAAATGAAAATAAGACGTCGTTAATAAAAAGAAGTAATCTTGAGATAAAAAATCTTTTTTCTAAATTAGGAATTTTTTTAATTGGATAATGATAGTAAAAATTATACCTTGCTTAAGCGATAATTATAGTTATTTGATTTTTGAAAAAAAAACAGGGACAGTATCGATTGTGGATCCGTCGGATTTTAAAACATGTGATCAGGTAATAAAAAAATATAAAAAACTAGATTATATTTTAAATACACATCATCATTTAGATCACGTATCTGGAAATTTAGAACTCAAAAATAAATATAATTCTAAGATTATTGGATATGATGGTGATAAAGATCGTATTCCAGGAGTAGACATAGTTTTAAAGCAAAATCAAGATTTTAAAATCGGAAATTTAAAGTTTAAAGTTTTTTTTGTTCCAGGTCATACAAACGGGCATATTGCTTTTTATTTTAAAAAGGAAAACATAATTTTTACTGGAGATACACTTTTCTCTTTGGGTTGTGGTAGAATTTTTGAGGGTACTAATGAACAGATGTTTGAGTCTCTTAACAAATTTAAAGATCTTCCAGGAGTAACAAAGATATATTGTGGTCATGAATACACTAAAAAAAATTTAGATTTTTGTAGGAAGTATGACGTTGCCAATTCATTTTTGATTGAAAAATCAAAAGAAGTTGATCACAAATTAAGTAAGAATATACCTACTATTCCCACAACTATTAGTGACGAATTTAAAACAAATATTTTTTTAAGATGTGATGATGCGAGGCTCAAGGAAGAATTAAATAAAAAAGACTTGTCAGATTTAGAAATTTTTACGTATTTGCGTGGTTTAAAGGACAATTTTTAACCTCAATAATCTTGACTTGACAATTCTGACCGCTATATTGCCTTGAAAATAGAAAATTAAATTTTATGTCATTTGCAATTATAGAAACTGGTGGAAAACAATATAAAGTATCAGCGAGCAAAATACTTGAGGTTGAGAAACTTAATTTCAAAAAAGGTGATATTGTAAAATTTAAAAATGTTTTACTTTTAAATGATAATAATAAAACCGAAATTGGAAATCCAAGCGTTGAGGGAGCTTCGGTAGAGGCTAAACTTTTAGATAATGTAAAAGATAGTACAATTTTAGTTTTTCATAAAAGAAGAAGAAAAAATTCCAGAAAAAAAAATGGGCATAGACAGCTTCATTCCAAAATTCAAATAACAAAAATTTTATCTAAAGGTGGAAAGATTATTGATGAGGTAAAAATAGTTGAAAAAAAGAAGAGAGACTTTAAAGAAGAAAAAAAACAAACAAAAAAACTTGAAAAGAAATCGGTAAAATAAATGGCAACAAAAAAAGCAGGCGGATCATCGCGAAATGGACGGGACAGCAAAGGACGAAGGCTAGGTATAAAAAAGTTTGGAGATGAACTTGTCATACCTGGAAATATTATAGTAAGACAAAGAGGAACCAAAATACATCCTGGAACAAACGTCGGCATCGGTAAAGACCACTCAATATATTCGCTTATTAAAGGAAAAGTAAAATTTAGAAAATCAAAATTTAACAGAACCTTTGTTTCTGTACTTCCCAATTAAGTTTATAAATAACAAAAGTTATTTATTATATATTTCAAATGAAATTTTTAGATCAAGCTAAAATAAATTTAAAAGCAGGAAACGGTGGATCTGGCTCAGCTAGTTTTCGAAGAGAGAAGTATGTCGAGTTTGGGGGGCCTGATGGTGGAGATGGTGGAGCTGGTGGTTCAATTATTTTCGCAGCAGATAGAAATCTTAATACATTAGTTGACTTCAGATATACTCAGCACTTTAAGGCTGAACATGGAAAGCATGGGAGCAAAAGAAATAAAACTGGGGCGAATGGCAAAGACTTAATTTTAAAAGTTCCATTAGGCACTCAAATTTATGAAGAAGATAATAATACTTTAATTTATGATTTTAAAAAAAATAAAGATAAATATTTAGTAGCTCGAGGTGGAAATGGAGGCTTGGGAAATGTTAGGTTTAAAAGTTCGACAAATAGAGCCCCAAGAAAAAAAACTAATGGAAAAAATGGAGAAGAATTTTGGGTGTGGTTACAACTTAAAATAATTGCGGACATAGGAATAATAGGACTTCCAAATGCTGGGAAATCTAGTCTATTGGCTGCAATCACTAGAGCTAAACCAAAAATTGCTGACTACCCTTTTACGACAATTAACCCAAATTTAGGAGTAGCCTTTTATGATAATAAGGAAGTTACGTTGGCAGATATTCCTGGGTTAGTAGAAGGAGCTCACAAAGGAATTGGTTTGGGAGATAAATTTTTAAGACACATTGAAAGATGTAAAGTTCTCTTACACCTTATAGATTTAACAAGCGATGATTTAGAAGATAATTATTTAAAAATTAGAGAAGAATTAAAGGCATACAGTAAATCTCTATCATTAAAAAAGGAAATTATTTTTTTAAATAAGTCAGATCTTTTGGAAAGTGAAGAAATTGACAAAAAAGTTAAAGATTTTAAAAACAAGATTAAAAAGAAATATAAGATAGTTTCGCTTAACTTGAAAAAAGATATATTAAATATTAAAAAAGAACTTATTAAAAATGCTTACTAAAAATTCCAAAAAAATAGTAATTAAACTTGGCTCATCAACTGTCATTGATAAAAAAGGTAAATTTAAAACTAATTGGGTGAATAGTTTAATAAAAGATATTAAAAAATTTAAACAAAATAGAGACATCGTTATAGTATCCTCTGGTGCAATTGCATTAGGACAAAATTATTTAAAAATAAAGCAAAAGAAAATTCAACTTGAGATGAGTCAAGCAATCGCTGCAATAGGACAAATTCGATTGACTGAACATTTTCAAAAGGTTTTTACAAAAAACAAATTTAAAATTGGTCAAATCTTGATTTCTCCAGATGATACTGAACAGAGAAGAAGAGCGCTAAATGTTAGAAGGACATTTGAGAATTTATTTAAACTTAAAGCTATACCTATAGTGAATGAAAATGATACTACCGCTACTACTGAGATTAAATATGGGGATAATGATAGATTAGCAGCTAGGGTAGCTCAAATTATTGGGGCGGATACTTTAATAATACTATCTGATGTAGATGGACTTTATGATAAAAAAAGCAAAAAAAAAATTATAAAAGAAGTTACTGAAATAAATAAAGATATATACAAATTAGCTGATACAAAAATAAATAATTATGGATCTGGCGGAATGATAACAAAGTTGGATGCTGCAAAAATTTGTATGAATGCTGGTTGTAATATGTTTATTGGAAACGGAAGTAAAAATAATCCAATTAAAAACATGATTCAAAATAAAAAATATACAAAATTTATTCCAAAAATATCAACTTTAGATGCAAGAAAAAAATGGATAGTAAGTTCGTTAAGTTATTCTGGAAAAATATTTATTGATTATGGTGCAGCTAGGGCTCTTGAGAATGGCAAAAGTCTTTTAGCAGCTGGTATTATTAAAATAAAGGGAGAGTTTAGCAAAGGTGAAAATATTTTAATTGTTGATGAACGGGAGAAAAGTATTGCTAGAGGATTATCTTCATTTTCATCATCGGAAATAGATAAAATTAAAGGTAAACAAAGTGATAATATCATCGAAATTTTAGGTTATCCTAGTAAATCAGAGGTGGTACACAAAGATGATATGGTAAAATTGTAATATGAAAAATATTATAAATATTGGAAAAAATTCACGGAAAGCTTTTCGATCATTGAGTCATGTACATCACGACAAAATTAAAAAAGTTCTAAAAGATTATATTTTTCTAATTGAAAAAAATAAATCGAAAATAATTAAAGAAAACTTAAAAGATATTAGGCAGCTCAAGAGGAGAAATCTCTTGGATAGACTAAAGTTAGACAATAAAAGAATCAATGGAATCATAAATTCAATTAAAGAAATTAGAAATTTTAAGAATCCTATTGGTAAAATCTTAGATCAGTGGAGTGGAAAAAATAAGCTTAACATAAAGAAAATTTCAACATCGATTGGTGTTATAGGAATAATTTATGAGAGCAGGCCGAATGTAACTGCTGATGTTGCTGCATTATGTCTTAAGTCAGGTAATTGTGCAATTTTACGAGGCGGTTCTGAAGCCTTTAATTCAAATAAAATTTTAGCCAACTTATTTAGAAAAGCATTAAAAAAAAACAAATTAGATCAAAACTGTTTACAAATTATTGAAAATAAAAATAGGAGAATAGTAAATTTCTTGCTGTCAAAAATGAGTCGATATATAGATGTAATTGTACCAAGAGGGGGTCGTGGGTTAGTTTCAAAAGTACAAAAATATTCAAAGATACATGTCATAGGACATTTGGAAGGAAATTGTCATATTTATCTTGATAACAAGAGCAGTTTGAAAATGGCTAAAAAAGTAATTCTAAACGCAAAGATGAGAAGAACAAGTATATGCGGTGCAATGGAAACTTTATTAATAAATGAAAAGGTCATTTCAACATACGGAGTTCAGATAGTTAATCATTTGTTAAATCATGGTTGTGAGGTAAGAGCAGATTATAAGATAAATAAATTTTTCAATTTTAAACTTAAAAAGGCTACTAAAATTGATTGGCAAACAGAATATTTGGACTCAATAGTTTCTGTAAAAAGTGTTAAAAATGTTCAGGAAGCTGTACAACATATATTAGACTACGGAACAATGCATACTGATTGCATTATATCTAGTAATAAAAGCAATACTAATTACTTTTTGAAAAATATAAACAGTTCAATTGCAATGCATAATGTTTCGACGCAATTTGCAGACGGAGGGGAATTTGGATTTGGTGGAGAAATTGGAATTTCAACAAATAAGTTACCTCCCAGAGGACCAGTTGGTGTAAATCAACTAACTTCATACAAATATATCGTAAGTGGCAAAGGTATTATTAGACCCAAATAGATGTCTAAAAAAAAAATAAAATCTATTGGTATTCTTGGAGGTACTTTTGATCCACCCCATACAGGGCATTTATTTATTTCAAAAAAAAGTTTAAAAAATTTTAAGTTAGAAAAAGTCTACTGGATTATCACAAAAAAAAACCCATTTAAAGATAGACCATATTTTAGCTTAAAGAAAAGACAGGAAAAATGCAAAAGCTTGATTAAAAAAAGCAATAAGATTGAATTAATGTTTTTAGAAACAAGATTAAAATCTGTAAGAGCTATTGACACTATAAGATATTTTAAAAAGAACTATAATAGAAAAATCTTTTTTATTATGGGGAGTGACAACTTGGTTTCATTTCACAGGTGGAAAGACTATTTAAAATTGCTTAAAATGTGTAAATTTCTGATTTTTCCAAGAAAAGGATTTGACAAACATGATATGAAATCTGTTATAAATAGATATCGAGGTAAAAAAAATTTTATATTTATTAAAAATGAAAGGATAGACATATCTTCTACTCAGCTGAGAAAACGTTCTAATGGAAATAAGTAAACTAAAAAAAATTATAGAGAAAACATTGGACGATAATAAAGCAAATAATATAGTTACTATTAATCTTAAAAAAAAATCATATATTGCCGATTACATGATAATTGCATCTGGTTCTTCCTCAAGACATTTGCAATCTTTATCTGAAAATATAATTATTGAGCTAAAAAAAATAGGTTTTAATAACTGCAAAATTGAAGGGAGAGACAGTAAGGACTGGAAACTTGTGGACGCAATTGATATAATAGTCCACTTATTTCATCCTGAAAAAAGAAATTTTTATGATTTAGAGAATATGTGGTCAGAGGATATTCCTAAAGAAAAGGCATTAATATGAATTTAAAAAAAACACTTTATATTTTTTTATTACTTTTTTTTATAACAGAAGGTTTGCTGGCTAATGCAAATGAAAAATTATATAACAAAATTGATTTATTTGGTGAGGTTCTTGAAAAAGTAAAAGATGAATATGTTGATGAAATAGACCAGTCAGATGTAATGGACTCGGCAATTAATGGAGTATTGCAATCGTTAGACCCTTACTCAGCTTATATGTCGCCTGAACTTTTCAAAAGTATGCAAACGGAGTCAAAGGGAGAATTTGGAGGCCTAGGTATTGAAATAGGGATGGAAGCTGGTGTAGTTAAAGTTATAGCACCAATAGCTGATACACCTGCTGAAAAAGCTGGAATTAAAGCAGGTGATTACATAGTTAGAATTAACGACGAACAAGTTCAAGGTAAATCATTGATGGAGGCTGTAAAATTAATGCGTGGACCAGTAGGATCTTCAATTGAACTTACAGTTCGAAGAAGAAATGTAAAAAAATCTCTTACTTTCAATATTAAAAGACAGATAATAGAAGTTAAATCTGTTGAGGCTAAACTTTTAGGTAATAAAAAAAATATAGGATATGTTAGACTTAAATCTTTTAATGAAAATAGTGATAAGCAATTTTTCAAAAAAATAAGAAATTTCGAGAGTGGAAATAAATTAATTGGATATATAATTGACCTTAGAAATAATCCTGGGGGCCTACTAAGTCAAGCTATAAGCATTACTGACTTTTTTTTAAATGACGGTGAAATAGTCTCAACAAAGGGTAGAAAAGTTTCTGAAACAAGGAAATTTTTTGCAAGAATGGGGGATGGTGTAAAAGGTAAGCCTGTAGTGGTTTTAATCAATAATGGATCGGCTTCAGCATCAGAAATATTTGCTGGTGCTTTAAAAGATCATAAAAGAGCAATTATTATAGGTGAAAATTCTTATGGCAAAGGGTCTGTTCAATCAGTAATTCCTCTTCAAAATGGCGGTGGTATAAGACTAACTATATCAAAATATTATTTGCCATCAGGAAAATCTATATCTGAGGTTGGAGTGTCGCCCGATATAATAGTTAAAGAAAGTGGTGAAAATTTTTTAATAAATACTGAGAGTGATAATCAATTAAATTATGCTATAAGACTATTTCAATCCTAGATTTATGACAACTAAATTACCATTAAGAGAAGGAGTTGGGATAATAGTTTTAAATAAAAATAATGAGGTTTTTGTTGGAAAGCGAAAAGACAATCCGATAGACAAATGGCAAATGCCTCAAGGAGGGATAGATAAAAATGAACAGCCGATTCAAGCTATGTATAGGGAATTACATGAGGAAACGAACATCAAAAGCGTAAAAATTTTGAAAGAAATTGAAAAAACCTTTGTATATGAGCTACCTCCAAATTTAATAGGTAAAATTTGGAAAGGAAAATTTAGAGGACAAAAGCAGAGATGGTTTATCGTTAGGTTTTTTGGTAATGAAAATGAAATTAATTTAAAAACTCAAAATCCTGAATTCATTGAGTGGAAATGGATTAACTTTAAACTATTACCAAATATTATTGTTGATTTTAAAAAAAATGTTTATGATAGTTTGACATACGAGATAGAAAAATTTATCAATTGATTTGTTTAAGCGTATCAACTTTGTAACTTAAAATATATCTCTGCTTGTCAGAAATATTATTACTTGATAGTAGTTTTTCAGCCTCTTGCCTTAATGAATCTTTTTTGTCTTTTTGTAATTCTTTTAAAAAAATTGCGGTTGAGCTTAAAATCAATAATTTGTTTTTTGAAAATTCAACTGTACCTTCCTCAACAAAAAGTTGATCTGATAGGTTCTTTCCATCAATAATCCCTGGTCTTAAAAAAGTTATGAAAGGGATGTGTTCTTTGAGAACAGTCATATACCCCTCAAATCCTGGAATTATAATCTCTGATGTCTCACCAACAAAAATTTTTTTATCTGGGCTAATTATTTCTAAATTGAAGTTCAGGCTCATTATTTTTGAGAATCTTTTTCTAATTTTTCGGCTTTCTCTACCACTTCCTCTATTGATCCAACCATATAAAAAGCTGCTTCAGGTAAATCGTCATATTCACCTTTGCAAATAGCGTCAAATCCTTTAATTGTTGAATCCAAATCAACTAGTTTACCAGGTGAACCAGTGAATACTTCAGCAACAAAAAATGGTTGGGATAAAAATCTTTGTATCTTTCTAGCTCTAGCAACTGTAAGTTTATCATCTTCTGATAGTTCATCCATTCCCAAAATTGCTATAATATCTTGTAATGATTTGTAAGCTTGAAGAATTCTTTGAACTTCTCTAGCTACTTTGTAATGCTCTTCACCTACAACCCTTGGATCTAATATTCTTGAGGTAGAATCAAGTGGATCTACTGCTGGATAAATACCTAGTTCAGCAATTTGTCTTGATAAAACTGTAGTTGCATCTAAATGTGAAAAAGAAGTTGCTGGAGCTGGGTCTGTTAAGTCATCTGCAGGCACATAAATTGCTTGTACTGAAGTGATGGACCCCTTACCAGTTGAAGTAATTCGTTCTTGTAGATTTCCCATGTCTGTTGCCAAAGTTGGTTGATAACCAACTGCTGAGGGTATCCTTCCTAAAAGAGCTGAAACTTCAGATCCTGCTTGGGTAAATCTAAAAATATTATCGACAAAGAATAAAACATCTTGTCCCTCTTTATCTCTGAAATATTCTGCTACCGTTAGTCCTGTTAAAGCTACTCTAGCTCTAGCTCCAGGAGGCTCATTCATTTGACCGTAAACTAATGCTGCTTTTGAACCTTTTCCATCTTTTTTAATAACGCCTGATTCAATCATTTCATGGTAAAGATCATTTCCTTCTCTAGTTCTTTCACCCACTCCTGCAAAAACCGAAAAGCCACCATGCGCTTTTGCAATATTATTAATTAGCTCCATTATGGTAACAGTTTTTCCAACTCCTGCTCCTCCAAACAAACCTATTTTTCCTCCTTTTGCATATGGCGCCAACAAGTCAATGACTTTAATGCCAGTTACTAAAATTTCAGTCTCTGTCGATTGATCTGTAAATTTAGGAGCATCTCTATGTATTGGCCACTTCTCCTTAGTGCTAACTTCACCTTTCTCGTCAATAGGCTGGCCTATTACATTTATTATCCTTCCTAAAGTTTCAGGACCAACTGGGACGCTTATTGGAGCTTTTGTATTTTTTACTTTATCGCCTCTTTTTAACCCCTCTGTTGAGTCCATAGCTATAGTTCTTACACTGCTCTCGCCCAAATGTTGGGCAACTTCAAGGATAAGTTTATTTCCACTATTATTCGCTTCTAAAGCTGTGTAAATTTCTGGAAGGTCTCCATCAAATTTTACATCTACCACTGCTCCAATTAGTTGTGTTATAGTTCCATCATTATTCATTATAAACTTTCCGCTCCAGATATAATTTCAATTAGTTCTTTGGTAATTGATGCTTGTCTACTTCGATTGTAGTTAATAGTAAGTTTTTCAACTAAATCGCCTGCATTTCGAGTTGCATTATCCATAGCCGTCATTCTAGATCCTTGTTCACTCGCTGCATTTTCAAGAAATGCTTTTAATATTTGAACAGATATGTTTTTTGGCAATAGTTCGTTTAAAATTTCATCCTCTTCAGGTTCAAACTCGTAACTATGTGTCTCTTCATAATCTGTATTTTTATCCTTGGAAGATTGCAAATCACTTAAAGAGGTTGCAGGGATTATTAATTCTGATCTTGGTATTTGTGTTATTACATTTTTAAAGCTGTTAAAAAAAATATAACATTTATCAAATTCATTTTGTTCATATAGTCTTAAAATTACTTTTCCTATCTCATTTGCCTCTATAAATGATAATTTTTTTTTATTCTTAAAATTAATCTTTTTGATTACATATTTGCCATATTCACTTTTAATTTGATCATAACCTTTAGTTCCAATTGTAATAATTTTTAACTTTTTTCCCTCTTTTGTAATTTTTCTAAAATGTTTTTTTGCTAATTTGCAAATATTTGTATTAAACCCGCCGCATAAACCCCTATCAGCAGTCATAACAACGCATAAATGAACCTCGTCTTTGCCGGTACCTATGAGCAGCTTTGGCGCATTATTAGGATCATTAATTGACTTTGTAAGATTTAAGATGATATTTTGTACTTTTTCACTGTATGGTCTTCCATTTTCAGCACTTTCTTGTGCTTTTTTAAGCTTAGCAGCTGCTACCATTTTCATGGCTTTTGTTATTTTTTGTGTCGACTTAACACTTTTAATTCTTTTTTTTAAATCATCTAAACTTGGCATTAAATATTTTTCCCCTTTTTTATCTTTTCTATAACGCTAATTAATTTGTTCTTTGTGTTTTCCTCTAATTTACCGGTAGAGTTAATTTCATCAATAATGTCGGAATTATTATTGTTAATCTCATCTAACAAATTAATTTCAAATTTTTTTATGTTGCCTAATTCTGTATCGTCTAAAAAACCATTAACCCCAGTGAATATAGATATTACTTGTTCAGCAACGGTCATTGGTGAATATTGATTCTGTTTTAAAAGTTCAGTAAGTTTTGATCCCCTATTTAAAAGTTTTTGGGTCGAAACATCTAAGTCAGAACCAAATTGAGCAAAGGCAGCCATCTCTCTGTACTGAGCGAGCTCAAGTTTAATTGATCCTGCAACCTTTTTCATTGCCTTGGTTTGAGCGGCAGAACCTACTCTTGATACTGATAGACCTACATTCACGGCTGGACGAATACCTTGATTGAATAATTCTGTTTCTAAAAATATTTGACCATCTGTAATTGATATTACATTTGTTGGAATGTAAGCTGATACGTCTCCCGCTTGGGTTTCTATAATAGGTAGTGCTGTTAAAGAACCACCCCCATTTTTCTGATTTAATTTTGCTGCTCTCTCTAATAGTCTACTATGTAAATAAAAAACATCCCCTGGGTATGCTTCTCTACCTGGAGGCCTTCTTAGTAAGAGGGACATTTGTCTATATGCAACTGCTTGTTTTGATAAATCGTCATAAATTATTAAAGCATGCATTCCATTATCTCTAAAATATTCTCCAATAGTACATCCAGTGTAGGGTGCTAAAAATTGAAGAGGAGCGGAGTCGGAAGCAGTAGCTGAAACAACTGTTGTATACTTCATGGCACCAGCATCTTCCAAAGTTTTAACAATTTGAGCAACGGTTGATCTTTTTTGCCCAATTGCAACATAAACACAATATAATTTTTTACTCTCGTCTTTTGTTTCATTAATAGCTTTTTGGTTAATTATAGTATCAATTGCGACTGCTGTTTTGCCGGTTTGTCTGTCTCCAATAATTAATTCTCTTTGGCCTCTGCCGATCGGAATTAAACTATCGATAGCTTTTAAACCTGTTTGCATGGGCTCGTTCACTGACTGTCTTGGAATGATTCCTGGAGCTTTAACTTCGACCCTTTTTCTTAAAATTTTTTCAGATAATGTTCCTTTTCCATCTATAGGATTTCCAAGTCCATCTACAACTCTTCCAAGTAACTCCTTTCCCACCGGAACATCTACTATAGACTTTGTTCTTTTTACGATATCTCCCTCTTTAATTTGTCTATCATCTCCAAAAATTACGACTCCAACATTGTCGCTTTCTAAATTTAGTGCCATTCCTTTGGATCCATCATTAAACTCAACCATTTCTCCAGCTTGCACATTATCAAGGCCATAAACTCTCGCTATACCGTCACCAACTGTTAAAACTTTTCCAACTTCTGATACTTCGGTTTGATCACCAAGGCTCTTTATCTGCTCTTTTAGTAATTTTGTAATTTCTGATGGGTTAATTTCCATTTTAATTTTCAATCATTTGCATTTTTAATTTCTTAATTTTATTCTTTAACGAAGAGTCAACTAATAAACTACCAACTTGTAATTTTATTCCACTTATTAAACTCTTATCTATGCTATATTTTAGCTCCACTTGAGATTTAATAGATTTAGATATTTCATTTGATATATCTAAAATTTCGTTTTCCAAAAGCTTTTTTGAAGAAACTAAAGAAGCTTTTACCTTGCCCTTCTTTTTTGAAACTAATTCCAAAAATCTTTTGATAATATTATCTATAAAAAATATTCTTCTTTTTTTTACAAGCAATAATAAAAAATTTTTCAAATTCTTAGATAATCCCATAACTTCAGAAATTTTTAAAATGAGGCTTTCTTGAGATTTAATATTCTGAGTTGGGTTTTTAATAAAATCACTTAGGTATTTGTTTGAATTGTATAGGATAAGTATTGATCTTAAGTCTTTTTCAGTTTGATCAAACTCTTTAGCCTCTTCCGCAACCTCAAATATCGCCGAGGCGTATCTTCCTGAGGTCTCGCTAGAAAATGTTTTCGATATACTCACTTTTATCCTGCTATGATTATTAAAGAATTCTGGTTCCTAGCATAGGACATAGATCTCTTCAAGGTGATATATTAAGTTAGGTAAAATTTATTGGATCTACATCAACTGTAAGTTTAATTTTTTGTGATATTTTCAATTTTTTTAAAGTTTTTGATACTATATTTTGGCCTAAAACTTTTCCATTACATCTAATCAGCAATCTTGTTCTAAATTTATTTTTTCTCTTAAAAATAGGAGAGTCTACAGGGCCTAGGATTTCTAAATTTTTATTAATGTTTAATCTTTTTTTAACCTCTTGGGCAGCCCTAAAACTGTTCTCTCTGGATGTCGCAGATATAATAATTGCTATAAGACGTTTGAAAGGCGGAAGGTTATTTTCTTTCCTTAAAACAAGTTCGTTAACTAGAAACTTCTCTGGATTATTAATTATAACATCTTTAAGAGTTTGATGCTCAGGATTAATTGTCTGATATATTATTATAGATTCAGATGAAAATCTCCCTGCTCTTCCACTTAATTGATTATATAGCTGAATATTTTTCTCAGTTGTTCTTAAATCAAAACCTCTCCCTGTAAAATCAGCGTCAACCACAACAATGCAGTTTAACTTAGGAAAATTAAATCCTTTTGAAATCATTTGAGTTCCAACAAGAATGTCAACATCATGTCTTTCGATAAGATCAATAATATCATTTTCTTTTTTTTTAGATTCTAAATAATCACTTGAAAATATTTTGATTTTTTTGTCATTAAATATATCTTTCACTTCATCATAAACTCTCTCTACACCTGGGCCATACATTGAAAAATCACATTTTAAATTTTCTAAATTACACTTTTTATTTATATCACTTTTAAAACCACAATGATGACAAACTACTTTTTTTAAAATTTTGTGATATGTAAGATAAATTGAGCAATTAGGGCAGATATATTTGTAACCGCATTTCTTACATATTAAAAAAGGTGAATAACCTCGTCTATTTAAAAAAAATAATATCTGATTTCCTTTTTTTAAATATTCTTTAACAACAGAAATAGTTTCTAGCGAAATAGAATTATTTTTTAGACTATTTAATTTAATATTAATAACTTTAGTTTTTGGAAATGGGTAATTTTTAAATCTTTTAGATAGTGTAATCTTTTTATACTTCCCAATTTCAATATTGTGATATGTTTCTAAAGAAGGTACGGACGTTACTAGACATATTGGAATATTTTCTATATATGCTCGTGAAATAGCCATATCCCTTGCATTGTAAATTACTTGATCTTCTTGTTTGTAAGATGGATCGTGCTCTTCATCCACAATTATCAAACCTAACTTTTTAAATGGCAAAAACAAGGCGGAACGCGCACCTATTATTATCTTAATATTATTTTTATGAATTGAATTCCAAATCAATCTTTTGTTTTTTTTTGTGATTTTTGAGTGCCACAAAAACGGTTCAAACCCAAAAAAATTTTTAAATCTCTCTTTAAATTGAGAAGTTAAAAAAATTTCAGGAAGTAATATTAAAACTTGTTTTTTTTCTTTAAGTATTTTTTTAATTTTCTCAAAATAAACTAAAGTTTTACCTGATCCCGTTACTCCAAGTAAAACCTTAACATTAAATTTATTATTTTCCTTATTTAATTCATCCACAGCCTTTTTTTGCTCAGGATTTAAATCAAAATTAGTATTTTCAAGATTTTCAAATTTTTCCATTATTTGTTCTTTGTTTTCAAATTTTTTTTGGTTTGCTAGACACATTTTTAAAATTAAACCTTTTGGAGCTAAATTGTATTTTGAAAACCAATTTATGAATTTTATTAGTTTTTTATTAATTTTTAAGTTAGGTAATTTTTTCACTATCTTTTTTAATTTAATATTTTTGTTTGTCGACTCTATTTTGTCCCAGACGATGCCTATTTCTTTTTTTTTTCCAAACTGCACTAAAACAAAGTCGCCCTGATTTAAATTCTTTATCGACTCGTTTTTATAAGTAAATGGGTGATTAAAAATCTTTGGTAAAAGGACAGGAACTTCCATACCTAAGAATTTAATTAAATATTTTGATAATTAGAAATGAATTGGTCTTTTATCAACAGCTAATGCAGCCTCTTTAATGGCTTCTGTGTGAGTTGGATGTGCATGGCAAGTTCTTGCAATGTCCTCAGAACTCGCTCCAAATTCCATTGCTAGTGCCATTTCAGCTATCATATCACCGCAATGAGGCCCTATTATATGAACTCCTAAAACTCTATCAGTTTTTGTGTCGGCTAGAATTTTTACAAAACCCTCTGTTTCATTATTCACTTTTGCTCGAGAATTAGCCATGAATGGAAATTTACCAACCTTGAAATCTATGTTATTTTTTTTCAAAGTTTCCTCTGTTTTTCCCACATAAGCGACTTCGGGAGAAGTATATATCACACCTGGTATTACATCATAATTTACGTGACCAGATTGACCTGCCAATATTTCTGCTACTGCAATGCCCTCTTCCTCGGCTTTATGTGCTAGCATTGGACCATCAATTACATCTCCAATGGCGTAAATATTTTTAATATTAGTTTGTAGTTTTTTATCAACCTTGATTTTACCTTTGGAGTCTTTTTTAACTCCTATTTTAGACAAGTTTAGCCCCTCGGTGAAAGGCTTTCTACCCACTGAAATCAGAGCCTTATCCACTATGATATTTTCTTTAGTTTTATTGTTGTTGTCCTCAAACTGAACCTCAACTTTATTATCCTTATTAATTACGGAAAGCACTTTGCAATTTAACTTAAATTTAATTCCTTGTTTAATTAAAATTTTTTTAAATTCATTTGATATTTCGCGGTCCATACCAGGTGTTATAAAATCCAGATTCTCTATGACAGTGACCTCTGTTCCTAATCTAGACCAAACAGAACCCATTTCCAATCCGATATAGCCACCTCCTATTACGACCATTGATTTTGGAACTGAACTAAAAGATAGGGCCCCAGTAGATGAAATAATATTTTTTTCATCTATATCAATACCAGGAAGACTCATTGGCGATGAACCAGTCGCAATTACAATATTTTTAGTTTTATAAGAAAGCTTTTTACCATCATTGTAGACGATTACATCACTTGGAGAAAAAATTACACCTTTTCCTTTAAAATAATCAACTTTATTTTTCTTAAATAAAAACTCAATTCCTTTAGTTAAAATTTGCACAGATTTATTTTTATTGGACATCATTTTTTTTATATTAAGTTTCACTTCTCCAACTTCAATACCTTGTTGACTAAAGTTATTTTTAACTTTTTTATAATTTTCGGATAAGTTAAGTAGACTTTTTGAAGGTATACAACCAACATTTAAGCATGTTCCCCCTAAAGTTCCTCTGCTCTCAACGCAAGCTACCCTTAAACCAAGTTGCGCAGCTCTTATTGCACATACATAACCGCCTGGGCCACCACCAATTACTATTAAATCATATACTTTATTCATTAATTATAAATCCAGAAAAAGTCTCTTAGGTTGTTCTAAAGAATCTTTAATTATTTTTAAAAAGGACACAGCTTCTTTGCCGTCAATTATTCGGTGATCATAAGACAAAGCTAAATACATTACTGGTCTTATTTTAACTTCACCATTGTAATTAACTGGTCTCTCAACAATATTATGCATACCTAAAACTGCTGATTGAGGAGGGTTAAGAATTGGAGTTGATAACATAGATCCATATATTCCACCGTTTGTAATAGTAAAAGTGCCTCCTTGAAGGTCTTCAATAGTTATTTTGCCTTCCCTAGCTTTATTACCTAATGACATTATATTTTTCTCAATTTCAGCGAAAGACATTTCATCGGTATTTTTAAGAACTGGTACCACCAAACCTTTATCAGTACCTACAGCTATACTAATATTATAATAGTTTTTGTAGACTATTTCATCGCCTTGTATTTCAGCGTTTATTGCAGGATAATTTTTTAAACCTATTACACATGATTTAACAAAAAAAGACATAAAACCAAGTTTTACCGAGTATTTCTCCAAAAAATCTTTTTTGTAATTATTTCTCATAGTTATAACTTCGCTCATGTCGACTTCATTAAAAGTGGTAAGCATCGCAGCATTTTCTTGTGCCTCTTTTAATCTTTTTGCAATTGTTATTCTTAACCTGGTCATTTTAATTCTTTCTTCGGGTCCGTGAACAATTTTTCTTTCAGATGGTTGAGGTTTCAAGCCCATTAAATTCATAACATCTTCTTTAAGAACTATTCCATTTTTTCCTGATCCTTTTAAAGAATTGGGATCAATATTTTGGTCCGTTGCGAGTTTTCTTGCTGCAGGTGATATTCTTGTTATTTTTTGGACATCTTGGGCGGCAGCTTTTTTTTCAATCTTCTCCTCTATGTGCAATTTATCTAAAATAAGTGGTTTATCAATTTTACTTTCTGTTTCTTTTTCTAGAATTAATGGTTCATCGTCAAATATTTTTTTTTCATCATTGTCTTGCTCAACTGACTTATGTGGTTGGCTCTCTTTGATTTTGGATTTTTTCTTATTTGTTTCAATATTTTTTTTTATCGGAGGATCATAAACTTTTTCTTCTTCGACGGAGCTCGAAATTTTTTTTGAGACAGAAACAGAACCTAGTAAAGCGCCTACTTTAACAGTGTCACCCTCTTTAATAATAATTTTTTCCAACGTTCCACTTGATGGGGAAGGAACCTCAACGTTTACCTTGTCAGTTTCCAATTCAACTATTGGTTCATCTGAAGAGACCGAATCTCCTTGATTTTTAAGCCACTTTGAAACAGTGGCCTCTGTGATCGACTCTCCTAAAGTTGGTACAATAATTTTATTTGACATTAATTTAATTTTCCTACTATTTTTTCTAATATTTTATTTTGTTCTGCAAGATGTTTATTATAGTTTCCTGTTGCTGTTGTGGATGAGGCATTTCTTCCAACATATTTTACTCTTGCTTTTTTAAATTCTATTATTTCAAGTGTTCTATCGATATAATTTCTCACAGTGTTCCATGCGCCCATGTTCTTTGGTTCTTCTTGGCACCAAATAAATTTAGCATTTTTGTATCTTTTTAAAATTTTTGCCAATGTTTTTGCCGGAAAAGGATACAGTTGCTCTATTCTTGTAAGTACGCATTTATCATTTTTTGATTTTTCTCTGGCTTCTAGCAAATCGAAGTAAATTTTTCCAGAACACATTACTACTTTCTCAATTTTTTTATCTGATTTTAATTTTATTGTTTTAGAATCTTTTGTGTATGCATGATCTTCGAGAACCCTATGAAAACTGTTTTTTTTAGAAAAATCTTCAATTGACGAAACACATCTTTTATTTCTTAATAAAGATTTTGGTGTCATAACTATTAGAGGTTTTCTAAATTCTCTATGCATTTGCCTTCTAAGAGCATGGAAATAATTTGCTGGTGTAGTACAATTTACAACTTGTATATTTTCACCAGCACACATCTGTAAAAATCTTTCAAGTCTTGCAGAAGAATGCTCTGGACCTTGTCCTTCATAACCATGTGGTAGCAATAAAACTAAACCACTTGCTCTCCCCCACTTAGATTCGCCTGAAGTAATAAACTGATCTATTATTACTTGTGCTCCATTAGCAAAATCTCCAAATTGAGCCTCCCACAATACAAGTGTTTCAGGCTCAGACAATGAGTAACCAAATTCAAATCCTAGCACTGCTAATTCTGACAATAAACTGTCAATTATTTCAAATTTTTTTTGTTTTTTTCCTAGATTATTTAGAGGTATATATCTGTCGTGATTATCCTGATTTCTTAAAACTGAATGTCTTTGGCTAAAAGTGCCTCGCGCTGAGTCTTGACCAGACAACCTTACAGAAAAACCATCAATTAACAATGTCCCAAAAGCAAGAGACTCCGCTGTTGACCAATCTATCGGAGCACCTTCGGTAAACATTTTTTGTTTTTGCTCCAATATTTTTTTTAAGGTTTTATGTATAACAAAATTTTTTGGTATTTCTGCAATCTTTTTTCCAGTGTTTATAATTGTTTTTTTATCTACTCCACTCACTCCTCTTTTATCTTTGCCTAAACCTGGTTTAAATCTTGACCAAACCCCATCAAACCATTTGAGTTCAGATTTATAGTTTTTGGATGAATTAAATTCGTTTTCTAAAAATTTTTTAAATTCTTGTTTTTTATTTTCTATTTCGTTTTCGTTTGATAATCCTTCGGAAGATATTTTTTTACTATATATGCTTAATGTTGTTGGGTGAGAACTTATCTTTTTATACATTATAGGTTGAGTGAAAGATGGTTCATCACCCTCATTATGGCCAAATCTTCTGTAGCAAACCATGTCTATAACAACATCCCTATTAAATTTTTGTCTATATTCTGTAGCTATTTTCGCGCAATGAACTACTGCCTCAGGATCATCACCATTAACATGAAATATAGGTGCTTGAGATAGCTTTGCAACATCTGAGGGATAAGGAGATGATCTTGCAAACCTTGGTGCAGTGGTAAAACCAATTTGATTGTTTACAATTACATGAATAGTTCCACCGATGTTATGACCTGGCAAACCAGACATTGCGAAACATTCTGCAACAACTCCTTGCCCAGCAAATGCTGCGTCACCATGAATTAAAACTGGTACAACTGATTTTCGGCTTGGATCATTATGGAAAAATTGTTTAGCTCTTACTTGGCCTAACACAACAGGATTTACTGCTTCTAAATGGGAAGGATTGTCTGTTAAACTAATATGAACAATGTTTCCATCAAACTCTCTATTTGACGATGCTCCTAAATGATATTTTACATCTCCTTCAAAATCTTCTTTGGCGGAGATACCTTTTCCAAAAAACTCGCTGAAAATTGCTTTGAAAGGTTTACCCATAACGTTTGCAAGAACGTTGAGTCTACCTCTATGAGGCATTCCTATTTTAATTTCTTTTACTCCTAAATTTCCACCTCGTTTTATGATTTGTTCTAAAGCAGGAATTAGAGACTCACCTCCATCTAGCCCGAATCTTTTCGTGCCAACAAATTTTACTTGCAAATACTTTTCGAAACCCTCTGCTTCAATAATCTTATTAAGTATTGCTTTTTTTCCATTATCTGTGAAAGCAATAGTTTTTTCTGGCCCCTCTATTCTATTACGAACCCAAGCTTTTTCATCTGGATCACTCATATGCATGAATTCATAACCAATATTAGAACAATAAGTATTTTTTAATATTGTTAAAATTTCATTCAAGCTTCCATACTGTAGACCAAGAACTCCATCTAAAAATATTTTTCTGCTATAGTCACTCTTTTTAAATCCGTAGGTTTCTGGTCTCAATTCTGGATGCTCTTCTTTGGTTTGTAAATTTAACGGATCTAAATTAGCTATTAAATGTCCTCTAATTCTATACGCTCTTATTAGCATAATTGCTCTAACTGAATCTGTAGAGGCTTGTTTTATCGAGGTAAGCTCAGAAACTTCTTCCTCAATTTTAGATTTATCTTTTAAGGTAAGATCTATTTGCTTAATTTTTTTAGGATTCCAACTAGGTCCTTTTATGTTTTGTAAAATGTTGCTGGAATCATCTTTTAAACCCTCAAAAAATTCAATCCAGTCACTTGTTAAAAGCTTGGGATTTTGAAGATACAATGAATAGTATTCCTCTATATAATCGCTATTAACTCCTGTTAAAAATGAGGTCTTTTTATACTTTTGATTATTCTTATCAATTGACATTAATAATTAATAATATCACAAATTCTGTAAAATCAAGCCTTTAGTTTTTCAAAAAGCGTCTTGCCTATATCTGCTGGAGATTTAGAAATAGTAATTCCCGCGGATTTCATTGTTTCAATCTTGTCATTAGCTCCGCCTTTACCACCAGAAATTATAGCGCCAGCATGGCCCATACGTCTACCAGGTGGTGCTGTGAGACCTGCTACAAAACCAACAATAGGTTTTTTTATTGTAGACCTTTTAATAAATTCTGCGGCTTCTTCTTCGGCAGTGCCGCCAATTTCCCCTATCATTACAATTGATTGGGTATTATCATCCTTCAAAAATAATTCTAAACAGTCAATAAAGTTTGTCCCGTTGATCGGATCTCCGCCAATTCCAATGCATGTAGATTGACCTAAATTATTTGACGAAGTCTGAGCAACTGCTTCGTACGTTAATGTGCCTGATCTTGATACTATACCTACTGAACCCTCCATGTGTATATCACCTGGCATTATTCCAATTTTACATTGATTTGGTGTTATTATTCCTGGACAGTTTGGTCCTATAAGCCTGCTCTTATTTTTTTTTAATAAATTTTTAACCTTTATCATATCAATAACGGGTATACCTTCAGTGATACAAACAATTAGTTCAATTTCTGAGTCTATTGCCTCGATAATTGCTGAAGCAGCAAATTTTGGCGGTACATAAATCATCGACGCGTTAGCCTTTGTTTTATCTTTTGCTTCTTGAACTGAATTAAAAACAGGAAGACCAAGATGAATTTGTCCCCCTTTTTTGGGGGTAACGCCGCCTACTAACTGTGTACCATACTTTAAAGCTTGTTCTGAATGAAAAGTTCCATGAGCTCCAGTAAATCCCTGACAAATGACTTTTGTGTTTTTATCTACTAATATAGACATTTATTTTATAGCCTCAACAATTTTTTTTGCTGCATCATTTAGATCAGAGGCAGATAAAATTTTTAACTTCGATTCTTCTAAAATTTTCTTTCCTTCTTTAAAATTAGTCCCTGCTAATCTAACTACTAGTGGAACTTCTAAATTTGTTTCTTTTGCTGCCTCAACTACTCCTGCTGCGAGAACATCACATCTCATTATTCCTCCAAAAATATTTATTAAAATACCTTTTACATTTTTATCAGACATTATAAGTTTGAAGGCTGCTGAAACTTTTTCTTTAGACGCTCCACCTCCAACATCTAAAAAATTTGCGGGCTCTTGGCCATAAAGTTTAATTATGTCCATTGTTGCCATCGCTAAACCAGCGCCATTTACCATACAACCGATGTTTCCGTTAAGTTTTATATATGCCAAGTCATATTTGCTTGCCTCAATTTCTTTTGGATCTTCCTCATTAAGATCTCTTAATTCTAAAATTTCTGGTCTTCTGAACAGCGCATTGTCATCAAAATTCATTTTTGCATCTAAACATTTTATGCGATTCGATTTGGTAACTATTAAAGGGTTAACTTCTATTAGACTTGCATCAGTATTAATTAAAGTTTTAAAAATTGAGCGTATTAAGTTTTGACTTTCTTTTTTTTGACTATTATCAAATGCAAATGGCTCTAAAATCTTATCAATATCTTTTATATTGATATCATCTTTGAATTCAATTTTTGTTGTGATAATTTTTTCTGGATTGTCTTTTGCAACTTTTTCTATATCCATTCCGCCTTCAGTGCTACTTATAAATGCAATTTTTGAACTTTGTCTATCAATTAAGCACGATAGGTAAAATTCTTTTGATATTTCAGAAGCCTCCTCAACGTAGAGCCTCATTACTTTTTTACCCTCTGGTCCAGTCTGTGGTGTTTTGAGGATTTTGCCAAACATTTTTTTTGCTTCTGAAATTAAATCTTTTTTATTAGAGATAAGTTTTACTCCACCAGCTTTGCCTCTCCCTCCTGCATGGATTTGGGCTTTTAAAACATATGATTTATAAGTTAAATCGTTTATCTTATTTTCAATTTCATTTTCATTTAGAATGACAACTCCTTCAGGTACGGGTGCATTATATTTTTTTAACAGTTGTTTTGCTTGGTATTCGTGTATGTTCATAATTAAAATTAGTATTATTAGTTGTTTAATATTAAAAAAGTTTTTATAAAAGAAATTAACTATATTGTAAATAATATATGTATAAAAAGCTTAACAATTTGATAATAAAGTATTTTCTATTTATCTTTTTTATTTCTTTTGTAGTGGTTGGTTATTTTATATTTAAGGATTACAGTATCTATATAGACGATCCATTTCACAGAACAGCTGGATACTTTTGGTTAATTTATATTCTTGATACTTTTTCTCTCAATTTTGAAATCTTACAAAATTTAAAATCTCAGATTAAAGACATGGAATATTATTATGATTTAGTAGATGGAAGACTTTTATACTACGGAGCAATATTTGATACCTTCATTGCTTTTTTTAATAACAATTTTGATTATTTAAATCTCGGCAATCCTTTTCATGTAAAGCATTTTGCTAATTATATTATATTTATAATCTCTGGATATTTTTTTTATAATGTAATTTTAGATAGGTTTAAAAATAAAAATTTAGCTTTATTATCATCTTTTATTTATTTCACTTCTCCAAGAATTTTTGCTGAGTCATTTTATAACTCTAAGGATATTTTATTCATGTCTTTAACAGTGATGGTGATTTATTATATGATAAAGTTATTTCAAAATTTCAGTTTTAAAAATATATTATTGCTATCATTGCTTTTAGCTATCGCTATTCAAGTAAGAATTTTAGGCATTTATTTGTTAGTTCTTTTTCTATCTTTTTTGTTTTTCTCTTATCTGGAAAAAGATTTTAAAATTAGTGATAATTTATTTAAACTGGTCTTGTTTTTAATAATTTGCCCGTTTCTAACTGTATTGTTTTGGCCATTCTTGTGGTCAGATCCAATTTTAAATTTCATTCAAATTTTTATTACATTTTCGAAATACCATTGGGCTGGGGAAGTTCTGTATTTAGGGTCTTATGTAAGTGGACAATCTTTGCCATGGCATTATATCCCTATGTGGGTATTAATTACTACACCTCCTTTATTTTTAATTTTATTTTTGCACGGATTTTTTAAAGTTTTACACAAATTAGGGGCGAATATTTTGAACTTAGAAAGCACGAACAAATTTTGGAATTCCCAAGAAGAAAAAAAAGATTTTTTCTTTTTATTTTTTTTAATAACTCCAATCTTTATGATCATTTTATTAAATTCAACTCTTTATGGAGGATGGAGACACTTATATTTTATCTATCCAGGATTAGTTTATTTTATGATCTTTTCTGCTGAGATAATATTTAAGATGTTTAAGAATAAAATCTATAAAACATTTGTATTTACAATATTTATGGTCGCTCTAATTACTAATATTGTAAATTTGATAAAATTACATCCGTATCAGAACATTTATTTTAATTTTTTAGTAGAAAAAAGGGCTAATGAATTATTTGAAATTGATTATTGGGGGTTAGGTAATGCAGAAAGTTTAAGACAAATAATATTTGATGCAGATAAAAATAAATTAAAGAAGGTTCAAGTTCGAACAGCAAGTTTTACCCCTTTAAATTACACAAAATTAATCATGAGTGAAAGTGAAAATGAAAGATTAATTCTGACTGGTACCAAACATTTAAATCAAGATTATATTTTCACAAATAGAGTTTATGAAAGAAATCCAAAGTTTCTTAAAAAATATAAAATTCCAGATAATTATAAAAAAATATTTGTGTTAAGGAGAGGAAACGTTGTGATAAATGAAATTTACAAAAAAAATTAAATTCTTTTAAAATTAATATTCTCATAAATTCTGTCCTCAAAAGTCGATAAAGGAAAATGAAAAGTTTTTATTAATTCAAACCCATTTTTAATCAAATAATCATGAATTCCTTCGGGGGAGTAACTTTTGTAAGTTTTTTTTGAGTGAAATTCTACTAATAAATATCTAGTTGAAAAAATTTTTTTTGAAATTCCTTTAATTACTTCAAGTTCATAACCTTCAGTATCAATTTTAATAAAATCTATTATTATTTTTTTTTTTGGTAATATATTATTTAAAGTATTAGTCTTTATTTTTTCTTTTTTTCTTATCATACCAGAAACTGAAGTATTAAATAAAAATGCTTTTAATCTAAAATATAAATTATTATTTATATTTAATTTTAGCGATGAGGTTAAATCATGTTTATTAACATAAAGAGTTTTTTTTGTTTTTTTATCTGATAGCGCAAAGTCGAAAATTTTAATATTTTTATTTTTTTTATATTTTTTCTTTAATTTCTCAAAATAAAAGTTCTGTGGTTCGAAAAGTAAAATTTTAGCTTTATTATTTATCTTTAACATTAAATCGGTATACAAACCTAGATGAGCACCCACATCTACGCAAAAATCCAAATCTATTCTTCTTTTTTTGAAAAAATAATAAATTCTCTTTTGGTGTAAATTTTGATCTAAAAAATCAAATAAAATTATTGCTAATTTTTTAATCCATTTCATCTTATTGATTATACACTAAGACTTAAAACAATCTTCAATATTTACCTCTACAAGAATTTGATTTAGTTCCTTGAAGATTAGACAACTTTTATCATCAAAAATATCCTCGATCATCCAATTTGTTTTATCTAATAAAAAAACTTTTTTAATTTTCTGTCTTTTTAAATTGTTATAAACATAATTTTTATAAAACTGAAAATTTGGATTTTTAGTACTAGGTATGCTCATATTGTCGTACCATTTTAGTGGGGATACAGTTTTAAAATTTAAAAAAGGTTGAAATATTTGATAATCAGTTATGATTATTGAGTTCACAGAGTTAATAGAGTTTTCTTTAATTATTTTTTTACTATCAATTAACATTTTAAGTTCTAAGTCTGGATTAATAATGTATTTTGGTGTTATCCATTTTAAACCTTTAAGCCTTTTATCGAAACTCTTAGCGTCCACAGAAATACTAAAATTAGCATTTTCAAGCTCCATAAATTTTTTGTGATAGTTAAATCTATCGTGATACT
>CACABZ010000009.1 GCA_902530885.1 uncultured Pelagibacteraceae bacterium
GTAGATAGTAGTGTTTTAATACCTTTTGGAAACCAAATGTTAAATCTGGTTTAGGGCAACACCACTCTGCTGCATCGATAGTACCTGCTTGTAATGCTGGTAAAATATCTCCACCACCCATTGCTACAGATGCAATTCCGATATCTTTATACGTTTGTCCAGGAATTCCTGGAGGAGTTCTGAATTTATATTTTCTAAAGTCAGCCATATCTTTAATTGGTTTTGGAAACCAACCTAAAGCTTCTGGTCCAACTGGTTGAAGCATAAATCCTTTTATGTCTCTTCCCATTTCTTTCCATAATTGGTCGTACAATTCTTTTCCACCACCGTACTGAAACCATGATAAAAATGCTAAATTGTCTATACCTACTCCACCACCTGCTACTGGCGAACCAAATAACATAGCTGCTGGATGATCGCCTGACCAATAGTGTGTCCAAGCGAAACCACAATCGATTAATCCTTTATCAACTGCGTCTAAAGTCTCTTTTACTCCTACAACAGCGCCTGCTGGTAAAATTTCAAATTTTAGTGAACCATCAGTTAATTCTGTTACAGTGTCAGTAAAGTCCTTCAACATTTTTACTTCGTCAGCTTTAGTGTTAAGAACGGTCTGACATTTTAATGTCTTAGCGTTTGCTGAAGTTATAGAAAAACCTATAAATACAGCTAAACCTAAAACAATTGATAATAGTCTTCTCATTTATCCCCCGTTAGGTTTGTTTATTTTTGGTTAGTATGTTGGATTGAATTGATAGAGTCAAATGCTAGTCTTTAAACCTTAGGTTGTAGTAGACTTATTGGTAATATTAAATTTTCTAATTTATAAGATAAATATCATGGAGGAATTCGATTACATAATCATTGGCGCAGGGTCAGCTGGATGTGTTTTAGCAAACAGACTTACTAGTAAGGAAGAAAATAAAGTTTTGTTACTCGAGGCTGGAGGAAAAGATATTTATCCGTGGATACATATTCCAGTTGGATATTATAAAACAATGCATAACCCTAAAGTTGATTGGTGTTTCCATACTGAAAAAGATGAAACCATGAATAATAGATCAATTAGATATCCCAGAGGTAAAACTTTAGGTGGGAGTTCTTCCATTAATGGTCTCCTTTGGATAAGAGGTCAAAGTAATGACTATGATAATTGGAGACAAATGGGAAATAGCGGATGGGGATGGAATGATGTTCTTCCTTATTTTTTAAAATCTGAAAATAATGAATTAGGTAAAAGTGAATTTCATAACGATAATGGACCAATTATGGTTTCTAATAAAAAAATTAATCTAAAAATGTTAGATGAGTTTCAAAACGCAGCTGAAGAATGTGGAATTCCAAAAACTAATGATTTTAATACTGGAGATAATACTGGGATAGGTTTTTTTCAATTTACTACAAATCATAACAAGTCTTTACTAAAATTAAGGTGTAGTGCTGCAAAAGGATATTTAAATCCTGTAAAAAAAAGAAATAATTTAAAAATTATAACTGAAGCGCACGTTCAAAAAATTAACTTTGATGGAAAAAAAGCAGAAAGTGTGAGTTTTTTCCAGAGCGACAAAGTCGTTACCGTTAAAGCCCGAAGAGAAATTATTTTATCAGCAGGTTCGATAGGATCACCTCATATACTTCAAGTTTCCGGTGTGGGGGACTCAAATAAACTTAAAAAAAATGGAATACAAACTATTCATGAATTAAAAGGTGTTGGCAAAAATCTGCAAGATCACTTAATGTTTAGACCAGTCTATAAGGTAAAAAATTTGAAATCGTTAAATGGTAAAATAAATAGTTTATTTGGTAATTTTTTAATTGGTTTAGAGTATCTATTTAAACAAAGTGGACCTATGACAATGGGAGCAAGCCAAGTTTGTGGATTTGCTAAAAGCGATCCATCAAAAGAAACTCCTAATTTACAATTTCATGTTCAACCAATTAGCACAGATATTTTAGGAGCATCAAAACTTCACGACTTTGATGGTATCACTCCAACTGTTGCAAATATTAGACCTTCAAGCAGGGGAGAAATTTCAATAGTAAGTAATGACAGTAGAGTAAATCCCAAGATTAAAATGAATTACTTGTCTACACAAGATGATCGAATAGTTGCGGCTCAAGGACTAAAACTTGTAAGAAAAATTATGTTAGAGACTGAAACTTTTAAAAAATATGAACCAGAAGAGTATAGACCTGGTGTTCATATTACTGATAATGAAGAATTGGTAAAAGCTGGCAGCGAGTTCACCCAAACTATTTTTCACCCCGTGGGCACGTGTAAAATGGGTAAAGATGATAATGCAGTTGTTAATGATAAATTATATATGCATGGAATTAAGAATTTAAGAGTGATAGATGCTTCAATAATGCCAAATATTACCTCAGGAAATACCAACGCTCCAACAATAATGATTGCTGAAAAAGGTGCAGAATTTATTTTGAATAATCTAACTAAATGACAGAAGAATTAATAATCTTAATACAGATAATATTTATTGATCTGGTCTTAGCTGGTGATAACGCAATTATTATTGGTATGGTTGCCTCAAAGTTTGATCCTGACAAAAGAAAAAAAATAATTTTTTGGGGTATTAGCGTTGCAGTTATTTTAAGAATATTATTCACATTAATTACAAGTTATTTATTAATGATCACCGGCCTTAGACTCATTGGAGGTATTTTACTTCTTTATATTTGTTATAAATTATACGTTGATGTAATTAAGGGCCAAATTGAAAAGAAAGATATTAAAGTTGATAATAGTTCATTTAGTAGAGCAATTTTTACAATCATTATGGCTGACGTTACAATGAGTCTTGATAATGTATTGAGTGTTGCAGGAGCAGCAAAAGGTCATTTTATATTATTGATATTTGGCTTAGCTTTATCTATTGCGTTAATGGCATTCGCAGCTAATCTGATAGCTAGATGGATTGAAAAATATAAATGGATTGGATGGTTGGGTTTATTAGCTATACTATTTGTAGCAATAGATTTAATATACATTGATTTAAAATTGATTTTATAAATATGTATCTAAAAAAATATAATTTAAAGGGAAAATATTCATTAGTAACTGGAGCGGGTAAAGGTCTAGGAAGAGCTTGCGCAATAGCCTTAGCTGAAGCGGGTTCAAATTTGATTTTAATTAGTAGAACACAAAAAGACTTGGACTCGTTATCGAAAATAGCCAAAAAATTTAAAGTTAAAAGTAAAGCCTATGTGTGTGATTTGACAAATTATATGAAGCTTAAAAAAATAGTTGAAGAACAAAAAAAAATTGATGTTTTAATAAATAATGCGGGGACAAATATTCCTGAACACTTTTTAAAAATTCGCAAACAAGATATGGAGAAGGTAGTTAAAATAAACACTATTGCAGCATTTAATGTTGCAAATTTAGTAGCATTAAAAATGGTACAGACAAAAAATAGAAAAAAAATCGGAGGAGCGATTGTGAATATGTCTTCACAGATGGGTCATGTTGGCGGCCCTATAAGAAGTGTTTATAATATGACAAAATTTGGAATTGAAGGGTTGACAAAAGGGATGGCAATAGATTTAGCTAAATATAACATTAGGGTAAATAGTATCGCTCCCACGTTCGTTGTTACTCCAATGACAAAAAAATTCTTTAAAAATAAACATTTTAGAAAAGAAGTTTTAGGTAATATTCCTTTAGGAAGATATGCAGAATTATCTGAAATATCATCCGCTGCAGTTTTTTTAGCTTCAGATGCAGCTTCTATGGTAACTGGAACTTCATTATTGGTAGATGGTGGATGGACAGCAAGATAATAAGATTACTAGTCTTCTTTTTTTTATTACCAATAAATTCTTATGCAACTGAATTCCAAGGAAGTTTTAAACAAGGTTCATTTATTCTAGGAAAAACTAATCAAAAATCAGAAGTTTATATTGATAAAAAAAAAGTCAGAGTTACAAAAGATGGCTACTTCGCTTTTGGAATAGGTAGAGACAGAAAGAATAATATATTAATTAAAATAATAAATGACGGAGAAACAGAAATTATTGAGAAAAAGGTATTTAAAAAGAAATATATCATTCAGAGAATTAACGGTCTACCCCCAAAACAAGTTACACCACCAAAAGAAGTATATGATCGAATTAAAGCTGATAACATTTTAATTGGAAAAGCTAGATCAATAGATAGTAACTTAACTTTTTTTAAAAATAAGTTTGAAGCACCACTTAAAAATTCAATTGTTACAGGAGTTTATGGAAGTCAAAGAATACTAAATGGCAAACCTAGAAGGCCACATTATGGGCTTGATTTTGCTTCAGATGAAGGAACACCAATAACAGCTATGTTAGATGGAGTAGTTACTTTGGCAGAAGATGATCTTTATTTTACTGGTGGTACAGTTATATTTGATCATGGTCATGGTATAAGCACTTTGTATATGCATCTAAAAGATGTCGATGTAAAAATAGGACAAGAAATAAAACAAGGTGAAAAAATTGGAACAGTCGGAAAAACTGGTAGATCCACTGGACCTCATTTAGATATTAGATTAAATTGGTTTGATGTTAAGTTGGACCCTGCTAGCGTATTAAAATTAAATTAAGTTTTTTTGAGGTCTCATGTCAGATTTTTTAATACCAGCGACCTTGACTGGCTTTTTCATTGCATCTCTTCTAAATGGTTCTCCTAACTCTTGATTTAAAATAACTTCAATAAAAGTAGTTATACCCTTCTTCTGGTCTTCACAAGATTGTTTAATAGCTTTTGTAGTTTCTTCCATAGTTTTTACAGTAACTCCCTTTAAGCCACATGCATTGGCAACCTTTGCAAAACTTAATTCTGGATCAAGCTCAGTTCCAATAAAATTGTTATCAAACCATAATGTTGTATTTCTTTTTTCTGCGCCCCATTGATAATTTCTAAAAATAACCATTGTAATTGATGGCCATTCTTCTCGTGCACAAGAGCTCATTTCATTCATACTTATTCCAAATGCACCGTCGCCAGCAAATCCTATAACAGGTACATCTGGACATCCAATTTTTGCACCAAGAATTGATGGAAAGCCATATCCACATGGTCCAAACAAACCTGGAGCAAGATATTTTCTTCCTTTTTCAAAAGTTGGGTAAGCATTTCCAATTGCGCAATTATTTCCAATATCACTTGATATTATTACATCTTCAGGCATGCCCACTTGTATTGCTCTCCAAGCTTGTCGTGGAGACATTCTATCTTTATCTCTATTTCTTGCCTCTTTGTTCCAAACTGTACCAGGATCATCATCTTCATGATCTAAACTTGATAATTTTTGTAACCACGCAGATTTCGTTTGATGTATTAAATCTTTTCGTTTCTGTCTATCTGCATCACCTGCGTTTTTTGAAAGTTTTTTAAGTAATTGTTGAGCGACTAATTTAGCATCACCACAAATTCCAACTGTTACTTTTTTGGTTAAACCTATTCTATCAGAGTTCATATCAACTTGAATTATTTTTGCATTTTTTGGCCAATAATCGATGCCGTAACCAGGTAATGTTGAAAATGGATTTAATCTAGTTCCTAAGGCTAAAACTACATCCGCCTTTGCTATTAATTGCATTGCTGCTTTTGAACCGTTATAACCTAATGGTCCAACTGATAATGGATGGCTTCCAGGAAAACTATCGTTGTGTTGGTAGCCAGAACAAACAGGAGAGTCTAATTTTTCTGCTAATTTTACACAATCCTGAATTGCTCCACCTATAACAACTCCAGCTCCAGAAAGAATTACTGGAAACTTAGCGTCAGATAATAATTTTGCTGCTTTATCAATTGCTTCAATACCGCCTGCTTGTCTTTCTAGTCTAACTATTGGTGGTAATTCTATATCAATAACTTGTGTCCAATAATCTCTAGGAACATTTATTTGTGCAGGAGCTGATCCCCTAATAGCTTTTTCAATTACTCTATTTAAAACTTCGGCAATTCTTGAGGGGTCTCTAACTTCTTCTTGATAACAAACCATGTCTTTAAATAAATTCATTTGTTCCACTTCTTGAAAGCCACCTTGCCCCATAGTTTTATTAGCTGCTTGAGGTGTTACTAAAAGTAATGGTGTGTGATTCCAGTAAGCAGTTTTAATTGGTGTTACTAATCCAGTAATTCCTGGTCCGTTTTGAGCAACAACCATTGACATTTTTCCAGTTGCTCGTGTGTATCCATCAGCTATAAGACCACCATTAGTTTCATGAGCGACGTCCCAGAAAGTTATTCCAGCATCTGGAAAAATATGAGAAATTGGCATAAATGCTGACCCTATAATTCCAAACGCATGTTCAATACCATGCATTTGTAAAACTTTTACAAAAGCTTCTTCTGTGGTCATTTTAGCCATAAAATTCCTTCAAATTATCACAATTAATCTTTCTTCCAATATATCAAAATTTAGTTTATATCCATTAAATATTTTATGTCACAGCCTGATTTAATTATCCACGATGAAAAAGACAATGTTGGGGTTGTAGTTATTGAAACTACGAAAAAAGGCCAAGATTGCAGCGCCTGGATCATGGAAAATGATAAAACTGTGAAAGTAAGCTCAATGAATGAAGTTCCTTTAGGTCATAAGATTGCACTACAAGATTTAAAAGTGGGCGATACTATATTAAAGTATGGTCACGATATTGGTAAAGTTGTTAAATCAATAAAAAAAGGTGAACACGTTCATGTACATAACGTAAAAACAAAGAAATGGTAAATTAATGGAAATTCCAAAAAGTTTTTTAGGATATAAAAGAGAGAATGGAAGAGCTGGAACAAGAAACCATGTGATTATACTTCCTGTTGACGATATTTCGAATGCATGTGCTGAAGCTGTAGCAAATAATATTAAAGGTACAATTGCCTTACCTCACTCTTATGGCAGATTGCAATTTGGAGCAGATTTAGAATTACATTTTAGAACAATGATAGGAACTGGAAAAAATCCAAATGTTGCAGCTGTAATTGTAATAGGTATTGAGCCTAAATGGACAAAAAGGATTGTTGATGCAATAGCAAAAACTGGAAAACCAGTTGAAGGTTTTCATATAGAGAGAACTGGTGATATTGGAACAATAATGAAAGCATCAAAAAAAGCTCAAGAATTTTCACAATGGGCCTCTGAAAAACAGAGAGAAGAATGTCCACTAAGCGATCTATGGATTTCTGTTAAATGTGGTGAGTCAGATACAACATCTGGTTTAGCCTCAAATCCAACTGTGGGAAACTTAATGGAAAAATTGGAACCGTTTGGTGTCCATCTTTGTTTTGGAGAAACTTCTGAATTAACTGGTGCTGAAAAAGTTTGTGCAGCTAGAGGCGCGACTGCTGAAGCAAAAGAAAAGTTTATGAAAACATGGAATGCTTATAATGATTTTATTTTAAAAGAAGCAACAGATGACCTCTCAGAAAGCCAACCGACTGCTGGTAATATTGCAGGAGGATTAACAACTATAGAGGAAAAAGCTTTTGGAAACTTTCAAAAAATTGGAAATTTAAAATTTATTGATGTATTAGAGCCTGCTGAGGAGCCTACTAAAGGCAAAGGTTTATATTTTATGGACACCTCATCAGCAGCTGCTGAATGTGTAACTTTGCAAGCTGCAGGTGGATTTAATATACATTTATTTCCAACGGGTCAAGGTAATATAATAGGTAATCCTATTGAGCCGGTTGTTAAATTGACTGCCAATCCTTTAACTGCGAAATTAATGAAAGAGCATGTAGACTGTGATGTTTCAAAAATATTATCAAGAGAAATGAATTTATCTCAGGCTGGAGATGAGCTTATAAAGACCATGTTAAGAGTTGCTAATGGACGATTAACATGTGCCGAAGCTTTGGGTCACAGAGAATTTGTAATGACTAAACTTTACAGAAGCGCTTAGTAAAATAATTATATATTCTATTTTTCTGGAAATTTTACTTCGTCTACTTTTTTTATTTCTTTTTTTCTAAAGTCGCTTAACATTTTTCTAATTACGGGACTTAGAATTTTTCTCATAAATGCTATTAACGCACCAAGAGCTACAGCAAATAAAATTGCAAGCGTTCCGTATAAGAAAGGTGCTTCACTTGCAAAATTTACAGTAAATTCTGCTAAAGCGTTTAAATCTGTTTGAATAATTTTTTCTCCATTAAAATTTGATTTATCTCTAAAGAAAGAGTCATAACCTATAGCAATAGCTACTGAAATCAGAAGTATTGCAAATAAAGATTTTAACTCTGTGCTATCTAAAAACTGACCAAGTTTTTGACCAAGTTGAACACCCACTATAGAACCAAGTATGAGTGGGACAACTAAAAATAAATCGATAGATCCATAGTTGAATGCATGTAGTACTGTTACTATTGCACTTATAAATATAGTAACAAATAATGAAGTTCCTGGTATCAATTTAACTGGCATTCCCACAATATAAATCATAGCTGGAACCATTAAGAATGCGCCGCCAATACCCATCATCGCAGCAACAAAACCAACAACTAAACCTAATAAAATTGGAGTTAAAGCACTTTCGTATAATTTTGATTTTGGAAATCTCATTCTGATTGGCAATCCTTGAAGCCAATTATGTTCATGAAGTTTTTGTTTTATTGAAGTTTTTTTTCTTAGTAGAACTTTTTCTCTATAAGTTTGGATTAACATTAGTGTTCCAACCATTGCAAGTAGATACATATATAATAAAGAAATTATTATGCTTATTTTTCCTATGTCAGAAAAAAATGTAAATGTTGTTATTCCTAATATTGTTCCTACTACGCCGCCAGAAACAATCATTAAGCCCATCTTATAATCTAAAGTATTCTTGTACCAATGTGTTAGAGATCCAGAGACTGACGTTGCCAAGATATTATTAACTTCATTGGGTACAGCGTAAACAGGGGGTATTCCCATAAATATTAAAAACGGTGTCATTAAAAAGCCTCCACCAACACCGAATAAGCCTGATAATACGCCTACTGCTAAACTAAGGAATAATAATAAAAAGATGTCTATATTGACCTGTGCAATTGGAAGATAAATTTCCAGCATACATCTAAGTATGCTTCAAAATTGACCTTGTCAATATTAATAAATTGTTGCTCCAAATACTTTTACCAAGTCGCCTTCGATTCCTAAAACTAATCTACCTAAAAATTCACCATTAACAGTGTTACTTTTTTGCTTGTATAAAACAGTAATAAAATTATCTCGTCTAATACAGCCTAAAACTTCTTGTTTTTCTGAAAGACTTGTAAGTAATTTATTACTTGCCCATTGTTTTCCTAGTTCTACTTCGTTTGCCCCATATAACATTTGAGATGAAAAATCTTTAGTAAATCCTCCATAATCTTTAATGTTCGAAGATTTTACTAAGTTTAACCAAATAGGATTTGCAATTTTAATGATCTCGTCATCACTTTTTTCTAGCAGACTCATTTTAGGAATTTAAGATGCTTTCTTTTTCTTGTCGTCACCAACTATGTGGTAAACTGGCATTTTTTCCATACTAAATTTACCAGTTTTTGGATCTCTTCTGGAAACTGTTAAACAATGCCAATTTTCGTCATCGAGTTTAAGCTTATCACCTCTATAATAATAACCAGGCCAACGTGTTTCCTCTCTAAACAAAGTGTGCTCAGTAACACATTGTGAAGTAAGCGTTCTATGTTTTAATTCCCAAGCCCTCATTAATTGATGGTAATCTTCTGCTCCTACATTTTCTAAATCTTCTTGAAGCCAATCTAATAACTCTAGACCTTTTTTTAATAAATTATCATTTGTCATGTAATTTGCCGTAATACCACCAACGTATTCATCCATTATTTTTTGAAGTCTTTGTAACCCTTGTATAGGTGAAATATAGCTCGGCGAAACAGTTCCACCTGTTATTTCATTTCTACCAATAGTGTAATTATCAAGTGGTTTGTAAATAATTTCTTTTAAATTCTCACACTGTTTTTCGCTAACATTTATTTCTTCTGCTTTTTTATCTTCTATATATTTCACTGCAGCTTTAGCGGCTAATCTTCCTTCAGTAAATGAACCAGAGGAAAACTTATGTGCACTTCCACCTACGGTATCACCAGCTCCAAATAAACCTTCGACTGTAGTCATTCTATTATATCCCCAAAAATATTCTGGTGGAGCTATGTCTTCAGGCCCACTTACCCAAGCTCCTGAACATGTGGCGTGAGATCCCATAACATATGGCTCAGAGGTAGTTAGCTCAGGATTTGTATATTTAGGATCAATATTTTGTGAAGCCCAAACAACTGCTTGACCAACTGTCATTCCCAAAAAGTTTTCCCATCCAACTGTTTCAAGATGAGGATCTTGGAAAGCTTCTTTCGTCACCATGTGTATTGGTCCACCACCAGCGATCACTTCTTGAATAAATGCATGATTTCTTAAACAAGTAGGTGTGGGGTGATGATCAATATACTCCCCAACTAATTCTTTAGTCTTATCATACCACTTTTTCTCATAATTTTCACCATTAGCATTTTGAGTGTAAGTTTTTAAATGTAAGAAATAAGCTCCGACTGGACCGTAACCATCTTTAAATCTACATAATACAATTCTATTTTCCATTTGAGTCATCTTAGCACCTGCAGCGATAGGTAAAGCATAAGCTGAGCCATTACTCCATGGAGCATACCAAGTTCTACCCATACCCTCACCAACAGCGCGAGGTTTGAAAATATGTGAAGCGCCACCAGCGGCAACTATAACTGTTTTTGCTTTAAATACATGATAATCTCCAGTCCTCATATTAAACCCTACTGCACCACCAACACGATTTTTATTATTTTCGTCCATAAGCAAATGAGTGACCATTATTCTATTGTAAATCTTATCTGCAGACTTTTTAGCTGCTTCTGCAACGATTGGTTTGTAACTTTCTCCGTGGATCATTATCTGCCACTTACCTTCTCGTTGATACCTTCCCGTTTTTTTATCTTTCATCATTGGCAGCCCCCACTCATCAAACATATGAACAGTTGAGTCTACATGACGAGCCATATCGTAACCAAGATCTTCTCTAACTAATCCCATTAAATCATTTCTCGCATATCTTACATGGTCCTCCGGCTGGTTTTCATTCCATCTCATGCCCATATAACAATTAATTGCGTATAAGCCCTGAGCGACTGCACCACTTCTATCAATATTTGCTTTTTCTACACAGATGATTTTTAAATCTCTGCCCCAGTGCCTAGCTTCAAAAGTTGCACCTGTTCCTGCCATTCCACCACCAACGACTAATATGTCACAATTTTCATTAATAGTTTTATTTTTTGACATTAATAATAAACTCCCTTTTTGAAAGAGTCTTTACTAATAGTAGGCAAATCTTTTTTTGTATCTAACCCCTCAGGCTCTGAATATAAAACTTGTGAATTCATTTCTCCCTGACGAGGTTTATCTCCTTCAGCTAATTTTGGAATAAATTTTCCCCAAGGCTTTGTAGTTATTGGGGAAACAAAATCTTTCTCAGTTCCATTTCTGAATTTAATTTTCCAAGATATAGTTCCTTTTTCTTCTTCTCTTCTTACTCTTACGCTATGACCCATTGGTGCAAAATCAGCATAACCTCTGACATCAATAGCATGATTAGGGCATGCTTTTACACAAGAGTAGCATTCCCAACAAAAATTAGGTTCTATATTTTTAGCTCTACGAATAGTTTCATCAATATGCATTATATCGGAGGGGCAAATATCTACACAGTGCCCGCAACCGTCACATCTAGTCATATATACAAAAGTAGACATAATTATAATTCTTTAGTTTTTATATTAGCTTTGAATAATTTTCTAGTTATATAAATCATAATGTTAATAATGTTTTGGCTCTTCTCTTTTAATACCAAGGCCAAATTGCTCTGGTGCATCAGCTGGTGGAGGCAAATTGTCCCTAGAGCCATCTGCTTCAGCTAAATTTTTTTGTATTGCTGCTCCAGGTTTATAAAACATGTGAGCAAATTTAGACCAATAAACTCCCCCAAATAAAACTAGATTTGAAATAATAAATAAAGCTAAAAATAAATAACTTAAACCTGACAATTCTGCTGATTGAGTAAATGACCAAGCTAATCCAAACGTAGCACATGCAAGCAAAGCTAATACGAATAAGTCAGCAGTTATGACTCTATACCAAGGATGAGCCTCGGCTGATACATCTACTCTCAAGAAAAACCAAAACCAATATCCACCCAGGCAAGTCATTATCGCTCCTACATGCCAAACAATAGGAATATAGTATGGAGCAGCAACGCCGTCAGAATATTTAAATATTAAAACAACAGATGCGATCCAGAAAAGAATAGTTCCATACATACCTAATACATGTGCGAGTCTTCTTTTTCCAAATCCAAGTTCAGATGTAGTGGCTATATCGCTAGCAACTGTTTTTAAAATTACGGCTGTTTTTTTTGCAGTGGTCAATTCTGTTTTTGCGGATTTTTTTGCTTTTTGAGCATTTCTAAAAAAATAAACTACATTTTTTTTGTGAAGCATATCTAAGCCCGTTCCTATAATAATTAATAATACCATCGCAATTACAAAAAACTGTAAGAATGAAATTGGAATTGAAGTTGTAAGTTCTGCAAAAGGGTTAATTGAAAGCATAAATAATTTTATTAGTTTGATTAATATAGGTCAAGTGAGAACAATTCGCAGTTATTTTAGCTTTCCATCTTTTCTCATTTGAGCTCTAATTTTTGTAGCCGAAATTTGTTGCGTTTTTTCATCAAGTACTACTTCTTCAATTTTATAACCTACACCTCTTCCATAACAAATATTTGTAATATTAGGGACCAGAGTGACCTGAAATCTCCCTCTATAATCTCTTAAAGCTTCAAAAATATTTTTTTTTACAGTTTCAAAATCAAAAGGATTATCATCAACACCCTGCACATCACGTACCATGATATTAACTTGGCCAGTTTTTTTTAAGATTTCTTCAAATAACTTTTGGTGTCCTGCGTGCCAAGGTTGCCATCTTCCAAGCATTTGAGCAGTTGGTTTTTTATTATCCCAGACATGACCATCATTTTTCATTTGGTCTGTCATAGAGATTCTTTAAGCAGCAGCTTGTATTTTATGCTTAGTAGACATGCCGCTTAGGAAATTCCAAAGATACCTTGCTGTCAGCATAGAAGCTTTTTCTGCTTTGATTTTTTCTTCTTCTGTTAAAGCATCTAAAAGCTTTTCGCACTCTTTTCTATGTATTACATCTGCAGCCTTATGGGCTTCAAAAAACTCTAAACCTTCTTTTGATGTCACTCCATAAAATTTTTTTAAACCTCTTATCTTTGTTTCGGCAATTTCTGGAATTTGTCTCTCATAAGTATATAAAGATGCTAAACCTTCAGCATATGATTTTCTAGATTGATGAAAAAAGTTTTCAATCATATCGTTAGTAAACCATTCCCTTTTAACGTCTTCAATTTTATCTACATCTGCACCCATTGCTATTGCAAAATTTTTCCATAGCTTTGGATGATCTGCATTTGGATTTTCTTCGTCTTGTAGATTTTCTAAAAGAATTTTTCTTTTTTCAATGTCTTCACAAATTGAATGTGTTGCGCTTATATATCTCGGAAATGCTTTTACGTGTTGGTAATATTGTTCTGCGTAATCCTTAATTATCTCTCTTGTTAATTTTCCTTCATTCCATGATTTATAAAATGGATGATTTAACAAATGATATTGATCTAATTTTTTATTTAATTCTTCTGAAAACATATTTCTCCTTGGTTAGTTAACATTATTAAAACTGTTTAAACTTAGGAAATACAATAATGATTTATCAACATCATGTATACTAAAAAAGGTGCGATGTTCTTGTTTTGATTCACCTTTGATTCCAATTTAGACTCAAAATACAACCTTAAATTGTTGCCTCAGATCTCTGAAGAGGTCGCTCGTTTATAGGATAATGAACAATTGTTGCAAATATTGATAAGGCAATAGCCATGTAGAAAGCATAATCATAGGAACCAAATTGATCATAAAAATATCCTCCCAGATACGCTCCTATGAAAGCTCCAACTTGGTGACTCAAAAATACAATACCAAAAAGAGAGCTTAAAAATTTAGTTCCAAATATTTGGGCTACTATTCCATTTGTTGGAGGAACGGTAGATAACCATAGTAATCCAAAAGAAATTCCAAAAACTATAGACATTATGTTTGATGGTGGTGAAAAAATAAAAACAGCAATCGATATAGCTCTCAAGGCATAGAGAATACAAAGTAAACTTTTCTTTCTATATTTAGTCCCTAAATATCCCATACCTAGAGTTCCAATAATATTAAATAATCCTATAAGTGCTAAAATAATAGTTGCTGACCAACCTCCCATACCTCTTTCTTGCATATATCCAGGTATATGGGTAGCGATCAAAGTTATTTGGAACCCACAAACAAAAAAGCCTGCATTAAGTAAAAGATATCCTTTATGAGAAAAAGCTTCTTTTATCGCTTCAAAAAAAGTTTGATCTTTCACGACTGATTGATTTTGATCAATTAACTTTTTTGGAGAAAATATAAACAACGATACTATTGAACCAAATAAAATAAAATATAAAAAATATTTTAAAGTTTCTTCCCATCCAAATTCTCCTAAGGAATATTTTGTAAAGAGAGGTGCAATAAAATATCCAACTGATGCTGCTGCAGTAACAAGACCTGAGGCTATTGTTCTTTTCTCATTCGGAAAATGTTTGCTAACTTCTGAGACAGGCACACTTATTGCAGTAGCTCCTAAAGCAATTCCAATTAAAACTCCAAGACTAATTTGAAAATAAATACCTGTGTTAGGCCCAGAATAAAGCATAAATATACCTGCTCCAAAAATTAGAAAACCAATAAAAACTGCTTTATTTCCTCCAAACCTATCTGCAACTAATCCAAACAAAGGAGAAAACATTCCCCAAAAAATCATCTGAATACCGATTGCTAAACCAAATTCTGTACGCGTACATCCTAACCCTTCTTCAAAAGCTTGAAAGAAAAGACCAAAGGTCTGTCTTAGACCCATAGAAATCATTATCACTGCGCAAGCTGAGATTAGAACAATAAGAGTTAATCTGTTATTAATAAACTTTTCTGACATTTATTTTACAAATTTTAGAGCTTTATTAAGATCAGCAATTAATTCTTTTGGTTCTTCTAATCCAATATGCAATCGTACAATATGTTCGTCTTTACCAAAACGGTAGAAATGTCGCCCTTTTATGTATTCATTATTTTTTTTTAAATCTTGTAAAATCGCCAAACTTTCAAATCCACCCCAACTATAACCAATTCCAAATAATTCAAGTGAATTTACAAATTTTATTACTGAAGATTTTTTTCTACTTTTGATAACTATAGAAAATAAGCTTGTTGCACCAGAATAATATTTTTTCCAAAGTTTGTAATTTTTAGATGATGGTTTGTGAGGAAATAAAATCTCTTTTACTTTTTTATGTTTTTTTAAATAATTTATAACTTTTATCGCATTTTCATAATGTTGTTTTAACCTTACATCTAAAGTTCTAAGACCTCTTATAATTAAATAAGCTTCGTCAGCTGACATTCTATATCCGGATAATTTATAAAAAAACATAATTTTTTTATAAACTTTTTTATTTACCGCTAGAGTTCCACCCATTGCATCTGAGTGACCAGAAAAATATTTCGTTGCAGATGAAAATGATATATCGAATCCAACTTTAAGTGGCTTTAAATATAGCGGTGTACCCCAAGTATTATCAAGCATAGTTACAATATTTTTTTTTTTTGCAATTCTGATAATTTTAGTTAAATCTTGAAATTCAAAAGTATTACTTCCAGGATTTTCTACAAATATCATTTTAGTTTTTTTTGTAATTTTATTTCGTAAATCCTCTATTTTCTCTGGATTATAAAACTTTGCGATAATATTAAATTGTTTTAAGAGATCTTCAGTAATTTCTTTTGTAGGTCCGTATACATTGTCTGAAACAATTATTTCATCTCCTGGCCTACACAAACTCATTAAGGCTAAGGATATTCCTCCAAACCCTGTGCCTGTTAAAAAAACGTGATAAGCCTCCTCAAGTTTTTTTATAATGTTTTCCAATTCAATTGTTGTTGTACTGCCATATCGACCGTAGGAATAGTGGGTAATATTTTTGTGTAATTTAATTTTTTTCTCATGAGAAATCATCTCTTGCATTGTATTAAAAAGTATTGTTGAAGCTCTTGTTACAGGTGGATTTGCAGATCTATTATTATTATCTTTAGTGGGGTGTTTTAAAAATGTGTTTATAGACTTTTTCATAAAAAGAGTATAAGTGAACTTTATATAAGTTTATTTAATTAAGATATAAAAAAGGAGGCAAAAACATGGGTTACCCAAAAAAACATAGAGGTAGACGTAAAATAGGATCCAAAAAAAGAAGAGCAAGAAAAAGAAATAAACGTAAATAAATCAAATTAATATGACAGAAACAGCTCAAATTCGTAAACTGAGTTTATGGATATTTTTTTTACCATTAATCGCAATAAATATCTGTTTGTTTATTTCTGTAAATTTCCACCTTCTTGAAAATACAATTTTTCAAGTCAATCAAATTGGAAGATCAGGATTCACAGTTCCTTATCTTGATGGAAGTGTTTCTATAAGCAGAGCATCAAGAACTTTTCCGCAATATTTAATTTTTAAACCTTCAATGATAATAACTGGAATTCTTTTATTCTATTATTGGAATTATAATAATAATTTAATTTGTAAATTAAGAAATACAGAAAATTTCAAATATAAATTTCGTTTGTTCGGTATTTTATCAGCTATATTTTTAATTATTCACTCGATTTTTTTAGGGGTGAAATTTGATATTCAACTTTATAAATTATTTAGAAGAGTTGTATTGCTATTATTTATTATTTTTGAATTAGTCGCTCAAGGAATTTTAGTTTATTACTTATTTAACATAAAGGATAAGATCTTGGAGATTACAAATAGAAAAATATTAATTGTTAAGATATTTTTGGTCTCAGTTTTAGTTTTAATAGCATTAGCTAGTTTGCCAATACTTGTAACAAAAGGAAACACGCATTTTAAACATGCTCTTGAATGGAATTATTTTGTAGGTGTTATAACTTTTTACTTATTGACATATTTCTTTTGGAGAAAAACCACTTAAATTTCTAGGTTTGCACCCAGAAATTTAGTAGTTTATGGTTCGTCGTTGTAGGCGCTACCGCCGAACCGACCCGATCAACCATTTTAGCGCTACTCAGTTGACCTTTCTGCCCTTTAAGCTTGAACCTCTCGGTTTTTCCTTAATTGGCCAGTTAAGAGTTGCCTCTTAAGTAGTTTAATTAAATCATTATTAAAAAAAATTTTGTATCACTTTTTGGTTGTCTGATTCTTGCTTGTGAATTACGTGGATAAATTTTTATTATAGGTCTTGTCTATCCATCCACCACCTAATACTTTATCCCCAATATTATCGCTTCGGTAAAAAACACAAGCTTGACCTGGTGAAATTCCATTTTCTCCACCAATGATATTTACCTCGGGAGACTTTAAATTAAGATTGACAGAAGCGTTAAGTAATTTGCCTGTTGAACGAACTTTTACTTTAACGTCTTTTTTAAATTCATCGGGACTTCCTAAAAGATTAATTTCTCTTAATGCTATTTTATCTATTTTTAATGAGTCTTTCGGTCCTACTATAATAGAATTTTTTGTGCTATCTATTTTTACGACATAAAGCGGTTCTTCGTTAGAAATTTTTATCCCTCTACGTTGACCAATAGTATAATTAATTATTCCATCATGTTTTCCGATTATCTTTCCTTCCATATTATAAATATCCCCTGATTTAAATGACTCTGGTCTAAATTTTTTAATTATTGAACCGTAGTTTCCATTGGGAACAAAACAAATATCCTGACTATCCGGTTTATCAGCAACATTTAAATTTAATTTTTTTGCAATAGTTCTTGTTTCTTTTTTTTCGATTTCACCTAAAGGAAATCTTAAAAAATCAAGCTGTTCTTGAGAGGTATTAAATAAGAAATAACTTTGATCACGAGTATAATCTTTTGCTCTATACATAAGTCCTTTACCATTATTTTGTAGTCTTTTGATGTAATGTCCGGTTACTAATACATCTGCTTTTAAATCTTTGGAGTATTTAAAAAGATCTCTAAATTTCACTGTTTGATTGCATTGTACACATGGTATTGGAGTTTCTCCAACCGAATAGCTGTTTATGAAGCTATCGATCACCTCTGATTTAAATTTTTTTTGAAAATATAAAATTTCGTGATTAATATTTAATTGTTCAGAAACTCTTTTAGCGTCCACGATGTCTTGGCCAGCACAACATTGTCTTCCTTGAGTAGATTTTTTTATATCATCATAAAGTTTCAAGGTAATGCCAGTTACATCATATCCCTCATTTTTCATAAGTCCTGCTACAACTGAGGAGTCAACACCGCCCGACATAGCCACAACAACTTTGGTATTTTTTTTTGATTTATTTATCCCTAGTGAATTTGTCATAATAAGTATATATTATATATATTAAATATTTTCCATAATGCAATATGATCTCGAACCAGGTGACTTTGTAATAAACCCCAACAATAGCGGCTGGGGTATCGGTCAAATACAATCAATCATAAAAAATAAAATTACGGTTAATTTTCAGAACAATGGAAAACAAGTTATAGACCTGAATTATGTGAAGCTGGAGAAGGTAAATGATCGATAAAATTAATTACAAAAAGATTACAGAGAATTTAATACCAATTTTTGATGAGGCAGGAAAAACATCAATAGATCTTTATGAAAAAGGTTTAAAAATAAAAATGAAAGATGATAAGACACCTGTTAGCAACGGTGATTTAAAGGTCAATGATATTATTTCAAAAAAAATAATGGATATTACACCTGAAATACCAATAATTTCTGAGGAGACAGTAAATATTAATGAAAAAAATTTTAATAAAATATTTTGGTTAATTGATCCTATCGATGGAACAAGAGAATATATCGCTGGAAAAGATGAATATACTATTAATGCAGCTTTAATAATCAATCAAAAACCAATAGTTGGGTTAGTTGGTGCACCAAGAAAAGGTCAGCTATTTTATACATATGGTAAAGGAGAAAGTTTTGTTATTGAAAAAAATATTCACAAAAAGATTATTTGTAAAAAAAATAGTGATCGCAATACTATCAAGGCACTCTCTAGCATTGGCAAACCCTCGGAATTAATTTTAGAAACTCTAAAGAATTTTAATGTTTCTTCAATCGACAAGGTAGCAAGTTCCTACAAATTTTGTTTAATTGCTTATGGATCCCATGATATTTATGCTGCTAAAGAAAGAGCAAACGAGTGGGATTATGCTGCGGGGCATGCAGTGGCTGAAAATGCAGGAGCCATAATAACTACTTTGGATGGAAAGCCGTTTTTGTATGGAAAAGAAGACTATAGAAATCCAAGTTTATTAATTTTAAGATCCAAAGATTTAAATGATTAAAACAATTCTTATAATTATCGTTTCGGTTTCAATATTTGGACTTATTGTATTTGTCTTAGTCAAAAACGCTATGAAAAAAAAAATAGATGATTTAATAGAAGAAGAAAATAAAAAATCAAACAATTTTGATTAATTTGTTAAATTCTACTTTATCTAAATTAAGAACTCTTTTTGATAAATCATAATCAAACCCTGCTCTAGCCAATATGCCCATATCTTTCTTATAAAAAATTTCTCTGTTCGCATCTGGCCTTAGTGCGCCTATTCTTCTTCGTTTACAAAGGCGCAGAGCTGAGACAAAATCAGGTTCGATTTCTTTATTCTTAATTTTTTCTATACTACTTTTAATGTATTTTTGGTCTATTCCTTTCATTCTTAAGGATTGATTGATTTTATTTATTGAATAACCTCTGCGTAGAAGCATTCTTGATTTTGACTCTGAATAAAGTTCGTCATTAAGAAAACTTTTTTTTTCTAATGTTGAAAGAATTTCACTTATTAAATTTGAAATTTCTTTTTTTGTTTTTGAAGTTTTAAATTTTGTAAGAGTTTTTTTCATCAAATATACCCTTAACTGTTGTTTTGAAGGGCTATACTTTTCAATATATGAATACGCTAAATCTTTCAAACTTGTGCTAAGATCTTTAAAATCTTTTTTATTTGATGTGGGATTCATTGATTTAATATACTATATTATTTTAAATGATAAATAACTTTGCGTCCTATCTTACGTTAGAAAATATATACCTTATATCTAACTGGGGTGTTATACCTTTTTGGTTGTTACTAATTTTTTCTCCTAAAAGTGGAATTACCAAAGTATTGTTGAATTCAATAGTGATTCCTTTATTGTTGGCATCTGCTTATATTTTTATCGTATACAAGGTTTATCAAAATGGAAATTTTTTAGACAGTTTTCAATTGTATTTAGGCATCGAGAGTCTTTATACTCTTTTTTCTGATGAAAATTTTTTATTAATATTCTGGCTTCATTTTTTATCGATTAGTTTGTTTGTGGGATCATGGATAGCGCGAGATGCCTTAAAATACTCAATTCCAAACTTTGTAACTGCTATAGCTCTTATAATCACATATTTTACAGGTCCTCTAGGTATAGTAATTTATTCAATTATTAGAGTATTCTTTTCAAAAAAAATTTCACTAAATGAATAAAAGTTTTGATTTCTATTTTGATTTTATCAGCCCATACTCATTTATAGCTCATAAAAAAATCAAAAAAATAGAAAGTGAGTATAATTTCAAAATTAAATATAAGCCAATATTACTTGGTGGATTGCACAATTTACACAATATAAAAGCGCCAGCATTTATTCCTTCAAAAGCTAAATTTATGATTAGGGATTGTAAGATGGTTGCCGAAAAAAATAAAATAGACTTTAAATTTAATTCTTATTTTCCAATTAAAAGCTTGAATCTGATGAGAGGAGTTTTAGTTGCTGAGGAAGATGGTGTAAAAGATTATTATATTGATGAAATTTTCAATTCAATATGGAAAAATGGATTAAATATGAATGATGAGAATGTAATTGATAAAGTCTTAAAAAATTTTAATATTAATCCTAGAACTTTTTTATTAAGGGCTCAAAGTCAAAACATCAAAGATACATTAAGACAAAAAACTGAAGAAGCATTTAGAAAAGGTATATTTGGTGCACCAACGTTCATTGCAAAAAATAAAATATTTTGGGGTCAAGATAGATTGCAATATGCAATTTCTGAAGCTATAAAATAATTACTTTTTTTCTTTAGTTATGACCTCTAAGCCAGATTTTTTTAGCGCATCAAATCCACCAGATGCATTTGCCACATTCTTGAAGCCCATATCTTTCAAAGATTTTGTAGCTAGTGCAGACCTGAAGCCTAGAGCACAAAATAATACTATGTTTTTTACCTCACCAAGTTTACTTTCTTGAAAATAAGAGCTTTGGGGGTCTAACCAAAATTCTAACATGCCACGGGGGATATGGATTGAATTTTTAATTGTTCCTTCTTTCCAAAGTTCTCTTATATCCCTTATATCTATAAGAGTTATTTCTCCCTTTTCATAAGAAGATTTAACTTCCTCAGCACTTAGAACTTTTATTTCCTTGTTTGCTTCTTCAACAAGCTCTTTAGATGATTTTATATTCATGATAGTAAGATATTAGATTAAGATCAGATTGCAATGAGACAAATAAAAAAAACTTATAAAAGAGGTATTCTCAAAAAACTCTTTATTAAACTATGTAGATTGTTTGGTTATGAGCTTATTGATCAAGCGGATATGTCTTTTGTGACATCTAAGAATCTTAAAAATCCTTCAATAAGCGGAAAAAAATCTATTACATTGCCTTTAGGAGAAGTAAAAATTACAAGAAAAGTTCAAAATTTTGATATTATTTTAAAAACTTGTACTTCAGTGAATTTAGTCTCTCAAAATAAAAAGAGGATATTTGAACAACCAAAATCAGAATACACAATGAGAACTATTAACTCATTAATAAAAAGTATCAAAAAAGCTTCAAAGGATAAGAATTATACAAGTTTCAATATAACAATTTTAGACTCTGGTTCTCCTAAAGAAGACATGACCATAATTGAAAGGGTTTTAAAAAATTCAGAATTAAAATTTAATATCATATACCTAAATTTAAATGAGTATTTGAAAAGAATAAAAATTATTGAAAGAAATAATTATCGAATTGAAAACAATATGAAATCAACAATGGCAAGTATAATTAAATCTTTTGAACTAGCAAAAGATCTTGATGACCTGGTTTATTTCGTAGAGGATGATTACATACATGACGATGAAAGTATTTCGGAGATGATATCCGCTTATGAGAAATTTTCTACTATTTTGAAAGATGAAATATTTATAATTCCAGTAGATTATCCTTATCTTTATCAAAAAAATCAATCTACTAATGTTTTAATCGGCCAAAAAAATCATTGGAGATCTATAAATGAGTCTTTGCTCACATTTATGACTAGTAAAGAAATGATAAATAAATATTACAACGATCTTATAAAGATGGGTGAAATTGAGCACGAACCTTTCGAAACTATATTGCATAGTATTTATGATAAAGAAAACTGTTTTTCACCAATTCCCTCTCTAGCTTTGCACTGTACTAACGTAAACTCAGTATTTGGATTATCCCCAAATATTGATGCCAAAGATCTCTGGGAAAAGAATAAAAATTAAGCTAAAAAAAAGGCCCAGCGGGGGGCTGGGCCTTAAGTTTTCTCCAACTAACGAGGGAGGAGATAAGATAAGAAGTTTTAGTCTCTTATACCGTAAGCGACAACTCCTACTTCAGCTTTATCAGTTCCAAGTCTTTCAGCTTCTTTACTGATTCTTAGACCGATTGTAGCTTTCATAGTTTGGAACACTATTAGTGATACTACAAAAACAAATACCACAATTGAAATTGTTCCTAAGAATTGAGCTCCAAAAGAAACGTCTCCATTAGTTAATGGAACAGCTAATGTACCCCATACTCCAGCAACTAAGTGGGCTGGGATCGCTCCAACTACATCATCTATTTTTAACTTAAATAGAAGTTTTGTTGAGAAATACATTACTAATCCACCAATTGCTCCAATAAATATTGCAGCTAATGGACTTGGTGTTAATGGTTCTGCTGTAATTGCTACTAAACCTGCAATCGCACCGTTTAGCATCATTACTACGTCTGTTTTACCACCAAGTAATCTCGAAATTACTGCAGCAGTCATCACTCCACCGCCGGCAGCTAAGTTTGTATTTATGTAAATTGTTGCTACCGAAGTAACATCATCGAATGTTCCTGCAGCTAATTGTGAACCGCCATTAAAACCGAACCAACCTAACCAAAGTATAAACACTCCAAGTGTTGCTAACGGAATTGATGATGCAGCAAATGGTGTCATCGATTTAACTCCACCGCTTGTACTAAATCTACCAGTTCTTGCACCTAATACAATTGCTCCTGCTAAAGCGGCAGCTCCACCAGCGGCATGTACTAACGTTGAACCAGCAAAATCTGAAAATCCAGCAGCTGATAACCATCCGCCTCCCCATTGCCAACCCATTTCAATTGGATAAATTATTCCAGTTAAAATTGCTGCAAATAAAAAGAACGGCCAAATTTTAATTCTTTCAGCTAAGGTTCCAGATACTATAGACATTGTTGTTGCACAGAATACCATCTGAAAAAACCAGTCTGATCCATCTGAATAACCAGTATCTACTGCGGATCCATCACTCCATGGAGTAAATGATCCGATATATCCACCTTCTGGGATACCGTAAGCTAAATTGTATCCAACCAACCAGAACATTAATCCTGCGATTGAATAAAGACCTATATTTTTAGCACAGATTGCTGAAACACTTTTAGATGTTACTAAACCAGACTCTAACATCGTAAATCCAGCAGCCATCCACATGACTAAGAAACCTGACATTAAAAATAGTAGGGTATTAAATATATATTGAGTCTCTGCTGATACAGTTGTCTCCGCATAACCAAGACCTGCAAAACCAAAGTAAACTGCGGTTCCAGCAAAGAAATATCCTAAGTATTTTTTCATAATAAACTCCCTTGTTTGTTGAAACTAGATTTATAAGACTTTGAAAAATTTTAAGAATTGAAATCTATTGATTTTAGCTATGCAGTTTTTGCAAGTAATTTAGCCCTTATTTGATTTTATCAAATAAGAGCTAAAAATTAGATTTAACGGTTAAACATTTCTTTTAAGCTTTTAGCAGGTAAAAACTTAACTTTTTGAGAAGCTGCTATTTGAATAGACTCACCTGTTCTTGGATTTCTACCTACTCTAGCTTTTCTTTTAGCTACTTTATAAGTACCAAAACCTGCGATTTTTACAGTGTCGTCATTCTTTAGAGCGTCCAAAATAATAGTCGTTATTGAGTCAAAAGTTCTTTCTGCATCAGCCTTGCTCTGGCCCAATGTGGACGATATTTTTGCTACTAATTGTTTTTTATTCATTTTTGCCCCTATAGTTAATTCTAATCTCAACAAAAACTAAGTAAAATCAACATTATTTTTAGTATAAAAGAAAAATATTAACACTAAATATAGTGTTTAAAAAGTGTTGAATTTACTAGCTTTTTTGATGATTAAAAATGGCTTAAAATAAGCCTAAATCTTTGAGATCGTTAAATGTTGTAAAAAACATTAGAGAAAACAACAAAAATAACCCGATTCGAAAAAAACCTTCCTGAGTTTTTTGAGAAAGAGGTTTCCCTAGTATTTTCTCAAAAGCATAAAACATTAAATGTCCCCCATCTAAAAGAGGAATTGGAAATAAATTTATTAAACCTAAACTTATCGAAATATAAGCCATTATACTTAAAAAGGCTATCAAGCCGAATTGAGCGACCTGACCTGTTATTTTTGCTATTCGTATAGGTCCACCTAATTGTGAACTATCCCCTTTTCCTTGAAACATAGATCCTACAAATTTTAAAGTGGTCTTAGTTACAAACCATGTTTCTCCCAACGCATAATACATGGCTTTAGTTGGCCCTAATTTTTGTTTATCGAATTCATTATTTAGAGGAGATATTTTTATACCAATAATTTTCCTTTTAACTTTATTGCCTAAATTATCTTCACTCATTACTTCCTTAGGTTCTATTATGAATGACAGCTCTTGCTCATTTCTAAAAACTTTAATTTCAACATTTTCATTTGTTGTTGCATTAATATGTGTAGAAACCTCTAAAACACTACTTATTTTATTATCATTAATTTCTGTAATAACATCATTCACTTTTAATCCCGATGAAAAGGCTGGGCTATTTTCTTGTACTTCAGATATTTTAGCTGGAGTGAAATCTTTGCCAGAAAACATATATATTAAGGTAAAAATGATAATAGCCAAAATAAAATTAGCTAATGGGCCTCCAAAGACAATTAATGATCTTTGATAAAGGGGTTTAACTACAAAAAGTTTTTTTCTGTCACTCTCATTATATTTTTTTAAAAGTTCCGCTTGTTCGGCTTGACTAAAAACATTTCTGTCACCAAAAAACTTTACATACCCACCTAAAGGTATTAAACAAAATTTCCACCTTGTCCCGTTTTTGTCATTAATGCCGAATAATTCTCTACCGAAACCTATTGAGAAATCAGTAACACCTACACCATATTTTCTAGCAAAATAATAATGGCCATATTCATGAACGAACACAACTATGGTAAGTAAAACAATAAATGGTAATATAAAATTTAAAATTTCCATTCATTTACCTTGCTAAAAAGAAAATTTCTGAACGCAACTAATCTAGCATTGTTTTTAAGTGACTCTGGGTAGACAAAATGTGTTTCTGTTGGTTTTCCAGGTTCAGTTGGTAAAACTTTTGTAATACCGCTTATATTGTGTGCAATATAGTCTGGTAATGCTGCTAACCCAACTCCACTTTGAACTGCTAA
>CACABZ010000010.1 GCA_902530885.1 uncultured Pelagibacteraceae bacterium
AGCATTCTTTCAGTTCTAATAGGCAAATAAGATTCTGTAACGTAACTTTTAAGTCTATTAGGTATATTTTTTGCTTTTCCAATATACAATATTTCACCTGTCGAGCTTAACATTTTATAAACTCCAGGGTTGTTTGTAATTAAAGGTATCTTGTCCTTAATAACTTTTTTTCCTTGTTCTAGACTGTTCATTATAATTTTGTTTTTACAACTTCTATACCAACTGATTTTGTTTCTTCGATGATATCAAGTTTATCTATTTTGAGTTTGATCTTTTTAATTTTTTTGTTTTTAAAAACTTCATCAAAAATTGACTCTGACAATTCCTCTAGCAATTCATAATGTTTTTTTTCAGAAATTTTTTTTATCGTAATAATTACATTTTCATAATTTACTATCGATTTAATGTCAGTTTTTAGATTAGGATCAGTAGTAATTTCAACATTGAATTTTACTCTCTGCTTTTTTAATTTTTCAAAATGATGAATACCTATTGATATAGATAAAATTAAATCTTCAATTAGAATTTTTTTTGTATATTTATATTTTTGTTTATTTTTAAATTTTAAAATTTTCATTCTCTAGAATTTATTATATCCGGAGTTAACCACGCAAGTCTTTGCCCACTATCTACATTAATTATTTGTCCAGTAATATTATCATTTTCAACTAGAAATTTCACAGAATTACAAATATTTTTTAGATCAACAACTTTTTCTAGGGGCACAGATTTCCATTGTTTTTTAAAATGAGTTTCTGATTGTCTTTTATTTTTTAGTGTAGGTCCAGGAGATACAGCATTTACTCTAATATTTGGAGCTAATCTCATAGCAGAAGTAGTAGTAAGAGTTCCTAGTGCTGTTTTGCTTAAAGTATAAGAAAAGAAAAATGGGGTCAGTTTTTCAATTCTTTGATCAATAATATTTATTATTATACCATCCGAATTTCTAACATATCTACTAAAACTCTGAGTTAATAAAGCTGGTGCTTTTAAATTAACATTTAAATGTTTAGTAAAACTTTTGTCTGTGAAATTGTTTAAATTATCATTTTCAAAAATAGATGCATTATTAATTAAACAGTCTATTCCTCTCATTTTTTTAAAAGCCTCTTTCATCATTTTTTGAGTCTGGGCTAAATTATTTAAATCTGCTTTGACTAAATGAATTTTAGTGCCTAGTTTTTCTAAATCTTTTTTAAGCTTTTGAGCTGGTTTAAATGATTTATTATAATGAATAGTAATTTCATTATCATAGGTTGCTAAGCTTTTAGCAATTGCGGCACCAATTCTAGTAGCCCCCCCTGTTATAATTATTTTTTTTGCTTCCATTTTTTTATAGCTTTTCTTGGTCTGGTACCTGGCATTCCCATAGTTGATCTACCTTTAGGGTATACTTTATTTTTTAGTTTGTATTGAGAAATTTTTGGATTTAAGGTTATTTCTAACTCGCTAGCTTCGAGTTTCCTTATCTCATCCCTAATTTTGGCCGCTTCTTCAAATTCAAGATTAGATGCTGACTCTTTCATTTTTCTATTAAGTGCTTTTAAGTGTTTTTTTAAATTTCCTCCGACATTTGAACCTTCGCTTATTTTCACATAATCTTTTTCATATACCGACTCCAAAATATCACTAATTTCTTTTTTTACTGACTCTGCTGTAATTTTATTTTTTTTATTATACTCTAGCTGTTTGTTTCTTCTTCTGTCAGTTTCTTTAATAGCTTTATTAATACTTTTCGTAACTTTATCAGCATATAAAATTACTTTGCCGTCTACATTTCTCGCAGCTCTTCCTATTGTCTGAATTAAAGATGTTTCAGATCTTAAAAAACCTTCTTTATCAGCATCTAAAATAGCTACCAATGCACACTCTGGTATATCTAAACCTTCTCTTAATAAATTAATTCCAACTAAAATATCAAATACACCCATTCTAAGATCTCTAATGATTTCAATTCTTTCCAAAGTATCAATATCTGAGTGCATATATCTAACCTTTAATCCGTTTTCATGAAGATATTCAGTTAAATCTTCTGCCATTTTTTTTGTAAGTGTAGTAGCTAATACTCTATAACCTTTTTTTACTATTTCTCTTGCCTCATGCATAAGGTCATCAACTTGATTTTTAGATGGTCTAATTTCAACTGGTGGATCAATCAATCCAGTGGGTCGAATTATTTGATCAATATACTCATTTTTCGTTTGTTTTAATTCCCATGGTCCTGGTGTTGCAGATACAAATACCGTTTGAGTTCTCATTAAATCCCATTCCTCAAATTTTAAAGGTCGATTGTCCATACAAGAAGGTAACCTAAAACCATACTCAGCTAATGTTTTCTTTCTAGTGTGGTCACCTTTATACATACCATTTAATTGAGGAACCGTAACATGGCTTTCATCAACAAAGATTATTGCATTATCAGGAAAGTATTCAAACAAAGTCGGTGGTGGTTCACCGGGTTTTCTCCCAGACAAAAATCTAGAGTAATTCTCTATGCCCGCACAAGTGCCAGTAGCCTCGATCATTTCCAAGTCAAATTTTGTTCTCTCCCTTAGTCTTTGCGCTTCTAACAGTTTGTTATTCTCTTCATGCCTTTTTAAAGTAATTTCAAGTTCGTTTTTTATTTCTTTAATAGCCTGGTCTATTGTAGGTTTTGGAGTGATATAATGACTATTCGCATAAATTTTAATTATGGAGTAGTCATTAGTTTTATCTCCCGTTAAAGGGTCGAATTCCTCAATTTTTTCTAATTTATTCAGATTGAGACTTAATCGCCATGCTCTATCTTCTAAATGAGATGGGAAAATCTCTAAGTTCTCACCTCTTACTCTAAAAGTACCTCTAAAAAAATTTTGATCATTTCTTTTATATTGTAAATTAATGAAAGCTCTAATAAGTTGATCTCTATCGTATTCATAATTTTTTTTTAATGTAATTGTCATTTTAGAATATGCTTCGACAGATCCTAAACCATAAATACAAGAAACGCTGGCAACAATAATTACATCATCGCGCTCTAATAGTGAACGAGTTGCTGAGTGCCTCATTCTGTCTATCTGTTCATTTATAGAAGCCTCTTTTTCTATGTATGTATCTGATCTAGGAACATATGCTTCCGGTGTATAATAATCATAATATGAGACAAAATACTCAACAGCATTATTTGGAAAAAAACTTTTCATTTCACCATAAAGCTGTGCTGCCAAAGTTTTATTTGGAGCTAAAACAAGCGCAGGCCTATTTACGCTCTCTATAACTTTAGCCATTGTAAAGGTTTTGCCAGATCCTGTGACGCCTAATAAAACTTGTTCCTGTTTATCACCCTTTAAGTTCTTTATAATTTTTTTGATAGCATCTGGTTGATCACCGCTGGGTTGAAAATCACTTTTAATTTTAAACTTGATACCACCTTCAAGTTTTTTCTTAATAGCATTTGATCCGCTCTCTAGCTCGTTAAATTTTTCTTGATACGAATTACTCATTTTATGTTATTAATAATTTAAATAAGATATTATAAATTTCAATGAGCATAGTTTCCAACAATTTAAAACGTATAAAACCGTCGCCCACAATAGCCGTTACCACAAAAGCTAGAGAAATGCGTGCTGCTGGCAAAGATGTGATAGGCTTAGGCGCTGGAGAGCCTGATTTTGACACACCAGATAACATTAAAGAAGCTGCCATTGAGGCTATAAAAAAGGGGGATACTAAATATACAACAGTTGATGGAACACCAGCTTTAAAAAAAGCCATTGTTGAAAAATTCAAAAGAGAAAATAATTTAGATTACACAACTGAACAAATTACAGTAGGTACTGGTGGTAAACAAGTTTTATACAATACTTTTATGGCTACTTTAAACAAAGGTGATGAAGTGATTATTCCAGCTCCTTTTTGGGTATCCTATCCTGACATGGTATTGTTAGCTGGTGGTAAACCTAAAATTATAAAATGTGAAGAAAAAGATGGTTTTAAACTTACTGCAAGTAAATTAAAAAAAACAATAAATAAAAAAACAAAATGGATCATTTTAAATTCACCATCAAATCCTACAGGCGCTGGTTATACACAAAACGAAATTGAAGAACTTGGAAAAGTACTTTTAAAAAATAAGAAAGTTTTTATCTTGAGTGATGATATTTATGAACATATAAAATATGATAACTTTAATTTTTTTACAATTGCGCAAATTTCAAAACTTAAAGAGAGAACTTTAACGATGAACGGGGTAAGTAAGTCGTATGCCATGACCGGATGGAGAATAGGTTATGCTGCAGGACCTAAGGAAATTATAACCGCTATTAGAAAAATTCAATCGCAATCAACTTCAAATCCCTCTTCAATTAGCCAAGCGGCAGCAGTCGAAGCCTTAAATGGTCAGCAAAATTTTATAAACGAGAGAGCTGAAGCCTTTAAAGAGAGAAGGGACTTCGTGGTAAAAAGTTTAAACAATATTAAAGGTATAAATTGTTTGACCCCAAATGGAGCATTTTATGTCTTTCCAAGTTGCAAGGGTTTATTAAATAAAAAAACCAAATTAAAGAATGATACGGAGTTTGTCAGCAAATTATTAGATAGATCCATGGTTGCAGTTGTTCAAGGATCTGCATTTGGATTAGACGGTCATTTTAGAATATCTTATGCTACCTCTATGGAAAATCTTGAGAAAGCAATGTCAAGGATAAAAGATTTTTGTGAAAATTTATAATAATTAATTTTGTTTTAATATTCTTTTTGCAGGATATGTTTTTTTTATCCAAGATTTAGGAATAGAACTCATACCTTTTAGAGCTGTAAAATATGCTCCAATAAAATTTACTCTGGAGCAATTACAGCCTCCAGCTTTTATTGTTTTTGTAATTGCAGTTTTATAATCTTTTGATGTCAAAATTGAGTGAATAGAGCTATTAAATGTTCCAGGGTAACTACAAGCCATACCTAGTTTCTTTACCACAACAGAATGTGGTTTAGTTTTTAATTTCTTGACCTTTTCGATGTCATTAATAATTTCTTTAAAAAGATTATCTTTTTTAAATTTTTTTGTGAATTCTTTAACAGGATTTTTTGCCCCTCTAAGAGCAAAAGTTAGTAGGTGAAATTTTGTAATTGCATATTTTATACTCATTTTTGAAACTGTAACTATTTTGATGATTCTTAAAACATCTTTAAGATCATAACCATATAAAAAATATGGTAATGCAGCACAAAAACCGTCGGACTCGTTCACTCTAATACCGCCAGTAAATTTTTTATTTAATTTTATATTTTGAATTGTTTCAATAATATTTTGATGGATCCAAGGTCCATTAATTAAATTTCTCCAATCCTTAACCTTTTTATATTTTTTTCTTAATTTTAAGTTTTTCCAATAAATACTTCCAGGTCCAAATTTTTTTAAAATATTTTTTTTAAATCTTACTTCAATATTTTCATGATTTTCAAGTAAAGTATTAAACATTACCTGGCCAATATCATTGTAACCTGAAACTTTTCCAGTTTTGATATTATAAAATGGGCTTTTATTTTTTTTTAAAAAAACAAAATTTTTCTTTCCCTTAATATATTTTGCAAGTTTTTTTTGATCATATATCCAATGCAGTGGCCTCGCAGCAGCATCAGCTACAGTTGCGCCTAAAAATACATGGAGATTATTTTTCACTTTGTTTATGTGATAAATGTTTTTCAGCTTCTAAAGCTGCCATACATCCCATGCCAGCAGCAGTTACAGCTTGTCTAAAAATTTTATCTTTAACATCCCCAGCTGCAAAAACTCCTGAAATATTTGTTTCAGTAGAGTCAGGTTTTGTTATTAGATAACCTTCATTATCCATCTTGAGTTGGTTTTTAAATAATGATGTTGCTGGATCATGTCCTATAGCAACAAAAAGTCCGTCTAACTTGAGTTCTGAGATTTTATTGTTTTTCACATTTTTTATCTTCAAGCCATTAACCCCCTTCGGTTCTCCCGAACCTAAAACCTCATGCACAACACTGTCCCAAATTATTTCAATCTTTTTATTTGCTTTAAGTTTTTCTTGAAGCATTTTTTCTGCTCTTAACTCATTTCTTCTGTGTATCAATTTAACTTTAGACGCAAATTTGGTAAGAAACATTGCTTCCTCAACCGCTGCGTTTCCACCACCAACGACAGCGACTTCTTTATCTTTAAAAAAAAATCCGTCACAAGTTGCACATGCTGATACTCCAAAACCTCTAAACTTTTGCTCAGATTCCAAATTTAACCATCTAGCTTGAGCACCAGTTGAGATAATAATACTGTCAGCCGTGTAAATCTGACCACTATCACCATGAGCAGTAAAAGGCTTACTTGATAAATCAACTTTGCTAATGTGATCTTGGATCATTTCGGTTCCCACAGCTTTTGCTTGACCTTTCATCTCCTCCATTAGCCATGGACCTTGTATAACTTTTGCAAAACCTGGGAAATTTTCTACATCCGTTGTAGTTGTTAATTGACCCCCCGGCTCTGAACCAAAAACTAAAATAGGCTTTAATAATGCTCTAGCGGCATAAATTGCTGCCGTATATCCAGCTGGTCCTGACCCAAGAATTAACACTTTTGTATGTTTACTTGATTTATTATTCATTTTAATGGAGGTATATAGTAACAAATGTCAAAATTAAAAGCACTCCTTTTAACGCAAGGTATGCACGGTATGATTAGCCAAGTTGAAGGCTTAGCAAAAGCTTTGAATTTAAACTATAAAAACCAAGAGATAAAACTTAAAAAATTTTGGGAATTTGTACCTCCATTTTTGACACCTGCAACTTTAAGTATTCTTAAAACTGATTTTATCTTTGATTCGAAAATAATTATTTCTTGTGGAAGAAAAAGCGTTATCCCATCAATAGCTTTAAAAAAAAAATATAAGGATAAAATCTTTACAATTCATATACAAGATCCAAAAGTTTCTATTGATAAATTTGATTTGATAGTATGCCCTGAACATGACGGGTTAAAGGGAAATAATGTTATCAGAACTATTGGAGCTATACATTATCTCACGGATAAAGAAATTTTAAGAGAAAACAACTATTTAAAAATTGAAAAAGAGAATAAAAAAATAATTGCTTTTATTCTTGGTGGACCGAATAAGTATTATGCTTTTTCAGATAAAGAGATTAATTTTTTATTTAACAGGATTAAGAATATTTTTACTAGAGATAAATATAAATTAATTGTTGTGCCATCATATAGGACACCACCAGATATTATCAAAAAAGCTTTTAATTCATTTGGACATGACCATATGGTTATAAAGGAAGTAGATAAAAAAGCATATTTGTCTGCTTTGTCTATTTCAGACTATATTGTTGTAACTTGCGACTCAACCTCTATGATATCCGAAGCTGCAATTACTGGAAAACCTATATATGTTGCGCAAATGAGTGCAAAAAAAAATAATTCCAGATTTCAAAAATTTTTCTCCCAATTTAAGCAATTAAATATTATAAAAGATTTGACAGATAAAATTGATTTATGGTCTTATGATAAATTAGACGAAGTAAACAGAATATCACCAATGATAAATGAGAAAATTAAAAAAAATGGAATTATTTAAGTCATTAGAAAAAAGGACAAAATTATTTAGTGATCCTTTTAAACATTTTGAAATTAATCAGCCTTTAACTCAAAGCGCTATCGATGAAATTTGTAATGCCGAGATAGCTGATCCGAGAAAACAAAACTTAAATTATGATGGTACTAGAGCTTTAGATGGAGGAGAAGGAGCTTTTCGAGCAGGAATTAAAGACGGAGGAAAAGCAAAAAAAATAAGATGCTATGTTACAAAAGAAAATTCTACTCAATTTCCTAATTTAACAAAATTTATTGAAGAATTAAGATCACCTAAGGTGTATAAAAAAATAGGAGCGTTAATAAGCAAAGAGTTGAGTAACTCATACGTTAGATTAGAAGTAATTTGTGATCGTGAAGGTTTTTGGTTAAAACCACATTGTGATATTGAAGAAAAATTAATGTCTTCAATAATATTTGTTAATTTACATAACGAGTCTGAAAATTTAGGAACAGATTTTTATGATAAACAATTAAATAAAGTTAAAACTGTTCCGTACAAACATAATTATGGATACTTTTTCACAAGTGGACCAAACACTTGGCATGGTATGGAGAAAAAGAAGATTAAAAAAGAGAGAAGATGTATTCAGATTAATTATGTGACTTTTCAAACTGATTGGAAAGTTAATAATTAAATATCTTGTAAAGAAGTAACCCTTATATCCCTCAATTTTAAGGATTTTATTCCCTCTAAACAAACTTTTGCTGTTGACATATTAGTACAGTAAGGAACTTTATTAGCTAAAGTGGCTCTTCTAAGTGCTACTGCATCACTTAACTGTGTTTCGCTGTTACCACCCCCAGTATTAATCACTAAGGCAATTTTTTTAGCATTTAGCACATCTACAATATGTGGAGATCCTTGGTTTACTTTATTTATTTTTTTACATCTAATACCATGTTGATTCATATAATTAGCAGTACCCCTTGTCCCGCATAGCGTAAAATCCAACTCAACTAACTGCTTCGCTAATTGTACTCCTTCTTTTTTATGGCTATTTTTTAAAGAGATAAACGCTAATCCTTTTTTTGGTAACGAGTTTGAAGCTGCAATTTGACTTTTAGCAAACGCCATCCCAAAGTTATTATCAAATCCCATAACTTCTCCTGTTGATTTCATTTCTGGTCCAAGTAATAGATCGCTATTTGGAAACTTATTAAATGGGAAGACTGCCTCTTTAACAGCAAACATATTTTTAGTTTTACTTTTTAAATTAAACTTATTCAATTTTTCTCCAGCCATCACCCTCGAGGCTATTTTGGCAAGTGGTAAATTTTTTGCTTTTGAAACAAACGGAACTGTTCTACTAGCTCTTGGATTGACCTCTATTACATAAATCTCATCTTTTTTAATAGCATATTGAACATTCATAAATCCTCTAACTTTAAGTGCTAGAGCTAACTTCTTAGTTTGATTTTCAATTTCTTTTAACAAATAATTTTTTATTGATACAGGCGGTAAACTACATGCAGAATCTCCAGAATGTATTCCTGCCTCTTCTATGTGTTGCATAATGCCTGCTACGAAAACATTTTTACCATCAGATATTGCATCAACATCAACTTCCATAGCATTATCAATAAATTTATCGATTAAAATCGGATTTTTTTCAGAAACTTTAAACGCTTCCTTCACGAAGTTTTTGAGTTGTTTTTTTTCATGAACTATTTCCATTGCCCTTCCACCAAGCACATATGATGGTCTTACCATTAATGGTAAACCAATCCTATCTGCAATTTTTATCGCTTGAGGGAAAGTTTTAGCTATACCGCTTTTAGCTTGTTTTAAACTTAGTTTATTTAATAGATTTCTAAATCTATCTCTATCTTCAGCAAGATCAATTGATGAATACTGAGTTCCTAAAATCGGAAGTTTGTTTTCGTGTAAAAATTTTGCAATTTTAATTGGAGTTTGTCCACCAAATTGAGTGATTATACCGTGTAAGCTACCTTTAGATTTCTCCTTTTTTATAATGTTAAAAACATATTCCTCGATTAAAGGTTCAAAATATAATCTATCACTAGTATCGTAATCGGTTGAAACAGTTTCCGGATTACAATTAACCATAATAGTTTCATATTTTGCTTCTTTGAGAGCAAAGCTAGCTTGACAACAACAATAATCAAATTCTATTCCTTGGCCAATTCTATTTGGGCCTCCTCCAAGTATAATTACTTTTTTTTTATTAGAAGGATCTGCTTCACATTCTGAATTCAAAGAGAAATTTCTTTGATAAGTTGAATACATATATGGAGTAAAAGATTTGAATTCTGCAGCACAGGTATCAACTTTTTTGTAAACTGGGAAAACTTTTAAATCTTCTCTCTTTCTTCTAATGACTAACTCTGGGATACTTGTTAATTCTGATAGTTTTTTATCTGAAAATCCAATTGATTTGATAAAATTAAGCTCATTGAAAGTCTTTGGAAGACCATTTTTTTTAATTTTAACCTCATTATCTATTATTTCTTTTATTTGATCTAAGAACCAAGGATCAATTTTGGAGAGTTTACGTATTCTTTTTAAGCTGATTTTTTTTCTAATGGCTTCTCCTACAAGTAAAATTTTATTTGGAATGTTTTCTTTTAATTTTTTTTCAATTTTTTTTACGTTCAAGTCAAATATTCGATCTAAACCTGAAAAACCTGTCTCTAGAGAAACCAAAGCTTTTTGAAGAGACTCTTTAAAATTTCTGCCTATTGCCATAGCTTCCCCAACTGACTTCATTGATGTTCCTAAAACTGCTGCTGAAGTAGAGAATTTCTCAAAAGTAAATCTAGGGATTTTAGTAACAATGTAGTCTATTGTTGGTTCAAAAGAAGCTGGTGTGACTTTTGTGATTTCATTTTTTAGTTCATCCAAAGTATAACCTACTGCCAACTTTGCTGCTACCTTCGCAATCGGAAAGCCCGTTGCTTTTGATGCTAAAGCTGAAGATCTTGAAACTCTTGGGTTCATCTCAATAATTACCATTCTTCCATTTTTAGGATTAATAGCGAATTGTACATTTGAACCTCCTGTCTCTACTCCTATTTTTCTTAAACAAGATATGGAGGCATTTCTCATTATCTGATATTCTTTATCAGTTAATGTCAATGCAGGAGCAATCGTTACAGAGTCCCCTGTATGGATTCCCATTGGATCTAAATTTTCGATTGAACAAATTATTATACAATTATCCTTCTTATCTCTAACAACCTCCATTTCAAATTCTTTCCAACCCTCTAAACATTCCTCTACCAAAATCTGACTCACAGGCGACTCATGAAGACCATTTCTTACTATTTTAAAAAATTCTTTTTTATTTTTAGCAATTCCTCCTCCAAGGCCTCCCAATGTAAAAGCAGGTCTTATGATTGCTGGTAATCCAATCTGTTTTAAAACTTTAGTAGCTTGATTAAAATTATTTATAATTTTAGATTTTGGTAAATCTAAACCAATTTCGATCATATTCTTTCTGAATTTTTTTCTATCTTCAGCGTTCGAAATAGCTTTAGAGTTTGCACCTATCAATTCAATTTTATATTTTTTGAGTATTCCCTTTTTTTCAGCTTCCATCGCTAAATTTAATGCAGTTTGTCCACCCATAGTTGGCAAAATAGCATCAGGTTTTTCTTTAATGAGAATTTTTTCAAGAACCTCTAACGTAATAGGCTCTATGTAGGTTTTGTCGGCAACATTGGGATCTGTCATGATCGTTGCAGGATTTGAATTTATTAAAATTACTTTAAATCCCTCATCCTTTAATGCTTTACAAGCTTGTGTACCAGAATAATCAAATTCACATGCTTGCCCGATTATAATTGGACCAGCTCCAACTACTAGAATTTTTTTAATATCTTTTCTTTTTGGCATTTGCTTTCATGTATTTAATAAATTCTTTAAATAAATAAACACTATCTTGTGGCCCAGGATTTGACTCTGGATGATATTGGACAGAAAAAATTGGCTGAGACTTTAGTTTTATTCCTTCTATACTGTCGTCAAAAAGAGAAAGGTGAGTAATTTGAATATTTTTTGGCAGACTTTTCTTAACAATTTCAAATCCATGATTTTGACTCGTTATTTCAACATTTCCTTTAATTGTATTTCTAACAGGATGATTAGCACCTCTGTGCCCTAAATTCATTTTTTTAGTTTTTGCTCCTAAAGCCAAACCAAGTAATTGATGGCCTAAACAAATGCCGAAAACAGGAAGTTTAATTTTTATAAATCTTTTGATTATTGGAATAGCATACTTCCCAGTCGCAGCTGGATCACCTGGACCGTTTGATAAAAAAATACCATTTGGTTTTAATTTTAAAATATCACCTACACTCGTTTTGCATGAAACAACTGTGACTTTACAATTAAATTCGGAAAAATATCTTAAAATATTTTTCTTAATTCCGTAATCTATAGCAACTACATGTAAAGACTTATGTTTATTTTTTTCAAAACCTTTTCCTTTTTTCCAAGTCTTAAAATCTTTCCAAACATAGTTTTTTTTAGTTGTTACCTGTTTTGCTAAATCAAGGTTTTTAAGTCCACTCCATTTTTTTGTGCTTTTGAGAATTTTTTTAAAATTGAAGTTTCCATTTCTTGAGAAAGATATGGTGCCTTTAGGAGCCCCTTTATCTCTAATAAAATTTGTTAAACTCCTAGTGTCTATTCCGGTAATTCCAACTATTTCATTTTTCTTTAGCCATAAATCAAGATGTTTAAGTGACCGATAATTTGAAGGGCTAGTTATTTCTGCGTTCAAAATAACTCCTTTTGTCCAAATTTTATCAGATTCATGATCTTCTTTATTTGTCCCAACATTTCCTACATGAGGGAAGGTAAAATTAATAATTTGCTCAGCATAAGACGGATCTGAAATTATTTCTTGATAGCCGGTGATCGAAGTGTTGAAGCAAACTTCTCCTGTAGCCGAACCCTCATATCCCAATCCAAAACCCTTGAAAATTTTTCCACTCTCAAGAACTAGAATAGCGGTACCATTGATCTTTTTAAGATTAAATTGCGAGTTTATATTTTGATCAATCTGTTTCAAATACAACTCATGAGTTAAAGTAAAAAACTTATAAACATGATTTTGCGAAACATATGAAAAACAATGAAAATCGTCAAGAAAGATCTTTTTATTTTTAATTTAATTTGTGATTAAACTATTGCCACAAAATGTCATTAGAAAAAAATATAGAGGAAAAATTAAAAGCCAGTCTCAAAAATAAGGACAAAACTGTTTATCCAACCCTAAGATTAATAATTTCATCTATTAAAGATTTTAAAATTGCGCAAAAAATACGAGAAAATGAGATTAAGGATAATGATGTAATATCAATTCTAAAAAAAATGGTTAAACAACGTAATGATTCGAGCGACGCTTATCAGAAAGCTGGAAGGCAAGACCTTTTGGATAAAGAGAGGGAAGAAATAAAAATTATAGAGGAATTTTTACCAAAACAGCTTAGCGAAGACGATACAAAAAAAATTTGCAACGATGTGATAAAAAATTTGAAGGCAGAGTCGATGAAAGATATGGGAAAAATTATGGCTACGTTAAAAAAGAGTTATGGAGACGTTCTAGACTTTTCAAAGGTAAGTAAAATCATCAAAGAAATCTTAAAGTAATGATGAAATATCCAAAAGAATATTTAGAGGAGATCAAACTTAGATTGAAGGTTTCTCAAGTCGTAGGTAAGTACGTTAATCTTAAAAAAAGAGGAAAAGAATTTGTAGGATTATCACCTTTTAAAAATGAAAAAACACCCTCATTTACAATTAATGATGAAAAAGGATTTTATCATTGTTTTAGCTCTGGTGAGCATGGAAATATTTTTGACTTCATAATGAAGACTAAGTCTATGGGATTTGGAGAAGCTGTAAAAAGCTTAGCAGTTGAGGCAGGCATGCAACCATTTAGATTCACCCCACAAGACAAAGAAAAAGAATTAAGATTTAAAAACTATAAAGAAATTTACAAAAAATATTCAGATTTTTTCTTTAAACAGTTGTTTAATAAAGAAAACAAATTTGCATTAGAATATTTAGAGAAAAGAGGTGTTAAAGAGAATATTATTAAAGAATTTAAAATTGGATATGTTCCAAAAAATAATAAGTTTTTTAATCTACTTCTCAAAGAATTTAAAATTGATGAAATAGAAAAAACTGGATTATATTACAAAATAGAAAACTCAAATCAATATATAGATAGATTTAAAAATAGAATAATATTTCCAGTGCAAAATTATGCTGATATTATAATAGCATTCGGCGGAAGAATACTTAATAACGATAAACTTGCAAAATATATTAATTCACCAGAAACAGAATTTTATAAAAAGGGTAGTCAATTATTTAATTTAAATAGAGCGAAAGACGAGAGACCTCATACCGATGAACTGGTTATAGTCGAAGGGTATATGGATGTCTTGGCGCTTTATTCAAATAATATTAAAAATGTTATATCTAATTCAGGAACTGCTTTAACTGAAAAACAAATTGAAATTATATGGAGATACTTTTCAAATCCTATAATTTGTATGGATGGAGACACGAGTGGTCAAAAGGCAGCTCTCAGGATAGCAGAAAGACTAATTCCATTTATAACAGAAAATAATAAATTATTTTTTTCTATTCTTAATGAGGGGGAAGATCCTGATGATGTAATTAAAAAATCAGGCAAAGAAGCTTTTCTGAAAGTATTAAGTGCCAAAAAAATAATTCAAGAATTTATCTGGAATAGTTATTTGAAAAAAGTCGACAATAATAATCCTTTTGAGGTTTCAAAGTTCGAAAAGCAAATTAGGTATTTAAGCTATCAAATTAAAGACGAAACTTTAAAAAAATATATTCTTGAAGATTTTTTGAAGAAAATTGATGAATTTACACCAAACACTAATTTTAGTAAAAAAAGTAGTTTTAAAACTCGATTTAAATCAAAAGTTTTAAACGAAACTAAAAAGATTCATTTAAAAAATAAAAGTTATACAAAAGAAGACATTGTCCAATTTTCAATTTTATTTATTATGATTTATTATAGCCCTGCAATTAGAAATAAAATAGACAAATTAAAAGGAATAAAATTTATTTCTGATGAATGTGAAGCATTAAAAGATACGATTATAGAAAAAATATCGTCAAATATTAAAGAAAAAGAAATTTTAGATTTAATGAAAGAAAGATTTATAAATTTACTAGAAAAAATAGACTTAAACTCTAACCTTAACACTATACTTGGCAAGAAAAATTTTAGCCAAATATCAGAATTTCTGGATGATTTATTATATGATCTTGAGGAGTTGAATCATAAACGGAAAATAGAATCCTTGGAAAAAAAATTGATTAACAGTATGGACGAGAATGCTTATAGCGAACTAATAAAGCTTAAAAGCCCCGTAAATCGTGAATAAATAAAGATAGATTTTTTAAATTTAGAGTTTATATATATCCCACTGCTTTAAATACTATCATGCCTGAAAAATTAATTACTAAATCTTTCGAACGTATACTTGAAAAGGGTAAAAATCGAGGATTCATAACTTATGAGGAATTGGGCAAATCTTTAGGCAAAAGAGGTGGCTCTGTAGAGAACACAGAAAAAGCTTTTTTAATAATTGCTGATCACAAGATTACTTTAGTAGAAAAAAAATCAGATTTTCAATCGAATAAAAAAAAAGAGGCAGCTACTAACTTGGAGGAAAAATCTTCTGAAAAAAGTGACGATCCGATTAGAATGTACCTTAGAGAAATGGGTGGTGTTGAACTACTTTCTAGAGAAGGGGAAATAGCAATAGCCAAAAGAATTGAGGCTGGTAAAGACGTAATGATAAATGCTTTAACCCAAAGTCCGATAGTTGGTAAAAAGATATTCGAATGGCGTGAAAAAATTGAAAATCAAGAAATGTTAGTAAGAGATATTATTGACATTGACTCAACTTATGAAGATTTCGAAGCCTCAGATAGTGATGACTTAAAAGATAATAATAAAGATAAAAAAGAAAATAAAAAAGACGATCTACCAAAAGATGCTAAAGATAAAGAGGGTGAGAAAGAAGAGATTACAGAAGAAGATGAATTTAATTTATCATTAGCTAAAATGGAAGAAGAGATTAAGCCAAAAATAATAAATCTTTTACTCTCTTTAAATAAAAATTATTTAAAATTACAAAAATACCAGAGGGAAAATTTAGAGTGTATACTTTCAGGAAAGGAACTATCCGTTTCCAAAAATAAAAACTTTAAAAAAATTCAAATTTTATTAGTTGAAAATTTTAAAAATCTACAATTAGCACCTAGTGTTGTTGAAGAGTTAGTGCAGTCTCATTATAAGGAAAATAAAAAAATTGTGTCTTTGGAAGGCGTGTTGTTACGGCTTGCAATGGATAACAAAATATCCCGTGAAGAATTCTTAAAATACTATTTAGGTAATGAAATTAATCCTAAATTTGAAATATTTTTAAACCAAAATTCAACATGGAAATCTTTTTTCAAGAAATTTAAAAAAGATTTTAATGAGATACGTGACAGATTAGTTGAGTTTAGTAAAAAAATTGGTCTATCTGTTGGAGAATTTAAAAGGCTAGTAAGCAGAATACAAAAAGGAGAGAGAGAGTCTAGAATAGCTAAAAAAGAGATGGTAGAAGCTAATTTAAGATTAGTCATCTCTATAGCAAAAAAATATACAAACAGAGGTCTTCAATTTTTAGATTTAATTCAAGAAGGTAACATCGGTTTAATGAAAGCTGTAGATAAGTTTGAGTACAGGAGAGGTTATAAATTTTCTACTTATGCTACTTGGTGGATAAGACAAGCAATTACTAGATCAATAGCCGATCAAGCAAGAACTATAAGAATACCTGTACACATGATTGAAACAATAAATAAAATTGTTAGAACTCAGAGACAGATAATGAGTGAATTTGGTAGAGAGCCAACGCCAGAAGAGTTAGCAAAAAAACTTGCAATGCCTCTTGAAAAAGTAAGAAAAGTTTTAAAAATTGCAAAAGAACCAGTTTCACTTGAAACTCCAGTTGGAGATGAAGAAGATAGTAGTTTAGGTGATTTTATAGAGGATAAAAATGCCCTTCAACCACTGGATACAGCTATCCAATCTAACTTAAGTGAATCAACTACTAAAATTTTAGCATCACTTACACCAAGAGAAGAAAGAGTCTTAAGAATGCGTTTTGGTATAGGCATGAATACAGATCATACTCTTGAGGAAGTGGGTTTGCAGTTTTCAGTTACTAGAGAAAGAATAAGACAAATAGAAGCTAAAGCTTTAAGAAAATTAAAGCACCCTAGCAGATCAAAACAACTGAAAAGTTTCCTAGAAAAATAGTTTTATCTGATGTAAAAGAAATTATTGGGCCTGTAGCTCAGTTGGTTAGAGCAGTACACTCATAATGTATTGGTCCCAGGTTCGAGTCCTGGCGGGCCCACCAACTACTGATTACAAATTTTTTTGATAAAAAATAATTAATTTTCAATAAATTTTTCTAACTTTTGAATCAAAGCATTTATGTCGTTGTTATTAGTTTGCAATATTGATGCAAATTCCTCTTTCTGAGTTCTTGCTAGGCTTAAGCCTTCCACGATTAGATCTCTTATAAGTGGCTTATCTGGATTCTTTGTATAAACCCTCCAGTCAATTTTAATTTCTGGAGATTTAACACTCTCAGCAATTTTAGAATTTACAATTGTGTAATTAGAACTTTTTTGAATAGAATCTACAACTTCAAATTTTTGTGATGAGTAATCAGTCAGTCTTGATGTCAAACTTTTTAAAAAATATTTTTGGAATGACTTTTGATACATTTCTAAAGTATTTTGATCTACTTCTTTTCTTATATTGCCCAAGGTATATAAACCTAGAGCTTGAATATCTACGTTCTCCAAAGCTATTTTTTCTATAGTAAGGTTTTTTTCTTCTTGTGATATTGAATTGTCAGAAAGTGTTTTTACAGCATCTTGTATTAGTTCTTCTACGAATATTTTTGGATTAGAATTGTAAGTTACTGAATTTGCGACATTGTTATTTAGCAATAAAATAAAAATAACAGAAAAGAACTTCTTCAGATTCATAGAAATAATTTTTTATTTGTCTAGGTCACCCCAATCGTCTTCATTGGAGTCTGTTGAATTTTTTATCTTTTTACTTCGATTTTGAAGATACAAACTTTTTGTAGCAGCATAAATATCTATTGAATTTTTTTCTAAACTTTCAAAATTTGTCATGTTGTCACCTCTAAAATCTACTGCCGTAGCTGCCTTAACACCAACATAATCTATTTTACTACCAGATAAATTTTTTATTTCTTTCTCATGCCAAGTTATCCTAGCAAAAGTATCTAAATAATTGTTATCAACTACCATTCCTACTGAGTCCCTCAATGTTGTAGGTCCTAAAATAGGTAAGACAAAATAACATCCACCACCTACACCGTAGGTACCTAAGGTTTGTCCTAGATCTTCTTTTTGATTTTTTAAGCCAAGTGCCCCTGCAGGATTACCAAGCCCTAAAATACCCACAGTAGAATTAATTAAGAAGCTTCCTGTTGCGTGCCCAGCTAGGTTTAACTCACCTTGCAACAAGTGGTTTGGGATAGATAGCAAAGTTGCTATATTTGAAGTAAAATTTCCTGTCCCATTTTTTATAGGTTCAGGAAGTTTATTGTAGCCTTTTGCGATCGGTTCTAAAATTAAATTATCAAACCCTTGATTGAATTTGAATATACCTCTACTTATTTTTTCAAAGCATTCTTTTTCTGTTTCTGCAAGTACTGAAGAAGTGCCAAATGTAGTTAGAATTAGCAAAATAATAAATATTTTTAAATTTTTAAATACCATGATCGCTATATATATAAATTCTAAAGATTTTGCACATAAATCATTTCATTATTTTAAGAGATTTTAGCTATAAATTTGTCTATAATTATTAAAAATTACCAAATTTATGAGAATTAAGTTAGAAAAGACTTTAAATTTTACAAAAAAGACCAGAAATCAAAAAAACATACAATTTATAATAATTCATTATACTGGAATGCAATCTGAACGTGTATCGTTAAATCGATTAAAGGACTTAAAATCTAAAGTAAGCTGTCATTATTTTATAACAAGACAAGGAGAAATTTTGAGATTGGTTGAAGATAATAAGGTAGCTTGGCATGCAGGAAAATCTAGGTGGAGAAGTAAACAAAATCTCAATAATCAATCTATTGGTATAGAATTGCAAAATAAAGGTCACAATTTAGGTTATGAAAAATTTAGCAAAATACAAATAAAATCTCTTGTAGATATTTTAAGAAAATTAAAAAGAAAATACCATATCAAAAAAAAGAACATACTCGGACATTCAGACATAGCTCCATTGAGAAAAAAAGATCCTGGAGAAAAATTTCCATGGGAACTATTAAGCAAAAAGGGATTATCAATATGGTATTCGAATAAAAGAAAAAAATCTAATTATTCCAATATAAAAAATAGAAGGGATACTTTCTTTAAAAATTTGTATAAAATTGGATATAGGTATTTTAAAATTAACAAATATTCAAAAAATGATCGATTAATAATAAAGGCCTTTCAAATGAGATTTTTACCAAAAAAAGTCAATGGCCGTATAACAGACAAAACCCTTAAAATAAGCCATTTATTAGCACATAAATCCTAATTACTTGATTTTTATCTTTGAAAGGAATAATCATAGTTTGCCAGATAATTGGAAAGTCGCTATCATTATTTGATAGAGGAAAGTCCGGGCTCCTTGAAGACGTGGTGCCAGTTAACGACTGGCGAGGGCAACCTCAGGGCAAGTGCCACAGAAAAAAAACCGCCTAATCAAGGCAAGGGTGAAAAGGTGTGGTAAGAGCGCACCGGGTTTTTGGTAACAAAAACCGCATGGTAAACCCCACCAGGAGCAAGGCTAAATAGGGATAACACTGCAAAATTTGCAAAAAACTGTCTTCTGTTGGTTATCCGGGTTAGCTGCTTGAGCTTTATTGCGAAATAAAGCCTAGATAAATGATTTCTTAAATGACAGAACCCGGCTTATAGATTATCTGGCAACTATTCAAAACCATTACATAAAATACACGAAAATAGCTTTAAATGTTCTTTATTTGTGCTTTTCAAATAAAAACTTATATATTGACTAATTTTTTTAATACCCATATGATCCCATAAAATCCCAAACTGGAGGATTTATTGAATTTAGAAAACAAAAAAAAAAGACAAAAAGGAAATGTTTTTATCAAGTTACGAAAACAATATAGACAAGAAAGGGAGAGTTTCTGTGCCAGCTTCATTTAGATCCCACATAAGCTCTATGGGTTTTAACAGCTTTATTGCGTATCCTTCATTTAGCAATAAATCATTGGAGTGTTGCACTCAGGATCGTATTGAAAAATTATCTAACTCTATTGATACTTTAAATCCCTTTGAAGAGAAAAGGGATTTTTTTGCTACGTCTGTTTTATCAGAAAGCACAAACTTAATTTTTGATACCGAAGGAAGAATTTCCATACCTGAAAAACTCTTAAAATTTTTAAATATTAAAAGCAAGATAATATTTGTTGGTCTTGGAAAAACATTTCAAATTTGGAATCCTGATTTATTTGAAAAATACAAAATTACAGCAAGAAAAAAAGCTTTTAGAAATAGATCAACATTTAAATGGGATAACAATAAAACATAACGGAGGGAAAATGAGTATAAATATTGGCGGGGGAGAATTAAAAGAATTAAAACCTAGAATTTTGGTAATGGGTATTGGTGGCGCAGGGGGGAATGCAATAAACGCAATGATAGAGTCTGGTCTTGAAGGCGTAGAGTTTGTGGCAGTTAACACCGATGCACAAGATTTAAGAGCTAACAAAGCTGATGCGAAAATTCAAATTGGAATGAATTTAACTAAAGGTCTTGGAGCTGGTGCAAAACACGACATAGGTCAAGCAGCTGCTGACGAGTCCTTAAATGAAATCGTTAGCTACATTCAAGGAAGTAATATGATATTTATAACTTCTGGTATGGGCGGGGGAACTGGAACTGGTGCGTCTCATATAATCGCAAGAGCAGCTAAAGAAATGAATATCTTAACTGTTGGAGTTACCACACTTCCATTTGCTTATGAGGGTCCTAAAAGAATGAGAAGAGCTTTACAAGGGCTTGAAGAATTAAAAAAACATCTAGATACAACTATTGTTGTTCCAAATCAAAATTTATTTAAAATAGCCGATGAGGGAACTAAGTTGAAAGAGGCTTTTACTCTATCCAATGATGTATTAAAGCATGGAGTTCAAAGTGTTACAGATCTAATGGTTAGACCTGGTATGGTTAATCTAGATTTTGCAGATGTTGAAACTATAATGAGCGCAATGGGAAAAGCAATGATGGGAACTGGAGAAGCAGAAGGTGAAAACAGAGCAGAGGTAGCAACAGAAATGGCTCTTAACAATCCGCTGATTGATGAGTACTCATTAAAAGGTGCGAAAGGTCTCTTAGTTAACATTACTGGAGGTGAAGACATAACTTTATTTGAAGTAGATAAGTCGGTAAATGCGATCAGAGCTGAAGTAGATCCAGAAGCCGAATTAATATTTGGTGCGATTCAAGATGAAAAAATGAATGGCAAGATAAGAGTTTCAGTAGTTGCAACAGCTTTAGATAGAGGTCCTACTGATAACAGGCCTGTATTAAACGTGGTTAATCAGACTAGATCAAGAAACAATGGTTATTCTGAAAATTTATTCTCTAATAAACATTTAGATAAAAATTTAGTTAATTCCATTGAAGGCGCTACGGCTTTAAAGCTTGATGAAAATCTAGAAATTCATCAAGATAGAGACAGCACTATAATAACTACAAATCATAGCGAAGAAAAGCAAAGCAATGACTCAGCAGACTCAGAGGGTTTATCTTTAGAAAATGCATCCTATATAGAGGAAAATTTAAAAACTAACGAGTTTAAGAGCAAAAGTGAAAACTCTCCCAAACTATTTAATAGCGATGAAGAAATAAGTGAAATGGAAATTAGTAAAGATATAAAGGAAGATAATTTATTCGAAAAGGATTTTGTTAACGACGAGGAATTTGAAATCCCCGCGTTTTTGAGAAAACAAAAATATTAATGGCTAAATTTTTAAAAAATGAAATTACCCCAAACATTACTGGAAAAAAAACATTTTCCAGTAATGTTAAATGAGGTATTAAAGATTTGCTTAACTAAAAGTGGTGGTATTTATTTAGATTGTACATTTGGCGGCGGCGGCTACTCTAAAGAAATCCTTAATTATCCAAACACAAATATAATTGCAATAGATCGAGACAAAGAAGTTAATCCAATTGCTAAAAATTTATCACTTAAATTTCCTAAAAGGTTTAAATTTCATCTTAGTAAATTTAGTAATCTTGATAATTTTTTTAATGATAAGATAGATGCAGCCATTTTTGATTTAGGAATTTCATCAATTCAACTTGAGGATATGTCAAGAGGATTCTCTTTTAAATCAAAAAAGAAATTAGACATGTCCATGGGTTTAACAAAGTTAAACGCAATAGATATAATAAATAATTTTAGTGAAAATCAATTAAAAAATATTATCAAAATTTTTGGTGAAGAAAAAGAGGCTTATCGAATCGCAAAAAATATTGTTAAAAAAAGAGAATGTAGAAAAATTGAATATGTTTATGAGTTAGTTGAAATTATTGAACAAAGCAAAAAAAGAGATTTTAAAAAAAAAATCAATATAAGCGCTAAAACTTTTCAGGCAATAAGAATTTTTGTTAATAAAGAAATCAGTGAATTAATCAATGGAATAATTAAAGCTACAAAATACCTAAAACCAGGAGGTAAAATTGTAATAGTAAGCTTTCACTCTATTGAAGATAAGATTGCCAAATATTTTTTCAAAAATTTTTCTATGAATCAATCAAGATCTAATAAATATTTACCAGAAAAAAGATTAGGTAACCCTATTTTTTTTGAAAAATATTTCAATAAAATAATTACACCATCTTCTAAAGAGATCAACATTAATCCAAAGTCTAAATCTGCAAAATTAAGATATGCTATCAGAAGTAATACTCCATTCTTTGAACCCGTGGAATTCAGAAAAAAGTTTAGCAAATATATAGAAATGGAAAATATAAATGATTAATAAGAAATCTCTGATTACAATTTTAATTTTTTCAATCCTTTTGTTTATTACTTCAATAATTAAAAATGAAACTAGAAAAATTGAAAAAAATATAAGCAAACTTAATTCAAAAATTAAAATATTAGAGAAAAATCTTTATGAAACACAACTTGATTATTTTTATCTTTCTTCACCAAAAATACTGTCTGAAAAAATCAATTTTTTTTCAAATGAAAAATATAAACATATGAATTATTCCAATATATACATAAGTTTAGAGTCGTTTATATCAAACCAAAATAAATTAACTAAAAAAAACAATGAGAAAAAAAGGTAGAAAAAAATTATTTAACAAAAATCAAAAAAGTTTTTATTTTGAAGAATATTTGCAAACAAATGAACCATTTAAAAAACAAAAAAAAACAGTTATGTCCGATGACAGAATTTACATTCTTTTTTTTCTTTTTATTTCTTTGATATTAATTTTTTCAATATCCATTACTAGTATTTCTCTACAAAAATCTGAAATTAAAAAAATAGAAAATACAAAAAAATCAATAATTTCATTGAGAAAAGATATTACAGATAGAAATGGAATTTTAATATCAAGAAACATTACCGCTTATCATGCTGCAGTTAAAACGAGTTTAGTAAAAGATAAAAAAAAATTTTTGGTAAAGGTTAAGTTGGTTCTTCCAGAGCTATCTACCCAGAAATTGAGAAAAGATTTAAATGAAGAAAAATACTTTTATTTAAAAAAACGATTAAGCAATGATCAAAAATTAAAACTATGGTCATTAGGTGAAAAAGGTATAATTTTTGAACCATTTCAAGCCAGGGTATATCCCCACTCCAATCTTTACAGCCATGTAGTTGGACAAATTGACTACGATAATTATGGTATTTCAGGTGTAGAGAAATATTATGATATTTTTTTAAAAGATATAAAAAATAATAAACCTTTGCAATTAAGTCTGGATACTAACGTACAGTTTGTAATTAAGACCGAGTTAGAGAATTCATTGGATGTTTTCAAAGCTAAAGGGGGTGCATCATTATTAATGGATGCTGATAACGGAGAAATTATCTCACTTATTTCATTGCCAGATTTCGATATCAATAAAAGGGATAATATTCATAACAAAAAATTTATGAATAAAATTACAAA
>CACABZ010000011.1 GCA_902530885.1 uncultured Pelagibacteraceae bacterium
TTTTTTTTCCTACCCATATTAACAATAAACTTGAACATATTGTTGCTGAAGCATAGATTGTTCCAAATTGTCCGTGTGAGATGTCTAGTTCTTTTCGAATTGGTGCGTTAAACAATCCCAAAAAAAAACTCTGTCCAAAACTTGAAAAAAATGTAAATATAAAACCAAATATAATTACTTTTTTATTAAGAGAGAGATTAATCATTTATGAGTTGTAAAGTTTCATTCATTGGCTTAGGTGTAATGGGATACCCTATGGCAGGATTTATATCAAGAGCTGGGCACAATGTAACTGTTTATAATAGAACAAAATCTAAAGCTGAAAAATGGATTAAAGAATACAAAGGTAATCTTGCCGAAACTCCAATGGATGCTGCTAAAGATTGTGATTATATTTTTACATGTGTTGGAAATGATAATGATTTAAGAGAAGTAACACTGGGCGATAAAGGTTTATTTAAAACTGCTAAGAAGGGTTCAATTTACATAGACAATACAACTGCTTCAGCAAATATCGCACGGGAATTATATAAGCAAGCTAAATCCAGGGGATTTGATTTTTTAGATGCTCCTATTTCAGGTGGACAAGCTGGGGCTGAGGGTGGAACACTTACTGTAATGGTTGGCGGCGACGAGGCTCCGTTCAAAAAAGCTGAGCAAGTGATAGATTGTTATAGTAAGAAAATTAAACTTCTAGGTCCTTCGGGAAGTGGTCAATTAACTAAAATGGTAAATCAAATTTGTATAGCTGGATTGGTTCAAGGATTATCTGAGGCAATTAATTTTGGAATAAATGCAGGATTAAATATGCATGATGTAATTGAAGTAATATCAAAAGGTGCGGCTCAGTCTTGGCAAATGGAAAATAGACATAAGACTATGATAGAGGATAAATTTGATTATGGTTTCGCTGTCGATTGGATGAGAAAAGATTTAAAAATTGCAATGGACGAATCCAAAAAAAATAACTCCCCCCTTCCAATAACTAAAATAATAGATGAATATTATGCTGAGGTGCAAAAAATGGGTGGACAAAGATGGGATACGTCTAGCTTAATAAAGAGATTTAGAAAATAGTGTCAGTAGAGAACGTTAGTTATTACGAAGACTTCAAAGAAATTGAAAAAAAATTATGGGCTTTGCTTACAAGAGCAGTGAATGATCGAAGTTCGGAATTTAGAACGCCCGTATTTATTTGTGGAGATGAAAAAAACTTAGATGGAAGAGTTGTTGTTCTTAGAAAAACAGATGAGCAAAATATAACTCTTCAATTTCATAGTGACATAAGATCAACAAAGATTGATACTATTAAAAAAAATCCTAATAGCTCTCTCCTATTTTATGGAAAAAAAGAAAAAATACAACTTAGGATGAAAGTAGAAAGTAAATTGCATTATAACGATGAAGTAACAAAAGAATCTTGGGATAAAACAGGACATATAAGTAGAAAATGTTATTTAGTAATTAATGGCCCAGGTACAAAATCTGAAAAACCAACTTCAGGGTTAGATAAAAAATTTGATAACTTTGATTTTACTAAAGAAGAAAGTGAAGCAGGTTATAAAAATTTTTGCGTTATTAAGTGTAAAATTAAAAGTATTGAATGGTTATATCTTGCTGCCAAGGGTCATCGTAGAGCTTTAATTGAGTTTCAGGAATCAAAAAAATTTTCTTGGTTAATTCCCTAAATTTTTATATTTTTTATAATTATTTACGTAATGTGCAGCGTTTTCTTTAATATGTTTAATTTCTTCATCTGTAACTTGTCTTATCACTTTACCAGGGCTTCCGATTACTAAGGATCTTTCTGGAATTACTTTATTCTCTGTTATTAAAGCATTAGCTCCTATAATTGAATTTTTTCCTATTCTAGCTTTGTTAAGAATTGTGCTTCCAATTCCGATTAAACAATCATCTTCAATTATACATCCATGTAACATTACCAAATGTCCTACTGTAACATTTTTACCTATATTTGTCGGACAACCTGGATCAGTATGAATAACACTTCCATCTTGTATGTTTGAACCCTCGCCTATTGTGATTGGTTCGACATCTCCTCTTAACGTTGCATTAAACCAAACGTTTGCATCTTTTTTAAGAGTGACATTACCTATTAGAACTGAATTCGGTGCAAACCAACTATCCTTATCAATCTTTGGACTTATATTGTTGAAATTATAAATCATTTATATAATTATAATATAATATGGTCTTAACAAAAACCCCTATATGTAATTTTGATGAAAAAGCTCACGATTTCAATCTAAAAGGAGTAGATAATAAATTTTACAAACTAGATAATTTTTTAGGAAAAAATGGAACTCTGATTATGTTTATTTGCAATCATTGTCCATACGTCAAAGCTATAATTCAAGAATTAGTAAAAGATATAAAAGATTTAAAAAAAAATGGAATTGAAACAGTCGCTATCATGTCCAATGATACTAAAAATTATCCTGAGGACTCTTTTGAAAATATGCTATCTTTTTCAAAGGAGAATAATTTTGAATTCCCATACTTGTTTGACAAGAATCAGGAAATCGCTAAAAAATTTGGAGCTGTGTGCACTCCAGATTTTTTTGGTTATAATAAACTATTGAAGCTACAATATAGGGGTAGGTTTAGAGAGTTAAAAAATCTTACTCCTATTAAAAATGGTGAAAGTGATCTCAAAAAAGCCATGTTAAAGATTTCTAAAACACAAAATGGTCCAAAAGAACAGATACCAAGTATGGGCTGTAATATAAAGTGGATTAAATAATGTTTGTAATATCAACAAGAAACTTTCCTCCAGAAATTGGTGGAATGCAAAATTTAATGGGTGGGCTATCTATATCTTTATTAAAGCATGGACCTGTGAAAGTATTTGCAGATAAATCTAATTTGGAAAACGACTTTGATAAAAACGCAGGTATCAATATTACTCGTGTTTCAGGTTTTAAAATTTTTAGAAAATATAGAAAAGCAAATTTAATTAAAGAATTTTCTTTAAAAAATTCAATAAGAGCTTTTTTTTTCGACCACTGGAAAAGCATAGAAAAAATAGACGATGAGATCTTAACAAATACAACATCATTTTGCCTAATACATTCTAAGGAGATTAATCACATAGAGGGAACTTTTATAAATAAAAGAATGTTAAAAGCTTTAAATAAAGCAAGTTATGTAATTTCTAATTCTGATTTTACTAAAAAACTTGCTGTTAAAAATGGATTAAACGAAAAAAAAATTAGAATTATCCATCCCGGCTGCAACTATCCAATTAAAATTGATAACAAAAATTTAGATAAAGCAAAAGATTTGTACAGAAATAGCTTTCCAAAAATCCTTACAGTAGCGAGACTTGATAAGAGAAAAAGTCATCAAAATATTTTAATGACAATTAAAAATTTAAAACCAAGATTTCCAAACATTAAATATATTTCTATTGGAGATGGTGAAGAAATGCAAAATCTTAGAAATTTAAAAAATGAATTAGGTCTTGGTAACGAGGTGCTACTTTTAAATGAGTCAACTGAATTATTAAAAGCGGCGTTATTAGAGCAGTCTGATCTTTTTTTAATGCCTTCAGTAATTTATAAAAAATCTGTTGAAGGGTTTGGAATATCTTTCATAGAAGCAGCTGCTTTCGGAACTGGTTCAATTGGAGGTGTTAATGGTGGTGCCTCTGATGCTATTCAAGAAGGAATTACTGGATATTTATGTGACGGAAGTGACTTAAATTCTATTTATGAAACTATTGTTAAGTTCTATGATAATGATAATTTTAAACAATTAGGCAAAAATGCTTTTACTTTTTCAAAGAATTTCAACTGGGATAAAATTATAAAAAAATATATCAAACTAATCTAAATTTTTTTTAATATAACTAAGAACTTCTTCAACTTTTAATTCTGCTAGATTGTTGACTGTTAATGTTTTAAAATTTGTATTCCCTATATTAACTTTTTTTGCAGTAGTATGACTTCCGAATAATGCAATACCTTTTTTATTTAGATGAGAGCAGATGTGCGCAGGTCCTGTATCATTAGATACAATATATTTAGCTGAGTTAATTAAAGAGATCAAAAAGCTAATATTAACTGGTTCGTTATTATTCAAAACAAGTTTCGCATTAAGTTTCTTTGCCTCATCTATTTCAGTGGGACCTGGGGCAACTAAAACTGGATATCTATTTTTATAGAATTCTTTTATTTTGACTATTAATTCAAAAAAATAAGGCCATTTTTTTTGAACATGTTTTTTTGAGCAAAATGGAAAAAGCAGAACATACTCTCCATTTGTATACTGTTTTAAATTTCTAGAAATATCTTTAATACTCCAATTCAAATTAATTGCTTGAGTGTTTTTAATAAGAACATTGCTTTTTTTTAATTGTTTTTCTATCCTTGTCAAAACGGGATCTTCGTTAAAATCTGATAATTTTTCTCCATCATCCAGAGAAGTTTCTGATGATGACCAAATAGGTTTTTTTAATAAGTATTTTTTGTAAAATTTTGTTCTATTTGAATTTTGCAAATCAAATACATGTGAGAATTTGTATTTTTCCAATAATTTTTTTAGATCTTTTAAATAAAAAAGATTCCACCTTGGTAGTCTTTTATCTAAAATGACCCCATCAATGTAAGGACATGATGACATAAATTCTAAATACGCTCTCGAAGTTAAAAGTAGAACTTTAGAATTTTTAAAAGAATTTTTAATGTCCTGAAAAGCCCCATTTGCTTGTATTAGATCTCCAAGAGATCCGTGCTTTATTATTAAGATATTTGACATATTTTTAACTTAATATAATGAATAAATTATATAATCAAAATAATACTTTATGAATACAAAATTAAATCAAATACTAGCTGAGATTTCTGCTGGAGAACTACTAGATAAAATTACTATTCTGGAGATAAAAAGAGAAAAAATAACAGATAGTGAAAAATTAAAAAGCATAAATAAAGAGTTATCTTCGCTTACCAAAACCTCTAATGAAAAAATACCTGATAAAAAAAAAATAGAAGATCTTGTTTCAAATTTGAAAGATATAAATCTTAAACTTTGGAGTATCGAAGAAAATAAACGAAAAGCAGAAAAAGAGAAAAAATTTGATGAAACTTTCATAAAGCTATCACGCGATGTGTATAAATCTAATGACGAAAGGGCTAAAATAAAATTAAAAATTAACGAGATATTGGGTTCTAATATTAAAGAAGTTAAATCTCATTATTAATCATAACTAACGCTTGGAATAGTTCTTCTTAATTTGATAGGTTTTTTTGGATCAATAGTTGCAGTGATAACACCTTCGCGTTTACCTAATTCCTTTAAAATTTTGCCATCAGGAGAAACAATTAAAGAATGTCCGTAAGTTTTTCTTCCGTTACAATGTTGCCCAGCTTGTCCTGGCGCAAAAACATATGAAAAATTTTCAATAGCTCTTGCCTTTAACAATGTGTGCCAATGTCTTCTGCCAGTAGTTTCGGTAAAGGCTGAAGGAATGCTTAAAAAGATAGCTCCTTTTTTTGACATTTTTCTGTACATATTAGGAAATCTTAGATCATAACAAATTGATAGTCCTAATTTTCCCCATGGAAGCTTAACAACTTTAATATTTTTCCCTGCTTTAAAAGTTTTTGACTCAAAATATTTTTCTGATTTACTCAATCTAGCATCATACATATGAATTTTATCATAAAATATTTTTATTTTTCCTTTATCGTTAATAAGAACCGATCTATTAAATAACTTCTTTTTATTTTTTATTATTAGAGAACCAATTAAAATCCATTTTTTATATTTTTTTGCTAATCTTTTTATCCCTAAAAGATAAGAGTCTTTATTCATTGTTGTGGCAACTTGTAAAAGTTTCTTTTTATTCAATGAGAACTTTGATGATACCTCAGGAGTTATAATAAGATTACATTTTTGACTTACTGCTTTTTTAATAAGTTTTTCACTTCTTTTAAGATTATCTTTAATACAATCAGAAGAGCACATTTGAATGCAAGAAACTCTAAACATTTATAAATTCTAGGGAATAAATTGATGATATACTAGTATTTTTTCTTGTGTAATATTAAGGTTTAACGCATCATTGATGATGCAAAATTCCACTTGCAGTCAAAACTTGGCACGTAAGCACCTGAAAGTTTTACATTACCAAAATTTTTTTCCAAAACATTACACCATTTTTCTACCTGCTTAGGTTTTTTATCTTGGCTTCCAACTTGAGCAGTGATTACGCCACCTCTTTTTAAAATCCTTTTTAAGTTTTTCATATTTTTTTTAGCTAAATCAATACAATATTGGTCATCATTTAAATCTACAAATATTTTGTCATATTTTGAGTCTTCTATTTCTTTTATACTTTTAAATGCGTCACCCCAAAATGTTTTTATTTTATTACTTTTTTTAACCTTAGAACAAACCTTTGGAAGATGTTTAAAACAAACATCCACAATTTCTGGATCGAGTTCAAACCAGTCAATATAATTAGAATTGTTTTCAAGACATGCTCTTGCTACTCCGCCGTCTCCTCCCCCAATTATAGCAACATTATTATTTTTTTTACTTAGATCAAAACTAGATTTAAAAAAATTAGAACTATAAATTTTTTCGTCCTTTTCTGATACTTGGATTTCATGGTCAATGAACAAGGCGTTACCAAATTCCTCTAAATCCATTATTTCAACAAATTGACCTACTTTTGATGTAAATTTTTCTAAAACATTTTTGACTACATAATATTTTTTTTGGCCTGGAGTGCTGTAAAGGTCATCATAAAGCCCAACACTGCTTCTATCAAAAACATTAGTTACTACTCTTTCATGTTGGATTTCTTTTCTTAAAATTTTCAAAGCAACTTTTGGATGGACCTTTCCGCAGGTAAAAAAATCAAAACTTATTACACCTTTTTCTGGAAACGTATGAAAACTAAAATGACTTTCAGCTAATAATGCTACTAACGTAAAACCCTGAGGTTGAAAACGATGTGATGCAACATTTAAAATTTCAACTTTCGCTGCTTTCGCAATTGTATATATAATTTTTTCATAAAATTCAGGTGTGTAGTCTTTTTTTACACCTAGAAAATCAATTGTAATGTGATCACCAACTTTAACCATAAAAATTTAGCTTTTTTTATAATTTTTAAATTTACCTAAAACAATTTTCATTTCTTTTTTTGAAAGAATTTTAGGTATTCCGATTCTTATGGCATTAATGTATTGATGGCAAATATTTTCTATCTCTTGCGCAAGTTCAAATGTTTTTTCCAAATTTTCACCAAAAGCAACTTGTCCATGATTAGCAATTAAACAGGCTGACCTATTTTTTAAAGCCTTAATAATATTTTTAGAAAGATTTTTACTCCCAAAAGTTGCGTATTTAGTACATTTAATGTCTTCTCCACCAGCAACTGCAACCATGTAGTGAAATGCTGGAATATTTTTTTGATGTGATGATACTGCTGTTGCACAAGTTGAATGAGCATGAACTATGGCTTTTGCTTTCTTTTTATTCACATAAATATCTAGATGAAATCTCCATTCTGATGAAGGTTTCGCCCTTTTTTTATCATAGATTCCTTTTAAAGAAATAAAGACTATATGTTTAGGCTTAAGTGATGAATATTTTCTTCCTGAAGGGGTTATATAAAAACCATCCACACCGTTTACTTTAGCTCGCACTGAAATATTACCGGATCTTAAAGCTGATAAATTTGTAATATTTAATTTTTTTGAATATTTGATTACTTCTGTTTTAAGTTTACTCACTTAAATAATCCCTTTAATCCTTGTTCTGAAGCTTCACAAATACCTTTTTCTGTAATTAATCCTGTAACTAGCTTAGCAGGCGTTACATCAAAGGCTAGGTTTAGAGACTTACTTTTCTGTGGGTAAATTCTAATTTTTCTTATATTATTATATTCATCAACTCCCTCAACATGAGATAATTCTTCAGGATTTCTCTCCTCAATTGGTATTTTATTGTGATCTTTAATATTCCAGTCAATTGTTGAACTTGGTAATGCAACATAAAAAGGAACGTCATTATCTTTTGCAGACAATGCTTTTAAATAAGTACCTATTTTATTACATACATCACCATTTGATAAAGTTCTATCGGTTCCTACAATACACATGTCAATCTTTCCCCTTTGCATTAAAATGCCACCAGTATTATCTGTAATAATAGTATTAGGAATTTTTTCCTCGTTAAGTTCATAAGAAGTTAAATTAGCTCCCTGATTTCTTGGTCTTGTCTCATCAACCCAAACATGAACTTTTATCCCTTTTTGATGAGCGTGATAAATTGGTGAAGTTGCTGTACCCCAGTCTATTGTAGCTAGCCATCCTGCATTACAATGAGTTAAAATATTTACAACGTCTTTTTTCCTTTGATATATTTTTTCGATAATTTTTAGCCCATTAATTCCTATATTTTTACAAAACCCTACATCTTCTTCAGTAATTGCTTTTGCTTCATCTAAAGCTATTTTTAAAATATCATTGTTATTTACACCTGATAACTTTTTCATCATACGGTCTACTGCCCATCTCAAATTTATTGCTGTAGGCCTTGAGGCAATTAAGTCTTCACTTGATTTTTTTAAAAATGATGAGTCATTTTTTTCAATTATGGACAAAACTATTCCGTAAGCCGCTGTTGCTCCAATAAGAGGTGCCCCTCTTACCTCCATGATTTTTATTGCATTAATTGCTTCTTTTATAGTTTTTAAACTTTTTATTATAAATTTATGTGGAAGTTTTGTTTGATCAATAATTTTAATTTCATTATTTTCAAACCAAATTGTTCGGTAATTCTTACCTTCAATTTTCATTTTTTTAAAACTCTACCCGCGATATGTTTTAACTTTTTGACTGTGCTTTTTGTTTGAAATTTTTTTGGTGTAATTATTGCAGTATCTAAACAGTCATTAGCAGGATCTCCTTTTGTATTAAAAGATTCAAAGGTTTTTATTATTTCAATAATCATATTTTGAGCATTAGAAGCATTCTGCTGCAAAGTTTTTATAACTGTTGGAACATCAACTTCATCATGATCTGGATGCCAACAATCAAAGTCAGTTACCATTGCAACCGTACAATATCTAATTTCTGCTTCCCTTGCTAATTTAGCTTCTGGCATGTTTGTCATACCGATGACATCAGCCTTCCATGTTCTATACATTTTGGACTCTGCTAAACTTGAAAATTGAGGACCTTCCATAACTAGATATGTTCCACCTACTTGATGAGGTATCTGACATTTAACCAAAGCGGATTCACAGCATTTCATTAAAGCAGGACTTGTTGGTTTGGCCATCGAAACATGAGCGACAATTTCTTTATCAAAAAAAGTTTTAATTCTTGCAAAAGTTCTATCTATAAATTGATCAACTATTATGAATGATCCTGGTTTTAAATGCTCCTGAAGAGAACCGACGGCCGAAATTGAAATAATATCTGTTACTCCCATTTTTTTAAGAGCCTCTATGTTGGCTCTAAAGTTTATATTTGATGGACTAATTCTATGACCGCGCTTATGTCTTGGTATAAAATAGAGTTCCTTTTTATTTAATGTTGCTGACAAAATTCTATCTGAAGGCTCACCCCAAGAAGTACTCACCTTTTTCCACTTTATATTTTCTAAACCTTCTATTTGATAAAGGCCGCTTCCACCAATTATCCCGAGAATTCTTTTTTTCATTATTTAAAATCTAGCCTTTTTTTGTTAGATATTGAAGTTAAATATGGATTTAAAAAAATATATTAGATCAATTCCCAATTATCCAAAAAAAGGAATACTATTTAGAGATATTACTACTCTTATAAAGAGCCCAGAAGCATTTAATTATACTATTGATAAGATAATTGAGATTTCAAAAAAAGTTGATTTTGATAAAATTTCTGCTATTGAATCTCGCGGTTTTATTTTTGCTTCTGTTGTATCTTATGTTCTAAAAAAACCCTTGGTACTTTTAAGAAAAAAAAATAAATTACCCGCAGACAGACATTCAGTGGATTTTAAATTAGAATACGGTGAGGCAACAATTGAAGTACATAAAGATTCTATAAATAAAGACGAAAAAATTTTAGTAATTGACGATCTAATAGCGACCGGAGGAACGGCAGAGGCAGCAGCTAAATTGATAGAAATATCTGGGGGGTCTGTTGCAGGATTTATTTTCGTTATAAATTTATTTGACTTACCCGGTAACGACTTACTTAAAAAAAGATCATATTTCACAGAGAGTATTATTGAATTTCCCGGACATTAAATTTCTTTATTTTTCCAAGTATCTGGCGTCAATTCATTGTCTATTTCAAGGTCAATATGATACTCAAATGGTTTCACGCCTCTTTTTTTAATATAGTCATAAGTTCTTTTAATACCCTCTTTTAAACTTACTTGAGTTTTATAATTTAAAAGTTTTCTGGCTTTATCTGCTGAACAAATTGCATGTTTCACCTCTTTAGGCCTATCCTTTTTATAAATTGGTGGAAGATTTATGCCAGTAATATTTGAGCATAGTTCCGCAACTTTATTAATAGTAACAAATTCCTCATCTGGACCTATATTAATTATTTGCTTATTTAAACTTTTTTTATCCAACATTGGAATTAAACAACTTAAACAATCATCTATGTATGAGAAACATCTTGTTTGTTTTCCATCACCGTAAATAATTGGAGCCTTACCTTGTAACATTCTATTTATCATAATAGAAACTACATTTCTAAATGGATCATCGTATTTTTGTTTTGGTCCTATAATATTGTGCGGTACCGCTATCACCCACTCAATTTTATTTAGCTCACATAAATTTATTAATACTTGTTCTGCTGCCACTTTTGAAATAGCGTAGGGATCTACTGGTTTTGGATCCATAGACTCTATAAATGGATATTTTTGTGAACCATATCTAGCCATTGACGAACAAAAAATTATTCTTTTTACTTTTTCGTTTACAGCTGCGGAAAAAATCGAAACTGACGCTAAATAATTATTTTTTGTAATCTCAAAAGGAGAAAATACTGACAATCCTTCATGAGCAGTAGCAGCACAGTGATAAACAATATCTACTTCTTTCATAATATTCTTAATTTTATCGAAATCACAACAATCGATATTATGAAATTCTATTTCTTTGGGAATATTATCTTTGTACCCACCAATCATATTATCTATACCTATAATTTTATGTCCTAAATTAGATAGTTCTTCCGACAAATGTGAGCCAAGAAATCCAGCAACGCCTGTTACTAATATTTTGTATTGATTTTTTTTCACTTAAAAAGTTTTATATTCTTAATTGTAATAAATCAACTTTAATTAATTTTAGGCCTATACCAAGATCTTTTAAGTAACATCGAATTAAAAATCCCTGAGAACCTACAATAATAAATGTTGACTTTTTTTTTATTAAATAAAATTGAAAAAAATATAATTTTTAAAATTGCTGAAATAAATTTTGGAAAAATTTTTATTAAAGATATTAAATAACCTTGGTGTTTTTTATGATAGTAAAAAGAAGACCACATCCAATGCCAATTTCTTGATTTTTCCATTTCGAAATTTATTTCTTCGTCATGAGAGCTGCCTCCTGAGTGAAATACATTGATAGTTGGATCTAAGAAAATTTTTTTTCCATTTGAGACCAGTCTCTTGCACAAGTCGATTTCCTCAAAATAAATAAAAAATTTGTCATCAAAATATCCAACGTCTTTAAATTGATCCAAATTAAGAAACATTGCAAAACCTTTTACATTTTTAACCTCTATCATTTTTTTATCTAATTTTTTGTCGTCGATAATTTTTTCACTCTCTTGTATATAGGGTCCTATTATTGCAAAATTTGGATATTTACTTGCAGATACAAAAAATCTCTCAAGACTATTATTATACAGTTGTGCATCAGGATTTATAATTAAAGCGTATTTTGTTTTAATTAAAGATAAGCCAAGATTGTTCCCCTTGGCATATCCTAAATTTTCTTCAGACAGTATACATTTTAAATTAGGATATAGACTTTCTAATTTTATTTTGAGTGTTAAATCATTAGAATTTTCTATAACCAAAATAGGAGTATTTTGGCCTATCGATTGTAAGCATGGAATTATTTTTTTTTCACTTTTAAAGGAAGTTATTATAATTGTTATATCTTGATTGTTCATTTTTGTTGTTATTAATTGATTTTACATAATAATTCTTTTATTAATTTACCACAATACGAGTAATTTTCTAATTTCTTATGAAAAAAATTATTGTAACTGGTGGGTCGGGTTTTATTGGGAGTAATTTAGTCCATTATCTTATAAAGAAAAAATATTTTGTGATTAATATTGATAAAATGACTTATTCTTCAAATAATTTCTATAAAAAAAAACTCAAAAAAAATTTTTTTAAATTTTATAAGATTGACTTGAACAACAAAAAAAAATTACAAAAAATTATTAATAAATACAAACCTAAAGCTATATTTAATCTTGCCGCAGAAACTCACGTAGATAGATCAATTGACTCTCCAAATCAATTTATAAACTCAAATATATTGGGAGTGTTTAATTTACTTGAAATTATAAGAAAAAATAAAAAAATTAAAAATAATATAAAATTAATTCATATTTCAACCGATGAAGTGTATGGCGACATTAAAAAAAAAAGATCAAATGAAAATTTTCCATACAACCCGAGTTCACCGTATTCAGCTACAAAAGCAAGTGCTGACCATTTAATTAAATCTTATGTTCGAACTTTTGGAATACCAGCTATTATTTCGAATTGTTGTAATAATTACGGACCATTTCAATTTCCAGAAAAATTAATTCCTAAAATGATAACAAATATAATTCAAAATAAAGCTCTTCCTATTTATTCAAAAGGTTTAAACTCTAGAGAGTGGATTTTCGTGGAAGATCATTGCGAGGCTTTGCTCAAAATTTTTAAGAAAGGAAAAATAGGTGAAAGTTACAACGTCGGTTCAGGAATAAATATTAAAAATATAAATTTAATAAAACTTTTATTAAAGATCTTTAAACAAAAAAATTTTAAAATAGGTAAAAATGTTAAAATTAAATTTGTGAAGGATAGGCCTGGTCATGATTTTAGATATGCTTTAAATAGTAGAAAAATTTCAAAAAATCTTGGCTGGAAATCTAAAATTAAGTTAGAGAAAGGTTTAAAAGAAACAATTGATTGGTATTTAAATAATATTGAATTTATAACATCAATATCAAGAAAACTTTACCAAAGAAGATTAGGATTAAAGTTATGATTAAAAAAGGTATTATACTATCTGGTGGATTAGGAACTAGAATGAGTCCAATTACTAAATCAGTAAATAAACAATTGTTACCTATTTACGATAAACCAATGATTTTTTATCCTCTCTCAATTTTAATGTTAGCTGGGATTAAAGAAATATTAATTATAGTTAACAAAGGTCAAGTTTCTCAATTTAAAAAAGTTTTAAAAAATGGAGAACATTTGGGTATCAAAATTCAGTACAAAGAACAAAGTCAACCAAATGGACTACCTGAGGCTTTTATGATCGGAGAAAAATTTATAAATAATCAGAATGTTGCCTTAATACTTGGAGATAATTTTTTTTATGCTCAAAGTCTTACAAAAACTTTACAAAATTCAGTTAAACTAAAAACTGGAGCAAAAGTTTTCTTGCATCCTGTTAAAAATCCAAAATTGTATGGCATTGCTACATTAAACAACAAAAATAAAGTTATTAAATTGATTGAAAAACCAACTAAAACAAAATCGAATTTAGCTGTTACTGGATTATATTTTTTTGATAAAAACGTAGTAAAATTTAGTAAACAACTTAAACCATCTAAACGTAAAGAATTGGAGATAGTGGACTTACTAAATAAATATAAAAAATTAAATAGATTAAATGCTGAATTCCTCGGACGTGGAGGTGCATGGCTAGACGCTGGGTCAATCGATGATTATTACGATACTACTGCTTTTGTTTCTGCAATTGAAAAAAGACAAGGTTTTAAAATAGCTTGTTTAGAAGAAATATCGTTCAGGAAGAAATGGATTAGTAAAAAAGAACTGGAAAAAGGTATAAAATTTTATGGCAATTGTGAGTATTCGAAATATTTAAAATTACTTTTGATCTAAGTCATTGTTTATATCGTAAAATAAGATCGGTATTTCAACATATTTTGCATTTTTTTTGAACCAATAAGACATAAATCTTTCAGCTAAAAAACCGTATATTCTTGTCATGCCATAACCTTTTAATTTTTCAAAACCAAAAATATCTTCGCATAAACTTAACCATTTAAAAATATCCTCATAATATCTTCTAAGAAGATTTTTAGATTTACAAATAAACATATTGTGCGGATTAAAAGAATATTCAGTTGAAACAAAATGCTTAAAATCTTTTTTATTTTCATCATCAAGTAGCTCTATAGCTTTTTTTAAGTTATTTCTGCCATGCATTAAATCAAAATGAAATTTAATAGTCCTTGATTTTTCATCAAATAAATATTTAGGGTTAGATAGTATCAATTTGAAACCTTTTTTTAAAAATTTCATTGTTCTTCTTTGGTTTATATAAAAAGGTTTTCCAAGTATTACGTCGTATTTCTCAAATTTACTTGGTATTTCTTTTAAAGATATTTCTGTTAATTTTCTTAAAGAAAGATCTTCAAAATTAACATCATTAAGAGACCAAAACTTTCTATATTGGCAGAAACCCAGCCATTTATTTTCCTCTAAACTTTTAAAATAGTTTTTCCATAACCAGTAGTGAAAAGTGTACTCTCCATAATATTTATTTTTACTCGAAATATTTTCACCCGTTTTGTCACCGAAACAATTAATTGATGTTTTTTTTTCACCAAGAACAACTGGATCGTAGTCTAAACTTTTTATCAAATCTATATGAGATGGTTCTAAAGTAATACAAAACATTTTGAGATTTTTCATAAGTCTAATTATCTTTAATATTTGGTCTAAAGTGTGATTTTTTCAGAAAGATACTGTTGATAATGCCAGAAATGCTATGTAGATGTAAATTTATTTCATTCAAATTCATTTTAAAAAATGAAATTATTATACCTTTAATACCTTGATATATATTTGGAGAGATTTTCTTTAAAGCATAAAAATAATTATTATTCTTTTTAAAATAATAAAATTTTGACCAACTAAAGTGCCAGTTTCTATTTAACATTATTGCATTGTTAAGTTTATTGTCAGATGAGCTTGTCCCAAGATGATCAAATTTTAATCCTTTGATGACATACATTTTATGTCTTTTTGAAAATAAATGTCTGCAAAGATCCATTGTCTCAAAATACAGAAAATAATTTTCGTCTAATATATTTTTATCTTTAAATTTCAACTTATTGATAACACAAAAGCACCAATCTATATCTTTAACTTCTTGTAATTTAAATTTTAATATATTTTTTTCTTTAATCTTTTTTTCTTCTGCATAGATATAATTTTTATAAATTTTTTGGTTTTTGTATTCTGGAGCTATTAATGTAAAATTTTTAAAAGATTTAATAATTTTAATTATCTGATTTATTAAATTTGAGCTGATAATAACATCAGGAGTCAAAGACAAGACGTAATTATTTTTACTTTTTTTGAAACCTAAGTTAAAAGCTGAAGCATAGCCTAAATTTTTGGCAGGAATAATGACTTTGGTATTATTATATTTTTTTTCAAAATCTTTTTTTACATCAAATTTGAGTGAATTTTCAATAATGATTATTTCATTTTCTTTTGGTATTTTTTTAATAATTTTATTTAGTAATTTCTCACTGTTATATGAAACTATAATTATAGATAAATTCATAATACAATATAAACTTATGGTAGCGAGGGGCGGATTTGAACCGCCGACCCCAGGCTTATGAGTCCTGGTCAGCAACCTCTACCCTTCACTTCTTAACGTTATACAATACTTTTTTTTCAACCTAAAACTATATTTTGCTTTTGAGTGAGTCCAAATTGGACCGTGATTTGTTATAATACTTTATGTTTTTTATAAAAAGACTAAGACAAGCCGCATTAGGTTTAGCAGGACTTTTTTCAGTTCCGTTTGGAAAAAAAATAGAAAAATCTTTTTCAAAAATAATAGATGATAAACCAACGGTTTATGATGACAAAATAGATCAATTCTATAATGAGACTTTTATTGGTGGTTTTACACATAGGCATTTTGATGGGAGTCATACTCCTATTTTGATGTGGGAAAAAGTTAAAGATGCTCTACCAAATGATACAAATTTAGATGAATTTAGAAATTATATTCTATCCTTGTCTAAAGATCTTCAGACTAGCATGGGAATACCTTTAATAAATATTAATGATAAAGAATCCTACGATAAATTTGCAGAATATATGAATTCACATTTTGCAGTGAAAAAAAGTTGGTTGTTAGATATTCAAAGTGTCAATCTTGCTGAAATATTTGGGGCCACACTTGGTGTTCTTTCTTTATTTTTTGGTTGGAAAAAAAATGAAAAAGAAGAATTTGCTAATCATGCATCTAGTTTAATTTTAGCTGGGGCTGTTTCTGCTAATCCTATCCTGTTGATTGTATCTTTAATTTCTTGGGCAAAATCTTATACAAAAAATAAAAATAAAAAAGATTTTAAAGAAGGAACAATTAAGGGGTTTCTAGGAATGGGTTCATTCATTATGTCTGCAAGTTTATTTGCAAGCCCTTTGTTAGGAATAATAATTGGACTGATAGTTTTAATAGTAGTTAAAAAGAAACTTAAAGAAATTGAGGTTTCTCAAATTTATGACTGGTTCAAAGACCAAATTAAAAAACACGGAAAAACCCTAGCAGCTATGGGAGGTGGAGCAGGAATAGCTGTGATGATGGGAGTTGTATAAATGACCAAAAATGTAGATATGAAAATAGAATTTCCTAATCTAATTTCTAAGTTAGAGTCTTTTGAGGTGAAAAAAGATCGTTATGAAAGCCGATTATTTATCGATGATAATTTTATCTTTTTTAAAATTTTAGATAAAAATAATCCTGAAAGATACACTTTTAATGGATGGCAAGAAAAAGGAACATATAAAGAGTTTAAATTTATGTATGATCCAATGTGGGAAGGTATGATGGATCACGTGGAGTTAAGGAAAATATGGAAACCAGGAGATCCCAAGGAAAAATTTCCAAATCCTTACCCAAAACTAAATGCAATACTAATTGATATACCAGTGAAATTTTATCAACATTCTTATAGAGAGGATAATGCTAATTTGTTAATTTCTCTAAATCTTGGGAGTGATAGAAATGATTACCAGCTTTATAATAGAGAGCAAAAAAACTATAAACGTTTTAAATTCTCTAATAATAAAAAAAAAGAGGCTGAGGACCTTTTCCTTCGTGAAGTCAATAATTGGGATGAAAATTTAGAAATATCAAAATTTAATGAAAATGAATTTAAAAAAAAAGCAGAAGAAGATTTAAAAAATATGGAAAAAAAAGAAGAATAATTTAAAGCTTCACCTAAATCTCTCAGAATTCTTTGAACCTATTGACTCAAACCCAACATTAGAAGAAGGAAAAGAGTTAATGAATTATTATAATAATTGTGTAGATAAAAAAGTTCATCCAAAAGAATTCGAAGCAAATCTTAATCCCTGTCTTATTAAAGGCGATAGAGTTCATACAATTTTAACGTATCAACTAGGTTATCTTTCAGCTGTAGAATTAGATAAATATAAAATTATGTATGATAGGAACGGTGAAGATCATTATAATATAATTAAGAGAGATGATGCAAAGAATTTAGAAAATTATAATTATATTAAAAATCAAATTCTTAAATATTAAAAGGATTAATTTTTCCTTTGTGCGCAATCAATATAAGATATTTATAAAGAAATAGACTTTTTGCGAATTTTTTTTCATCTTTTGGAAGTTTATTAATTCTTTCTAATTCTTTTTTGGCTTCTATTCGAGTCATGATTAATCTTAACATAGTGTTTAAACGAATAAAATAATTCAATTCTGAGTGTGTCGGAATTGGACCGAGAATTTATAATTTGTTTAATTATTGGTAGCGAGGGGCGGATTCGAACCGCCGACCCCAGGCTTATGAGTCCTGGCCAACGACCTCTACCCTTCACTTCTTAACGTTATACAATACTTTTTTTGCAACCTGAAACCATATTTTGCTTATGAGTGTGATCAAATTGTGATCAAAATGTAGTATGATTTATTATGAGAACTGAAAAAAAAAATGACAAAATTATCTGAAAAAAACAAAGAACAACTCAAAAAAGTATTTCATTGTATAAATTTTCTAATTTTCATGGAAGATGTTGGTCAAGGATTGAAAGAAGGTGAGTTGCGTACAGAAACGTTAAAAAGTCATGCCGGATTTCAAAAAATATTAGGAGAGTACTTGGATATATTTAAAAGAGATGAATCATTTGATGAGAAAACTGAAAATAAATTCTTAAAATTTTATAAAATTCTAGAAAATCTTTACGACGCAAATTTTAAAAAATCATGTGAGGGAAAAGCTTTTCACATAGTGTTTGATCATTCTCCAAAAACACAAGATGAATAAATTTATTAGATTGAAAGAGCATAGAGATAAACTAAACAATATGCTTTCAAGACTTTCCTTCAATGAGAAGAAATACATACTAAAAAAAGTAGACGAACGAATTATTAAATCTAGCAACAGATTATTAGAGGAAAAAGATAAGTTTAAAAAACTACCAAAGCGATTTAAGGATGAAAAAGTAGCTAGTATAATTCATTTAACGCGAAACATATTTGCTAGTCATGAAATAGATGAATTGTATAAAACTAAAAGATCTGAGAATATAAGAGTAGTTAAATGAGTGAAAATTTTACACCTGAAGAAAAACAATTAATAGAAAAATTTATTAATTCTTTAAAAGAAGATTTAAACAATCCAGAAATATTGATTGAATATGATGTGACTGAGCACGGAAAATATATTGGATCCGAGTATGAAATTCCTCGAGGAAACGCAGCCTCAGAAAGTTGGTCTGATCGAATGCTATCTGATACATTTAAAGTTTCTGATGTAGCTTTCTATAAAGTTATTTTAAAAGGAAAAAGTATAGGACAAATTGATTTCGTTAAATATTATTGCTCAAAACTTCTTGGTGAAAATATGAGTACGATAAATGTTACCGACACTTTTCCTGGAGATTTTTTTCATATAGATGAATTTTATCCAGGGATTGGTTTGCAAATACTTCCTAAAGTTCCGAATGATATTGATAGATTTTTTAACGATAAAAAAAATAATTTATTAAACGTGATTAATAAACACTTATGATCAAAATTCTCAGTGTGATCAATTTGTGACCAAATAAATAATTTTGGTTGTATCAAAATTAATTAACGTTGATTTCATTGGTAGCGAGGGGCGGATTCGAACCGCCGACCCCAGGCTTATGAGTCCTGTGCTCTAACCAACTGAGCTACCTCGCCTTGTATTCTTGCGTGTTCAAAAATAAATATATCAAATTAATCTTATTTAACAAACATGTAGTCTTTTAATATAAAAAAATCAATAACTTACAAAAACTTATCAATTTTTAGCAATTTATCTGTAAGGTAATTTAATTTATCTAAGCTAATTTTTTCTGTTGGTAAACCTATAAAAAAACCTCTATCTTCAATTTCTTGTGCGGATTTAAACTTTTCATTTTTTTTATTAAGTTTATATAATTTAATGCTTGGTTGATTAAGAAAATTTCCACTTATTATTGGTCTTGTCTCAATCTTGTTTTTATTAAGAAAATTTAAAAAATTTTTCTTAGTTTTTATATATCTTCCTTTAAGAAGTATTGGTAATCCGAACCAGCTCGGTTTAAGATATTTGACTGGATCAATAAATTGAAATTGGTCATTCCATGTTTTTGATCGTAATAATTTCTTAATTATTACATCTCTATTGAAAGATCTATTTTTTTTAAATTTATTCAATTTTCTAAGCTGATTTAATGCTATAGAGGCTGTTATATCCATAGGACGTAAATTAAAACCTGAATTTATAAAGTTGAAATTCTTATTATTTTTTTTATTTAACCCCCTATCCCAACCATGAGCTCTAAGTGAATGTAATATTTCATAGTCTTTTTTATCATTACAAACTATCATACCTCCCTCACCTGATGTAATTTGGTGTGAAACGTAAAAAGAAAATGTTCCAAATCTTCCAAAAGTACCGAGAGATTTATTTTTGAATTTTGAACCAAGAGACTCACAAGTATCTTCAATGATTTGTAAATTTTTATTTTTTGAAATTTTTATTAATTCAGTCATATTTGTTGAATTTCCTAAAATATGAACAGCCATTATAGCTTTAGTTTTTTTGCTAATTTTTTTTTTCAAATCTTTAAGATTCATATTTAAAGTTTTTACATCTACATCAACAAATTTCGGTTTTAAACCGCTTTGCAATATAGGCCATAGAGAAGTTGACCAACAAAGTGAAGGTATTAAGCATTCGTCTCCTCTCCTTAATTTTTGTTTTGCTTTAGGATTAACTAAGCAGAAAAATGCCAATAGATTTGCTGACGAGCCAGAGTTTACCATTAACGCATACTTTGAACCTACATATCTTGCAAATTCTTTTTCAAATTTTTTAGTTATCTCAGACATAGTTAATCTTCCACTTATCATCACTTTTATTCCTGAAATTAAATCATCGATTTCAAAGGTATCAGAGGCTAAAGGATAGTTTTTAATACTATTCCCCTTAATAAATTTTTTTTTAATTAATTTTTTTAAAAAAATATTTTCAGACGATTTCATTTTATTTAATCAACTTTTGTTTGGTATAATATCTTAAAAAATTTTTCGAAATGTGGCTGGTAATAAAAATCATATGCATTTTTTCCTATTGGTTGTACTACAGGAAAAAAGGGTTCAGCTTCTAACAGTCTTGGGACTTTAAGCGCTTCGGCCATTGGATAAGCAATTGATTGATTTCCAATAAAAAATTTTGAAGACTTAATTATTTGGGCCATCTCTAAAAAATCTTTACATTCATATATCATCAAATTTGGTACCTCTTTTTTTAAATCTAAATATTCATCATTAGTACCAATAAAATACAAATCATCAAAGTTTTTTAAAAATTTATAATTTATAAACTGATTACGATGTCTAAATGTTCTATGAATAATAATCTTATCATTTAGTTCATTATGTTCATCTACCTCTAAGTATGGAGTGGATAAATCAACTTGCACACCGGTGATATGGAAATACCATCTTGGTGAATTAAAACAAATATTAACTGGAAGAGTTCTAAATATATTTAAATCAATATCAATTTCTTGATTAGTATATTTTTCAATTTTACTTATAAATGTTTGTTTCTGTATTAAAGGCAAAAATAAATTCAGCATTCTTTCGTCAATATAGTATCCGCTAGCTGGATGTTTAAAATATTCTATAGGTATTTTTTTATTTGTTTGTATAAAAAAATTACATTTATGTGTTTTAGACAATTCCTGTATTACTGAAAATGAATATATCAAATCACCTAAATTTCCTGAATGTAAAAAATTAAGGGAAGACTGGTTTTTAATTGCTTTTTGTATGTTTAATATTTTTTCTTCATGATATTTCTTAAAAGAAATTATTGATTGTTTTATTTTTTCTTCAGATTTAAGATTTAAGTAATTTTTTCTATTAAAATACTTTGTAATATATTTTTTAAACATAGCTAATTGATAAAGGTTCTATTGCAATTTTCGACTGCAAAACAATATTTTGAAAATCTAATTCTTTGAAAAGGAAATAAATTGACTAATTCATCGCTATCTTTATCAGCAGAAGTTTTAAGTTCGATAATGCAATTTTTTTCTTTTTGGTAATAATTTGTTTTAAAATTTTCATATTTTATATTTTTATCAATTGAAATTCTGACATTATCAATAATCATATATTCTCTATCGTATGTTACATAAAAATTTGGCATACATACTCCATATTTATTATCAAAACATCCTGCTCTTTTATAAAAATCAACAGTTTTATTATCAATAATTTTTCTAGTTTTAAATCTTCCTTCTACAGATGAATATTTTATCTCAAGATAGTTTTTTTTATTTTCTGAATTAGGGTAATTCCTAATTCTTATTTTTTTTCTTGGAACAATTCCTTCAACAGAGTCATTATACATGTCGAGATTTGAGGTATCAAAATAAAGACTTTTTATTTTTCTTGGCTTATGTATTTTTTTCCCCGAAAGGTTGAAAATAAATTTTTTAAAATCAATTAAGTTTTCTTGTCTTATGTAAAGTTTCTCCTCAGTTCTAAAACTCATTGGTTAAATTTTCCTTGTTTAGTTATTTCTGAAAATTTATCAATTTCAAACTTATTTACAAAATTATCGCAAATTATCTCATTTTCAAATTTAATAACCCCCCCATTGAACTCCTGTTTTTTATTATAAGCCGAAAGACAACTTTTAACATTATTAAAATTTAGATTATTTAAAAAAACTGTCGAACTATCTTTTGAGGCTATACCAATTTGAGAATTTTTGCCCTCAATATATTTTATATAAATTGTCGAAGACTCACCCGCTGATAAAGCTTTGTCCCCACAATTATTTAAAATTAGTAAGTCTAATTTATACTCGCCTGCTGAAAAATCAACACAATCATTTTTTGAAGAATTTATAAATATTTTATCTATATGCAAATTTGAAAAGTCTACATCCAAACCGTCACTGAAAGAGTTTTCGATCGTAATTTTTTTAATTTGGCCAGTGGTATTTATAAAATTAATAGCATCTTCACAAT
>CACABZ010000012.1 GCA_902530885.1 uncultured Pelagibacteraceae bacterium
CCTAAATATTCATCTGGTGTTATAATTGTGGATTTGATCCAAGGCTCCTCAATTTTTTCTATTTGTGATGGATCCGGCATATTAGATGGATTTTGTAAATCAATAACTTCACGATTATTCTTGTGCACTTTATAAATTACCCCTGGTGTAGTTGTAATTAAATTTACATCAAATTCTCTCTCTAATCTTTCGGTTATAATTTCAAGATGTAATAGGCCCAAAAATCCACATCTAAAACCTAAACCAAGGGCACTAGAAGACTCAGGTTCATATGAAAAGCTTGCATCATTTAGTTTCAGTTTGGCTAAGCCATCTTTAAGTTTTTGAAATTCCGAGCTATCGACAGGAAAAAGTCCACAGAATACTACTGGTTTGCTAGGTTTGAAGCCTGGTAAAGGATCTGTGATCGTATCAGTAGCATCACATATAGTATCACCTACTTTTGTTTCCGATAAAGATTTAATACCCGTAATTATAAACCCTATCTCACCAGAATTAAGCACTTCTACGTCAACAGGTTTTGGAGTAAATACACCAACTTTTTCAATTATATGTTCTTGATTGTTTGATAGGAGTTTAACTTTCATGTCTTTTTTTAATTTTCCATTAATAATTCTTACTAGAATTACGACACCAAGATAACTATCGTACCAGCTATCCACTAGAAGACATTTAAGTTTTTCTTCTTTCTCACTTTTGGGTGATGGTAAATTGTTAATGATTGCTTCAAGAATATCCTCTATTCCCTCGCCAGTTTTACCTGAACACGGAATGGCAGAAGAAGTATCTATTCCAATAACATCTTCTATTTCTTTTTTTGTTTTTTCAATATCTGAAGCAGGCAAATCAATCTTGTTTAATATTGGAATAACTTCATGGTTTATTTCTAATGCTTGATAAACGTTTGCTAAAGTTTGAGCTTCTACGCCTTGAGTGCTGTCAACAATTAATAAAGAACCCTCACACGCTGATAAAGAACGACTAACTTCATAACTAAAATCAACATGTCCAGGAGTATCAATAATATTAAGGGTATATTCTTTACCATCTTTCGATTTATATTTTAATTTCACAGTTTGCGCTTTTATTGTTATGCCTCTTTCTCTTTCAATATCCATTGAATCAAGAACTTGCTGTTTCATTTCGCGATCGGTTAAACCACCACACTTATGAATTATTCTATCCGCTATAGTTGATTTTCCATGATCAATATGCGCAATTATTGAAAAATTACGTATTCTCTTTATATCAGACATTATGATCTAATATTCCCGCCAGTTTTATTTTCCACTGCTTTAATAATTTTCTGACTAATTTGATTCAGATCGTTATCGGAAAGAGTTTTATCATTTGCTTGTATTGTTACATTAATTGCAATTGACTTTTTATCTTTGGGTAAATTACCACCTTGAAAAACATCAAAAATATTAACAGATTTTATGTTTTTATCTAAATCTTTTATAATCTTGTGTATTCTGCCTACTTGGTAATCCTTATCTAACACAAAAGCGAAGTCCCTTTCTGAAATTTGAAAATCGGAAAAAATATAGTTCTCTTTTGAAATTCTAATTTTAATATTCGGTTTAGGAATGTTTTCTAAAAATATTTCAAAGCCATAAATATTTTTTTCTTTATAATCTAATTTAGAAACAATTGAAGGATGAATTTCACCAAATTTAGAAAGCAAAGGGCCACTCTTTGTTTTTAAATTAATTGTTCCTGACCTACCAGGGTGATAGCAGCTGCTAGTATTATCGCTCACAAATAAATCATCTTCTTTTAATCCTAACTCCAACAAGGTTTTAATAACATCGGTTTTCATATCGAAAATATCAACACTTCTTGTTTTTTCAGACCAGCTTCTTTTATTTAACTGACCTGATTTCACCGCCCCAATTACGACTTGTTGTTCACCAGGTTTTTTTCCAAAAAAAACTGGTCCGATTTCAAACAAGGAGATATCTTGAAAGCCTCTGTCTTGATTCCTTTTAAGGTAAAATAACAAATTTGAGAATATTGATCTTCTTAAAACATTTAAATCACTTGAAATAGGATTAAGTATGGGGATTGAATTTTGGTCGTCATTAATTAGTTCATCAGTTTTTTGATCGGTAAACGACCAAGTAACAGCTTCAAAATATCCTTTATTAGATACTGATCGTTGACTGAGATGAAATAATTTTTGTTGGAAGTTAAGTGTGTCTTTATTTCTAATTTTCTCAGGTTCAATGATTTCTATCTTATCAAAACCTTTTATTCGAATTAGCTCTTCTATCAAATCTATTTCTTGAGTAACATCTGGTCTCCAAGTTGGAATTTTTACTTTTATAATTTTTTTTCCGAATTTTGTTTTAAAACCGAGTGAATTTAATATTTTTTTTATTTCGGCCTCACTTATAGGCAGTCCTATTGTTTTCTTATATTTGTTAAAATTAAGATCTATGATTTTATTTTTATATTCTTTTTTTCCAGCAATATTAAATTTACTCGCCTCCCCACCACAAATTTTCAAAATTAGTTCTGTGGCAATTTTTAAGCCATCAGTTATTGAGTTTGGATCAATCCCTCTTTCAAATCTGTACTTAGCGTCTGTTTCAAGGCCAAGTGTTTTAGAGGTTTTCCTGATTGAGGATGGGTTGAAATAAGCTGATTCTAATAAGATGTTCTTTGTTTTAAGCTCTGTGCCCGACCTGGTTCCTCCAATTATTCCTCCTAATCCTAGTACCCCACTTCTATCTGCAATAACACACATGTCTTTTTGAAGAGAGTATTTTTTATCGTCAAGGGCAGTAAATGTTTCCCCGTTTTTTGAATTTCTTACGATAATTTCCTTTTTAATTTTATCAGCATCATAGGCGTGTAAAGGTCTGTTTAAATCAAACATAACATAATTTGTTATATCAACCACTGCGGAAATAGGCTTAAGTCCTAGAGAATTAATTTTCTCTTTAAGCCACCTTGGACTTTCTTGATTTGTAATGCCCTTTATCAAACAACTTCCAAAGGCATAGCAGCCTTGTTTTTTCTCTTTAGTAATCGTTACTCTAATTTTTTGGTTACTTTTTTGTCTTATTTTGCTTGTTCTTAATTGGATTAATTTACCTAAACCTGCAGCAGATAAATCTCGCGCGATACCTCGGACACCTAAACAATCAGGGCGATTAGGTGTAATTGATAAATCAATTATTTTTTCATCGGAACTTTTAAAAAAACTTTTTCCTATTTTATCTTTCATGTTTTTAAGCTCGATAATACCTGCGCTTTCATCAGATATATTGAGCTCACTTTCAGAACAAAGCATTCCTCGAGATTCGACTCCTCTAATTTTGGCAACCTTTAGTTTAATTTTTGACTTTGGTATTATGACTCCTGGAGGAGCATAGACGGTGATTAAGCCACTTCTAGCATTATCAGCTCCACAAACAACCTTTAAAATAGAATCTCCAATGTTTACATCACATAACTTAAGCTTGTCAGCATTAGGATGCTTTTCTGTCTTTAAAATTTTCGCTATTTTAAATTCTGATTTGGTGCCAGAATTATTTTTTATTCCCTCTACCTCTAGCCCGATACTTGTAAGTTTTTCAATTATTTCTTTAGCGTTGGCTTTAGTATTTAAATGATTTTTTAGCCAAGGTATAGTTAAAATCATCTGCTCAAACCTCTATAATTAGTTGGAACATCCAAAGGATCAAAACCAAAATGATTAAGCCATCTATAATCTGTTTCAAAAAAAGCTCGCAAGTCATTTATTCCATACTTAAGCATTGCAAGTCGGTCTATACCCATTCCAAAGGCAAACCCTTGAAATTTATTTGGGTCGACTTTAGTATTTTTTAAAACATTGGGGTGAACCATTCCACAGCCTAAAATTTCCAACCACTTATCTCCCTCTCCAATAACAATTTTACCATTTTCAATTTTATACCCAATATCAACCTCTGCTGATGGTTCAGTGAATGGAAAATGACTAGGTCTAAATCTCATTTTGATTTTTTTAACCTCAAAAAATTCTTTTATGAAATAATTTAAACAACCTTTTAAATGACCCATTGTTATATCTTTATCTATATGTAAACCCTCTAGTTGATGAAACATAGGTGCATGAGTTTGGTCACTATCGCATCTATAAGTTCTACCAGGTACTATAATTTTAAATGGAGGTTTACCATCTAGCATAGTCCTTATTTGTACCGGCGAAGTATGTGTTCTTAAAAGAGTTTTTTTGTCTTTATCTAAATAAAAAGTGTCATGCATATCTCTTGCTGGATGATCTTCAGGTGTATTTAGTGCTGTAAAATTATTATATTCAGACTCTACATCTGGACCTTCGGCAACAGAAAATCCTATTTCAGAAAAAATCGATGAAATTTCGTCAATAACTTGTGACACTGGATGAATTTTTCCATTTTTTGTAGTTCTTATTGGTAAAGTAATATCAACTTTTTCATCTTTAAGTTTTTCATTAATTTCATTATTTTCAAAATTTTTAAGTTTTTTTTCTATTTCAAAAGTTATTTTATTTTTAATTTCGTTTAATTTACTTGCGAATATTTTTCTTTCTTCAGGATTAAGTGATCCCATTTTTTTAAACTGAAATGATATTGATCCATTTTTACCAAGAAATTCTGATTTTAAATTTTGTAGATCGTCTTTATTTTTAATCAAAGAAAATTTACTTTCAAAACCGTTTAAAATATTATCTGGATCACTCATAAATTTTGATTCTTTTATAATTTATAAGATAAATCAAAGACCTTAATTAGTTAAGGGATGATTGAACTTTTTTTACAATAGTTTTGAATACTTCTGGGTTATTATAAGCTAATTCTGCTAAAACTTTTCTATCTAATTTAATTTTGGACTTGGCTAGGCCATTTATAAATCTTGCGTAGGTTAAACCTTCATTTCTCACACCTGCGTTTATTCTTTGAATCCATAATGATCGAAATTCTCTTTTTTTTGCTTTTCTATCTCTGTAAGCATATTGCATGGCTTTTTCCATTGCTTGTCTAGCAATTCTAATTGTATTCTTTCTTCTGCCATATTGACCCTTTACAGCTTTAAGGACTTTTTTGTGTTTTGTCCTACTTACAACTCCTCTTTTCGTTCTGGCCATTTTATCCTCTTAAGTTATAAGGCATGTAAGATTTAACTATTTTTGCATCTTGTTTTGACATTATTGTTGTGCCTCTTTGTTTACGAATTTGATTATTTGTTCTTTTGATCATTCCATGTCTCTTGTTAGCTTGTGGCATTTTCACTTTTCCTCTAGCTGTAATTCTAAATCTTTTTTTTGCTGAACTTTTAGTTTTCAATTTTGGCATAATTTATCGGTTTTATATATAGATTATTAAATCTTTACAAGAGAGTATTATTCAACATTAATTGGGTTGAATTATCATTATCATTTGTCTGCCTTCAAATTTTGGTTGCGTTTCCACCTTGCCTATATCTTTAGTATCTTCAATAATTCTATTCATCAACTTTTTACCTAGCTCAACATGTTGCATTTCTCTTCCCTTAAATTTTACAGTAAATTTCACTTTGTCGCCCTTGGTAATAAACTTTTTTGCATTTTTTATTTTAAAATTATAGTCGTGAATTTCTGTTCCAGGTCTTAATTTAATTTCTTTAAGGGAAACTATTTTTTGTTTTTTCTTTGCTTGATTTGCTTTTTTTTGGAGATCGTATTTATATTTACCCATATCCATAATTTTGCAAACTGGAGGATTTGCATTGGGTGAAATTTCGATCAAGTCTAAACTTTCATCTCTAGCTAATTGTATCGCCCTATTTAATTGCATGACACCAAGATTGCCTCCATCACTGCCTATTACTTGAACATCTAATGCTTTAATTCTCTCATTAGCTTTTGGACCTTGAGGTTTGCTTCTTCTTTGGAAATAATTGGGTTTAATATTAGACACTTAATTGGTTGGCATTTTGTTATGAGTAATAATTCTTTTTATCAAATCTTCTCTTTTGAAAGTTTGCTGCTTATCAGATCCCAATGATCTTAGTGTTATTGTATTTTCTTTCTCTTCTTTTTTTCCACAAACTAAAATCATAGGAACTTTAGAAAGAGAGTGTTCTCTAATTTTGTAATTTATTTTTTGATTTCTTAAATCCACTTCGCATTTTATACTCTCTTTAAAGAGATCTTCAAATAATTTTTTTGCATAATTATTGTTATCTTCAGCTATTGGACATACTACTGCTTGTAGAGGAGAGAGCCAAAAAGGTAGTTTGCCAGCATAATTTTCAATTAAAATACCAATAAATCTCTCTAGTGAGCCAAATAATGCGCGGTGTAACATAACAGGAACTTCTTTTTCTCCACTTCTGTTAATAAATGATGCCCCTAATCTGCCAGGTAAATTGAAATCAACTTGTAATGTTCCACATTGCCATTCTCTACCTATAGCGTCTTGTAAAACAAATTCAATTTTTGGTCCATAAAAAGCACCCTCTCCTTTATTAATTGTATAGTTAAGTTTAGATTCTTTAATTGCTGATAGAAGAGCGGCCTCTGATTTATCCCAAATTTTATCATCACCAACTCTTTTCTCTGGTCTATCTGAGTATTTTAATATTATTTTGTCAAAACCAAGACTTTTATAAATATCAATTATCAAATTTGTGACGCTCAAACACTCTGCTGTGATTTGTTCCTCGGTACAGAATATATGCGCATCATCTTGGGTAAATGCTCTAACTCGAAGTAAGCCATGAAGTGCGCCAGATGGCTCGTATCTGTGTACTTTGCCAAATTCTGATAATTTTAAAGGAAGATCCCTATAGCTTTTTAAGCCTTGATTAAAGATTTGAACGCAGCCTGGACAATTCATTGGTTTGATAGCAAAAATTTTTTCATCAGGCGTCTCTGATGTAAACATGTGTTCAGAAAATTTGTCCCAATGACCAGATTTTTCCCATAAAGACTTATCCAGTAACTCTGGGGTATTTATCTCTTTGTATCCAGCCAATCTTTGACGAAATCTCATGTATTCGACAAGTCGTTGAAATAATATCCAGCCCTTGTCATGCCAAAAAACTGAACCAGGACTTTCCTCTCTGAAATGGAAAAGATCCATTTCCTTTCCAAGTTTTCTGTGATCTCTTTTTTCTGCTTCTTCTAATCTTTCTAAATATTGATTTAATTGATCTTTGCTGCTCCAGCATGTTCCATAAATTCTTTGAAGCATTTCGTTATTTGAATCTCCTCTCCAATATGCTCCAGATACCTTTGTTAGTTTAAAGGCCTTGCCAATTTTTCCAGAGGAGACTAAATGAGGTCCTCTACATAAATCATGCCAAGTATCACCATGATGATAAATTGAAAGTTCTTCATTTTTTGGAATACTTTCTATAATTTCAGCTTTATAACTTTCACCTAATTTTCTAAAATGCTTAATAGCTTTATCACGCTCCCATACTTCTCTTCGAGTTTTTACATCTCTATCAATAATTTCAGACATTTTGTTTTCAATCCTAATTAAGTCATTGCTGGTAAAGGGTTCTTTTCTGGCAAAATCATAAAAAAACCCATTCTCTATTACTGGACCTATTGTAACTTGAGTTCCAGGAAATAATTCTTGAACCGCCATAGCCATAATATGAGCGGTGTCGTGTCGTAGAACATCTAAACCATCTTTGTCATCGTAAGTGATAATTCTTACTTTGGAATTTTTTTTAATTTCAAAGCTAAGATCTTTTAATTGGCCATCGACCTCCATTATTAAAGCTTTTTTCTCAAGTGATTTGCTAATTTTTTTAATAATTTCTAACCCATTTATAGAACTTTTAAATGGGATTTTCTTACCGTCTAATAAATGTATATCTGGCATTATAAGTTTAATAATTTTTTATATTCATTAAAAGTACTTTGGCACATTTTTTCAACATCAAATTTTCTTATAACGTTTTTTCTACCCTCGATTCCAATTGAATTCAATGCCTCTTTATCCATTTCCATGAAAGAATTTATGTATTTAGCAAGCTCTCTTGGATCATCGAATTTATATAATAAACCAGTTTTATTATTAATGATTGTTTCCATGGAACCACCGAGCTTGCTGGCGATTATTGGTTTTTCCATTGCTTGTGCTTCTACTGCAACCCTACCAAAAGCTTCTGGAAGTATAGAACTGGAAATAACTATATCAGAAATAGCATATGCTAAAGGCATTTCTTTGCAGTGTTCAACAAATGAAATCTTTTTGTTTAAATTATAACGATCTACTAAACTCTTTAATTTTTTTTTATAAACGTTTCTACCTTGGTCTGAGCCTAAAATAATAGCTTGAAATCTATCATTTTTGTAATCTTCAATTAAAATATTCAAAGCTTCTATAAATCTTGATTGTCCCTTCCAACTTGTAAGTCTTCCTGGAAGAAGTATTTTAAATTTATTTTCTTCAATTCTCCAATCTTTTCTAATTTTGTTCATTTTAAATTCTGATATATTTTTTGGATTAAAATATTCTAAGTTAATGCCTCTAAAAATAACTAATAATTTATTTTTTGCTTGGAGATATTTTTTATAATTTTCATTAATATGATCAAAGATAAAGTTTGATCCAGCAATAGTTAGTTTAGATTTAACCATAACGCTGTTATAGTATTTCTTAAAATCATTTTTGTAATTATATGTTCCATGAAATGTTGTAACAAATTTACGTCTTGTAAAATAACACGACCAGTAGCACGACCATGCTGGAGCTCTACTTCTTGCGTGAACAATGTCTACATTGAATATTATTTGTATAAAAATTAAAGCGAGAGTATTAAATAATAGTATTAGAGGATTCTTTAAATGAACTGGTAATCTAACTACCGTAACTTTTTCTTTTTTAATATATTTGAGAAGAGGTCCTCCACTTGTAACAATTATTGATTTACATTTTTTCTCTGGAAGGTAGTGCGCAATATCATAACAACCCGTTTCAGCGCCACCATAACCTAGTCTTGGAATAACTTGTAAAACTTTAAAATTGGATGCCATATGTTAAGATAATATAATATCAACTTAAATAACTTAATATGAAAAAATTTAAATTCCTCAATATCTCAAGATATAGAAAGCTTAGATATTCAAGCAATAATTTTACCAAAAATCCTTACATAGTTTTTTTGCCTGGTTTTATGTCAGATATTGAAGGAAAAAAACCAAATTTTTTTCGCTCATTTGCTAACAAAAAAAAAATTGGTTTTTTAGCCATTGAATATTCTGGTCACGGAAAATCCTCAGGAAAATTTATTAAAGGTAATATTAGTTTATGGACTGCGGATACTAAAAAATTAATTAAAAAAATTGTAAAAAAAAATAAATTCTTAATCATTGGTTCTAGTATGGGAGCTTGGATAGCATTAAATCAATTTAAATATTTTAAGAGTCAAATTGTAGGTATGTTGGGTATAGGCTCGGCTCCAGAGTTTTTAGATAGGTTAATGTGGAAAAAATTTCCAAAAAAGGTGAAAAACGAAATAATAAAAAAGGGTATAGCTATAATTAATCATGGGGTTAAAACAAAATATCAATATCCTATTTCACATCAATTAATTAAAGATGGCAGAAAAAACAAAGTTTTCTCAAAAAAAATATTTATGAAAATTCAGATCTCTATGTTTCATGGAAAAAAAGATGAAATAGTTCCCGTTTCTTTTTCAAGAAAAGTATTATCAATTTTTAAAAAAGCTAATAAAAAATTGGTTATAATGAAAAATGGAGATCATAGTCTCTCAGACACAAAATCTCTAAAAAAAATGAAGAATGAGTTAGCGAGAATTATTAAAAATATTTCTTAATCCTTCTTTATAAGTCGGATATTTTAATTTAATGAGTAATTTATTTTTCATTTTTTTATTACTTACTTTTTTTGAGTCTTTATAAAATTCTCTTATCATTTTATTTTGAAAATTGGAAATAGACATCGGTCTTAAATTTTTAATTTTTAAAAGTTTTGCAGCAAAATTGGCCACCTCTATGTTTGTTGCTGGCTTATCATCTGAAGCGTTAAGTATAAGAGAACTTTTTTGTGAATAAAACATCTTTTTAATAATTTGTGCTAAATCTTCTATTCTTATTCTTGAGAAATATTTTTTCTCTTTGACATAAACTCTTTTTTTAGAAATTTTTTTTAATACGTTACTCTCTTTTGAATAAATTCCTGAAACACGTAGAATATTTATATCAAGCTTGTATAGATCTCTAAATTTAATCCAAGACTTTTCAACAATTTTTCTACCTAAACCGAATTTGGTATTTCCTTTAAGTTTTGAATTTTCATTAACCCATTTTCCGTTATGATTTCCATAAACACTTGTGGCAGATAGATAAATAAGTTTTTTAAACTTAGATTTTTTTAAAAATTTATTAAAAATTTTTAGGACTAAGTCTCTTTTTTTTTGCGGCGGGATAGATACTAAAATATAATCGGCTTCAGATAACATTTTAATTAATTTTTTATCGTAAAAATTATCTTTGAACTTAAAGGATAAAAAAATTTTTTTTCCAAGAGTCTTTAAAGTCGTTTTTTTTGTATTTGTAGCACTAAAAATAAATTTTTTTTTTGATTGCTCTAAATTCTTTATAAGATACTTAGCAGTTTGACCAAATCCAAAAAAAAAAAATCTATCTTTATTCATTATTAGGCTGATTTTGACTTTAGTTCTTTTAATGAAATAGGATGATCTAATTTATCCAACATTTCTATAGGACAAACTTGAGAGAAATTTTTTAGTTCATTTTCATAATTGCTAATTATCTTTTTTGAAATTTTTGAGTTAGTCTCTTTGCTAAATTCAAATATTAAATCTTTTAAATATTTTTTCCAGTAATCTGTTTCTACGTTCTGCCAAATAACAGAATGAGGATTTACATAATTTTCAAATTTTTTATTAGGATCATAAATAAACGCCATTCCACCTGTCATACCCGCAGCGAAGTTATCTCCCACATCACCAAGTATAACTACTTTTCCTCCAGTCATATATTCACATCCATTTGATCCACATCCCTCTACCACTGCGATCCCTCCAGAATTTCTAACGGCAAATCTTTCACCAGTTTTACCTGATGCAAAAAGTTTACCATTTGTTGCTCCGTACAAAACTGTGTTTCCTATAATTACGTTTTGATTTGAAATTAAATTACTATTATCGACTGGCTTAACTATTATTGTTCCCCCTGACAATCCTTTTCCAACGTAGTCGTTAGAGTCACCGTTAACAATTATTTTAATTCCTTTAGCTAAAAAAGCTCCCAGTGATTGTCCTGCAGAACCATTTAATTTTACGATAACAGTGTTTTCCGTTAATGCGTTATTACCAAATTTCTTATAAACATAATGGGATAACCTAGTTCCTACCGCTCTATGGGTATTTTTAACATCATATTCACATTCAATTATTTTATCCTTAATAATTTTATTTTTAATATCTGTCCAAATTTTTTCGTCTAAAGTATCGGGGACAGCATTAATATCTCGTTTCTCGCAATATCTAGTGTTTTCACCTGGATCGGTTTTTACTAATAATGGATTTAAATCCAAATCATCTAAATTTGATGAGCCTCTGCTTACTTGTTTGAGAAGATCAGTCCTTCCAATTATTTCATTTAGATTTTTATATCCTAATGAAGCTAAAATCTCTCTAACTTCTTCTGCAACAAACCTGAAAAAATTTACGACTTTTTCTGGCGTTCCGGTGAATTTTTTCCTTAATTCTTCATCTTGAGAACAAACACCAACTGGGCAAGTATTTGAGTGACACTGTCTTACCATTATGCATCCCATTGCGATTAAAGATGAAGTGCCCATACCAAATTCTTCTGCACCCATCATTGCCGCAATAACAACGTCTCTACCTGTCTTAATTCCGCCATCTGTTCTTAAAGTAACTTTGTGTCTTAAGTTATTTAATGTTAAAATCTGATTAGCCTCAGTTAATCCCATCTCCCAAGGAATACCTGCGTACTTAACGCTCGTTTGTGGACTGGCGCCAGTTCCTCCTGAATGACCTGAAATGAGAATCACATCTGCTTTAGCTTTAGCTACTCCTGCAGCAATTGTTCCAATTCCAGTTGCAGCAACTAATTTTACACCTATTCTAGCTTTTGGATTTATTTGTTTCAAATCGTAAATTAGCTGGGCCAAATCCTCTATTGAGTAAATATCATGATGTGGTGGTGGCGAGATAAGAGTTACTCCTGGTGTCGAGTGTCTTAATCTAGCTATTTCTTTTGTAACCTTGAATCCTGGTAATTGTCCACCTTCGCCTGGTTTAGCACCTTGAGCAATTTTAATTTCAATTTCATTACAATTATTTAGATAATCAATGGTCACTCCAAATCTAGCTGAAGCAACTTGTTTAACCCTAGAATTTGCGCTATCTCCATTTTCTTGAATTTTAAATCTTGCAGAGTCTTCACCACCTTCACCACTGCAAGAGGCGCCTTTAACTCTATTCATACCAACAGCCAATGTTTCATGTGCCTCTGCAGACAAAGCACCGTGGGACATGCTCCCGCTACCAAACCTTTTAGTAAGATTTTCTACGGGCTCAACTTCTTTAATGTCAATTGGTCCATTAGATTTTTTAAAATCTAAAAGATCTCTTAAATTAATAGGAGACATATTATTTATACCATCTGTATATTTTTTAAATGTTTCGTAAGAGCCAACTGTTACAGCATGTTGTAATGTGTGAATTAGTTTTCCTTGAAACTGATGGTTTTCCCCAGTTTTTCTATACTTATATATTCCCCCGATCGGTAATATTTGAACATCTTTTTTATAGGCTTTCTCGTGAATTTCCTTAATTTTTTTTTCTATTCCTATTAAACCAATACCAGAAATTCTTGATATCATTCCTGGGAAATAATCTGAAACTAATGCCCTACTTAGTCCAACGGTTTCAAAGTTACACCCTCCTCTATAAGAACTGATAACTGAAATTCCCATCTTAGACATAATTTTTAATAATCCATTTTCAATTGAACTTTTAAATCTCTCTACACACTCGTTAAATTTATATTTGCCAAATAAATTTTTCTCAAATCTTTGATGTATACTATCTATTGTTAAGTACGGGTTTACTGTTGTGGCTCCAACACCAATTAAAACTGCGAACGAATGAGTATCTAAGGTTTCTGATGTTTCAATATTTAAAGAGCAGTATCCTCTTAGACCTAATTTTACTAAGTTAGAATTAATGGCTCCTACTGCTAAAGCCATTGGAATGTTTGCCCTCTTTTCAGAAATATTTCTATCGCTTAACACTAAAGTAGTGCTACCTTCTCTTACTGCTATTTCAGACTCTTCTTGAATTTTTTTAATGTTATCTTTTAAAGTTTCATTAACATTAAATGTGCAATCAATTAATTTGATTTTCTTTGAGAAGAGTTTTTTAAACTTTTTTAATTGAGAATTTGTTAGTATGGGGCTGTCAAGAACAAAGATATCCTCTTGTGTTAGATTATTAAAATCTAATATATTTCCTAAATTACCAAATCTTGTTTTTAAACTCATTACTTTATTCTCTCTTAAAGAGTCAATCGGTGGATTAGTTACTTGGCTAAAATTTTGTCTAAAGTAATGTGATATGGGTCTAAAGTGACTTGATAAAACTGCTACTGGAGTGTCGTCTCCCATTGATCCTGTGGCCTCTTTACCTTCTTCGACCATAGGATGAAGAATTAATTCTAAATCCTCTACGCTATAACCAGATAAATACTGTCTTCTTCTTAGATCATTGCCTGAAAAATTTATTTCTTCATCAGTGACTTTTAGTTTTTTATCAAGATCAATTATTTGACTATTAAACTGCTTGTACTCTTTTGATATATAATCTTTTATTTCTTTGTCTTGATAAAGCTTACCTTCTTTTAAGTCTACAGCTATTAACTCTCCTGGACCAAGTCTCCCTTTTTTAATTATATTCTCTTCTGGGATTTTAATCATTCCTGTTTCTGAACCTGCAAATATTAAGCCATCTGAAGTTATTGAGTACCTAAGAGGTCTCAAACCATTTCTGTCGACGGCCGCTAAAATCCATTTAGCATCAGTAGCGCAAATTGCAGCAGGACCATCCCATGGTTCAATTGTACTATTTAAAAAGTTAAATAGCTGTTGGTGATTTTTAGGAACAGTTTTACTCCTTTTAGACCAGGCATCTGGGATCATCATTAATTTTATTAGTGGGGCAAGTTTTCCAGAATGAGTTAATAATTCAAATACATTATCTAATGATGCCGAGTCTGAATTGCCCGGGATTATAACTGGTTTTAAATCCTCTATATTTTTAAAAAGCTTACTAGTCATGTCTTGTTCGTGAATTTTCATCCAATTTACATTACCTTTTAAAGTATTTATTTCTCCGTTATGTGCTAGCGTCCTAAAAGGTTGCGCTAAATCCCAACTTGGAAAAGTGTTTGTTGAATATCTTTGATGAAATATTGCAAATCTAGATTTAAAAGACTTATCGTTTAAATCTAAATAAAAATCAGCCAGTGCTTCGGCCAAAAACATACCTTTATAAACAATAGATCTGGAGCTCAACGAACAGACATAAAAGTTATTTAATTGATTTTCTCGAGCAAATTTTTCTATTTTTTTTCTAGCCTCGTATAGATCCCGCTCTAAATCATTCGTTTTTATAACTTCGTTTTTTCTAAAAAGAACTTGTGCGATTTCAGGCCGATTGGAATCAGCTGTGGGTCCTAAAACTTTTGGATTAACAGGAACCTGTCTCCAACCATAAATATAATAATTTTTACTTAACAAGACTGTTTCAATTATTGATCTACATTTTTCTTGATCAGCGTAATCATTTCGAGGCATAAAAACCATGCCAACACAAATTCTTCTATTTTGATCATGTTGATGTCCAGTTTCTAATATTTTTTGGAAAAAAAACTCTGGAGAAATTTCTAATTTAATACCAGCTCCATCTCCAGATTTGCCATCAGCATCAACAGCACCTCTATGCCAAACAGCTTTTAACGCTTCTATTCCATAATCAACTACTTTACGACTTTTTTTACCGTCAGTA
>CACABZ010000013.1 GCA_902530885.1 uncultured Pelagibacteraceae bacterium
AGGTATTTTTTCACATAACAAATTTAATATTTTTAGTTTCTATGACAAAGATCATGGAGATAGAGATGGAGGTAATTTGAAGTATTGGGTAATTTCAAATTTAAAAAAATTCCAGATAAATGAAAATATAACAAACATTAAAGTACTTTGTTATCCTAGAATACTTGGATACGTTTTTAATCCTCTGAGCATTTTTTATTGCTATGAAAAAGATAAATTAGTAGCAATTTTCTATGAGGTAAAAAATACTTTCAATGAACAACATACCTATATTTTTAAAATTAAAAACAATGAGGAAATAATTCAAAAATGTAGAAAAAAGTTTTATGTATCTCCTTTTATGGACATGGAGACTTATTATAACTTCAAATTGTTAAATCCAAATGAAAAGCTATCAGTTTTCATAAAACAAACAGATGCCGATGGAACAATTTTGACTGCAACTCAAACGGGAGATAAAAAAGAATTTAGTTTTAAACAGCTTGCAATTAATTTTTTGAAGTATCCATTAATGACAATAAAAATTATTGGTTCGATACATTATGAAGCATTACTATTATGGAAAAAAGGAGCAATATACAGGAAAAGAAACATTAAATTGAAAAATAATTTGAGTTTTGAGGAAAACAAATGAGTTTAACTAAAATTTCTGAAAAGTTTGTTTTAAATAAATTAAAAAATATTTCACAAGGAAATTTAAAATTAATTAATTACGATGGGAAAGTTTTTCATTTTGGGGATTTAGAAAGCAAGCTATATACAGATGTCAAAATTAATAACCCGAGTTTTTACTTAAAAGTCATACTAGGTGGAAGTTCGGCTTTAGGCGAAGCACACATAAAAAAAGATTTTTACACTTCAAACTTAACTAATTTAATTGAACTTACTGCAAGAAATATTAATACTATTTATTCTTTTTCAGGAAGTTTAAAATTACAAAAAATAAAGAATTTTTTAAAAAAAATATTTGCGTCTAATACTAAATCTAAAAGTATAAAATATATTTCAAAGCATTATGACTTAGGTAATGATTTTTTTTCTTTGTGGTTAGATAAAACTCTAACTTATTCTAGTGCGGTTTATAAAAACGAAAAAGATGATCTAGAAAAAGCACAAAAAAATAAATTTCAAGAACTTATTAATTTATTAAATATTAAAGAAGGAAATAAGATTTTGGAAATTGGGTGTGGTTGGGGTGGTTTTGCAGAATTTTTAGCAAAAAAATATGATGTAAGTATTGATTGTATAACGATTTCAAAAAATCAATATGATTTTACAAAAAAGAGAATATTTAAGTCTGGCCTAAATAATAAAGTTAATGTCAAATTTTTAGATTATAGAGACGTTAAGGATAAATATGATCATGTTGCTTCAATAGAAATGATAGAGGCCGTAGGTGAAAACTATATGGACAAATACTTTCAAACTATAAAAAAAGTTTTAAACAATAATGGTACTGCTGCAATTCAAGGAATTGTTATAAAAGATGAATTATTTGAAAGGTATCGAGCAAATGAAGATTTCATTCAAAAATATATTTTTCCTGGCGGTTTTTTACCCTCAATAAATTTTATGGAAAAACTTATAAAAAAAAATAATCTCAAACTCGAGAAACTAAATACTTATTCTGATGATTATGCTAGAACCTTATCTACTTGGAGAAAAAATTTTTTAGGCGTCTGGGACAAATTAAGCCCACTTGGTTTTGATGATTATTTTAAACGTATGTGGGAATTTTATCTATCTTATTGTGAGGGCGGCTTTAAGTCTAGAAACATTAACTTGATTCAATTCTCTATGTCTAATAGATACTCTTCATGAAAAAATTTATTGGACTTTTTTTATTAATACTTGTAACAGGATGTGCAAATAAAATGAAACCAACTGATTTTAAAGATCAAAAACCTAGATTAGTTATAGAAAGTTATTTATCAGGCAATGTTAAAGCCTGGGGAGTATTACAAAACAGATCTGGAAATGTTACAAGGCAATTTAAAGCAGACTTAAACGGAAAGTGGGACGGTTCGAAATTAATTTTAGATGAGGTATTTAATTGGAACGACGGAGAAAGACAAACCCGTCAATGGACAATTAATAAAATAGATGAACACAATTATGAGGGAACTGCTTCAGATGTAGTTGGAACTGCAAAAGGCTATTCATATGGCCCTGCCTTTAAATTTGAATATGTTTTACTTGTACCAGTAAAAGGTAAAAATATTAAAATTACTTTTGATGATTGGATTTTTATGCAAGATGAGCGTGTAGCAATAAACAGAGCTACAATGACTAAGTTCGGAATTAAAGTAGCAGAATTAACTGTGATGTTTGTAAAAGATTAATATGTTTGAACTTCCTAAATTAGATTACGCAAATTCAGCTCTTTCCCCGATTATGTCAGAGCAAACTTTAGATTTGCATCACGGAAAACATCATCAAACCTATATTACCAATTTAAATAATTTTATAAAAGGTTCAGAATATGAAAAATTATCTTTAGAGGAAATTATTAAAAAATCATCTAACGAAAAAAAAGCAGGTATTTTTAATAATGCTAGTCAACATTGGAACCATAATTTATTTTGGAAATGTATGAAGCCAAATGGTGGTGGAAAACTTCCATCTAAACTTGAAGATAAAATTAAAAAAGACTTTGGAAGTTTTGAAAAATTTAGATCAGAATTCATCAATGCTGGAGTTACTCAGTTTGGATCTGGATGGTGTTGGTTATCTTTAAAAGAAGATAAGCTAGTAGTAACTAAATCACCTAATGCTGAAAATCCCGTAATTAATAATATGAAACCTATATTAGGATGTGATGTATGGGAGCATTCCTATTATCTAGACTATAAAAACAAAAGACCGATTTATTTAGAAAATTTCTTTGATAAATTAATCAATTGGGAATTTGTAGAGTCAAACTTATAGAAACTTAATATATTTATTCCCTATTTTTTCTTGTGAAGATAAATGATCTCACACACTGAACTAAAAAACAAAGGCCAGTAAGCAACATCATTGTTTTAGATACATCTGCCCAAAAATTTTCAAAGGCATATCCACCTATAAAAGATCTAATTACATCTAATCCACCTAAAAAAATAATGAGACCAAATATTACAACAATATGCATAAATAATTTTTTTTTCGATGGAAATTTCATAGTTAAATAAGAAAAGATAATTAAAGGTAAACCGAGAAAAGATGGAATATAAGAAGTGGCTGAAGAGCTCCCGCTAATAAAACTTATCACAACCCCCCACAAAATTAAAAAAAAACCATAGGTAAGCGAAAACTTTTCAATTGTTAAATTCAAAACTTTAAATTCTTTATTTATGTTTTCATTATCCATTTTTAAAGTATCTTTTCAAAACCTTCAAAATTAGGGTGACCAAGATATAAATCCTGATGTTTACCAGCATCTTTATGAGCCAGTCTAAAAGCTTCTGATTTTGTCCAATTTATAAAATCTTCTTTTGAATTCCAAACACTATGTGATGCATATAAAGTATAATCTTCATTTTTATCGCCTTTAACTAAATTAAATTTTTTAAATCCTGGGACTTTTTCCAGATGCGTTTCTCTATTTTTCCAAACATCTTCAAAAGCTTTTTCCTTGCCTAGAACAATTTTAAATCTATTCATTGCAATATACATATTAAAAAATATTACCAATTCCAAAAGCGGCGGCACCGATTATTAAAAGCCATATAAGCCCCTTTATTAAAAAAAAATAAAAACCCCCCACAAGTAAGTTTTTTAAAGTTAATCTTTGCATGTGAATATTATACTAAACTTAAATTTCGTAGTTCAAGACTAATTGTCCCAATTTTAGCGTTTAACCAATTTGTCTACTAAAAATAAATATAGCCTATATGGTAAAATCCTTAAAAATTTTAAGGTCAAAGTTAATCCTTTTGGAAAATGGATTTCAAAAGCATTACTTTTCACTAAACCATTAAAAATTTTATCTGCTGCATACTCAGGAGTTTTTAAAAATGGCATTGGAAATTCATTTTTATCAGTTAATGGGGTTTTTATAAACCCAGGTGAAACTACTGAAACTCTTACTCCAAATTTTTTAAAATCAAAATAAATGCTTTCACTAAAATTAGTTAGAGCAGCTTTAGATGGTCCATATCCACTTGAGTTTGGCAACCCTCTATAACCTGCGATAGATGAAACAATTGAAATATGTCCAGATTTTCTATCTTTAAAATATCTCTCAACAGATTTTACACAATCGATTACACCTAAAAAATTTACATTTATTACATTTTTTATTTTATCAGGATCTATGTTTTGTTCATCTTTTGGTTCATATGTACCACTAGAAAATAAACATATGTCTAAGTCACCGAAATTATCTAAAATATTTTTAAAAACTTCATTAATTTGATTTCGATTAGTAACATCGAGAGGAAAAGATTCTATATTAGGACTTTTAGCTAATTCATCAAGAAGTTCTTTTCTTCTAGCTGAAACTGCAACTTTCCAACCTTCATTAGCAAATTTTTCAGCAACTGATTTTCCTATCCCGCTACTTGCACCAGTTATCCAAATTTTTTTCTGTTTTTCTGACATATAAAGTTTATATTTTAAAAATGAATAATAAATATTTATCATTATTTATCATATTAACCATTACTTTTTTAGCCTCTGCAATTGGCGGTTTTACTACTTCAGCTTTTAAAGAACCTTGGTACTCACAATTAACACTTGCACCTTTTAACCCTCCGGCATGGGTTTTCGGACCTATTTGGACAACGTTATATATTTTTATGTCAGTGGCTATATGGAAAATTTGGTCTAACACAAAAAATAAATATATTATTAAGATTTATTTTATTCATCTTTTTTTTAATAGTACATGGAGCATTGCCTTTTTTGGATTTCACCAAATAGGTTTAGCACTAATAAATTTAATTATTATATTAGCGTTCATCATATTTCTTTTGAAAGAATACTTTAAAATAGACAAGATCAGCTATTATTTAATGATCCCCTATTTTTTATGGAGCGCATACGCATTAATTTTAAATAGCTATATTTTTATTTATAATTAGAAAAATTTTGTTGGATAATTTCTTTTTAATAAATATTTGTTTATTAAAATTGATAAAATAATTATAATTATTGTTCCCGCTGCGACAGGCAAGAAGATAAATTCAAATGATACATCCGATAAAAGAGCTATCAAAGGATTTGCAGCTGCTGGAGGATGCTCCACTTTAAAATACATCATAAGGGCCAAAGCAAATCCAACTGCTAATCCTAAAGTAATAAACGACATTCCAAAAATTTCATTAAATAAGATACCTACTGTTATAGACACGAGATGACCAAAAAAAACATTTTTGGGTTGAGCCATATCGGCTTGATAAAATACTAAAACACTAAAAGTTGTTGCACCAAATGAAAATACTAACCAATATCCATAAGGAGTCTCAAAACTCAAAAAAGCCAATACCCCTATGATAAATGCTGCTGATAAGCCTAAAATTATTGGGATTATCTTTTCATTTATTTTCATATTTAAAAACTTTTTAATTAAGTTATATACTTATATGGACCAGAATAAAGCTATTAAATTTTTATATAATTTATCCTTTAAACTAAATAAGTTTTATAAATCAAATTCCAAAAAAAAATTAATTGTAAACAATAAATCAAAAAGAAAAAAAACATTTAATCCAGTAACTAATTTCGATAAAAGTTTTGAAAAGATGATAAGAGCTTATATTATAAAATCATTTCCCGATGACGGGATTGTTGGAGAAGAATTTAAAGAGAAAAAAACCAAAAACAAAAACTACTGGATAATTGACCCAATAGATGGAACTAAGGCATTTGTTGCAGGTTTTCCTACTTGGTCTAATCTAATTGGTATGATTTACAAAAAGAAATCAATAATAGGAATGGCTAATTTTCCAGAATTAAAAAAAACCTATATAAGCTATAATAATACTTCATACATTTTAGATAAAAATAAAAAAACAAAATTGAAAACAAATTCTGTAATTAATTTAAAAAAAACAAAAATTCTATGCAATTTTCATTATCAAAATAAAAATTTAAAAATCTTAAAAAAATTAGATAAATTTAACAAGAATATAAGCAGAATTACACTTGATGCATTCAGTTATTGTTTACTTGCAGAAGGTAAATTAGATGCAGTGATAGAATCTAACCTAAAAATTTATGATGTTGCCGCTATTATTCCAATTGTGGAAAATGCTGGTGGTTTTATTACCACATGGAATAATAAAAATGCTGAAAAAGCTGGAAATATCTTGGCAACTTCAAATAAAAAATTGCATTATAAATTATTAAAGATATTAAAGAGTTAATTTTTAAATGTTTAAAAATTTATTTAATAGAATATTTAGAGCCATCAAAATTGATGTTGAACTCTATGAAGAGGTAGAGCGAGATAAGTCAGCAACTATCCAAGCTGGACTAGTCGTTGTACTTTCAAGTATGGCTGCAGGTGTGGGCGCTTTACAACTAGGAGCATCTAATTTTTTATTAGCTCCAATTTTTTCTCTAATCAGTTGGTACGTTTGGGCGTATATTATTTATTTTGTTGGCGTAAAATTATTTCCTGAAAAAAATACTAAAAGTAATCATGGTGAGTTATTAAGAACAATAGGATTTTCTAGTGCTCCAGGTTTATTAAGAGTATTTGGTGTAACACCAGATCTAATGGCCGTAACTTTTATTGGATCAGCTTTTTGGATGTTAGCTTGTATGGTAGTTGGGGTGAGAGCTGCTTTAGACTATAAATCTTTGTGGAGAGCTTTAGGTGTTGTAATTATAGCCTGGTTATTTCAAGCGATTTTACTATTTACAATTTTAATTTTATTTAGAAATTTTTAGATCGGAAAAATTGTTTTTGATAGTTTGCAGCTATTACAAAATTTAAAACCATACATAATTAAATTTTGTTTGACACTTTCATCTTCTTTTTTACATTCCTCACAGATAATATTATTTAAATCACTATTTTCATCTATGACAATATGATCATCGTTTTTCATAATAATTAATATATCATCTTTTCAATGAAAAAAATTATTCTAATCTTATTTATTTATTCTGTAAAACTAAGCGTATTTGCAACAGAGACTAAAAAAGCATATTTTGCAGGAGGTTGCTTTTGGTGTATGGAAGAATCTTACGACCAAGTAGATGGAGTTTTATCGTCAATTTCTGGATACTCGGGAGGGCATCTTCAAAATCCAAAATATGAAGATGTTATTTACAAAGATACTGGCCACGTAGAGGTAATAGAGGTTACATATAACCCTTCAGTGGTGAGCTATAAAGATTTATTAAATGTTTATTGGAAAAATATTGATCCCTTCGATGCCTCAGGTCAATTTTGCGATAAAGGCAAAAGTTATAGATCTGTGATTTTCTTTGAAAATAATAGTCAAAAAGAACTTATTGATAAATCATTTAAAGAAATAGAGAAAAAATTTGATAAAAAAATCGTTACTTTAGTTTGGAAATTTGACATTTTTTACCCTGCTGAAAATTATCACCAAGATTATTATGAAAAAAATTTTATTCGTTATCTAATGTACAAAAACGCTTGTAAAAGAGAAGATACATTAAAAAAGATATGGAATTGAAAAAAATATTTATAACTTTAGCATTTGTGCTTTCATTTAATACTCTAAATGCAGATATGATAAAACCATCGAAAGATTTATCTGCTTTCGACGTAGTTAAAATTCAACTAGAAGCATTAAAAAAAAATAACAAGTTAAATGATGGAATAAAACAAACTTGGCTTTTTGCTCACCCAGATAATAAAAAATTTACTGGCCCATACAAAAGATTTGAGGGTATGTTGCTTGGCCAGCAGTATAAAATTCTTTTAAATCATTCGTCACATAAAATAAATTTAATTAGTAATAGCCCTAATACTTTTATTTATGGTGTTGAAATATTAGACGATGATAAGAAATTATTTTTTTATGAGTGGCATGTACAAAAAGGCAGCGATAAAGATTGTAGCAATTGCTGGTTTACTTCTGCCGTTTCACAACCATTTGATCAAGGGAACACTATTTGAAACGTCCTCCTTTCATTTATAGATATATTATAGTTGGATTGATTCTAGTAGGACCGCCAATTTTAAGTGCTCACTATGGCTCTATATATTTAGGTAAAGAAAATGGAGTGCTTTTAGGATTTTCTGTTGGAATAATTTGCGTAACATTTGCTTGTTGGAAATTATACATAGATGACTGGAGGGATGACGAAGATTAATGCAATTTGTAACCTCGAGATCAGAAGCTTTAGATAAGCTTAATAAATATATTGAAAATGATATTTCAAATTATAATTCAAAAAGAAATTTCGATTTTGGTGTAAATAACAGGAGTAATGTTTCTTGTTTATCTCCATATATAACTCATAGATTAATTAACGAATATGAAACTACAAAACTTGTACTGATGAAATATCCTTTCCAAAAAGTAGATAAATTTATTCAAGAAATATTTTGGAGAGTATACTGGAAAGGATGGCTCGAACTAAGACCAAAAGTTTGGACTGATTTTATAGAGGATCTTAAGACGATAAAAGAAGATGAAAAATATCTAAAAGCCATAAAAGGTGAAACTGAAATTGAATGTTTTAATGATTGGGTAAACGAACTTAAAAATTTTAATTATCTTCATAATCACACTCGGATGTTATTTGCTAGTATTTGGATATTTACATTAGGATTACCTTGGCAAAAGGGAGCAGAGTTTTTCATGAAACATTTATTTGATGGTGATGCAGCCTCCAATACTTTAAGTTGGCGATGGGTTGCTGGAATACAAACAAAAGGAAAAAATTATTTAGCCCAATCATGGAATATAAGTAAATTTACAAATAATAAATATAAAAATGTTAAGTTGAATGAGACTGCCTTACCGATTATTGACAAAAGAGAATATAAAATTTCACCTTTTCAAATTAATAAAAGTGAAGAAATAAACGAACAATTAATTGTATTTGAAAATGAAATGCACATTGATTTTTTTGACTTAAAAAAATACAAAAAAATTTACTTTGTTTTATTAGATAACAAAAATAGATCTTTAAAGTTATCTTCAAAAGTTTTAGACTATAAAAAAGCTGTTGTTAAATCACAATTTAATGAATATCAATTTAAGGCTGAATTATTAGATGAAAATGGTTTAATAAATTTAATTAAAAACTCGAAAAAATTTGATGTTGTATATCCTTCTGTTGGAGAAAACTTCTCATTTTTGAAAAGATTGATAAAGAATAATGACCTAGCTATAAATTTTATTACCCGAAATGAAGATAAGTTTTGTTGGAAGTTCTCTAATAAAGGTTATTTTAATTTTAAGTCAAATATACCAATAATATTATCTACTTTTAAATTGAACTAGATTTAGAACATTTCTTAGAACAATATTTTACTTTTTCCCAATTAAGCCTCCATTTTTTGCGCCAATTAAAAAATTTATTACATACGGGACAAACCTTCTTAGGAAGCTGGCTTTTTTTCATTTTTTTAAAAGGTGTTTATTTTTAAGAAATAAAAAATAAGCAGCAATTTCATAAAAAATATTTAGAAAGAAAAATAAGGGTTTTATTTTAAAAATTTTATATAAAAAATTATATTTTGGAATATTTTTCCATATAATAAGGAATGATTCAGCACCATCAATAACTTTACCGTCTTGTATAACATGCATTCTTCTTAAAAGTTCCTTATAAGATTTTGAGGTAATATTTTGTGCCTCCTTATTGTCTGTAACATCTATCCAGCTGATATTATCATTGCTATGTTTTTTATAATGATTAATTTCTGTTCTGCATATATTACAAGAATTATTAAAAAAAACTTTAACCATTTGTATTTTCTTTTATGAAATTATTTGCCGCTTTAAATATTCTTGTTTTTCTCTCTTTATTCATTTTTTCTGAAATTCTTACCATCATCGCTAGGCGAGGATTTTTTAAAAAAAATGTTTTGTGTCTGTCAATAAATTTCCAATACAGTCCATCCATCACATCACACCAAGGACCTTTTTTAAAATGCATCATTTTTAAAAAATAACTTGATCCACAAATATATGGTTTTGTAGCAAATATACCTCCGTCACTAAATAAACCCATACCATAAACATTAGGTGACATTACCCAGTCAGAAGAGTCTACGAACATTTCCATAAACCATTTATAAACTTGTTTAGGGTGAATTTCACAAAGATTCATGATATTAGCCAATATCATTAATCTCTCTATATGATGTGACCATCCAAAATTTTTTGCATTATTAATTGCGTGATCGAGAGGATCTAAACCAGTGGTTCCATTATACCAAGTATTTTTCATTTTTCTTTTATGATTAAAAAAATTTGTTTTCTCTAATCTTTGGTCAAAATTTTGATAAATTCCTCTCATGAATTCTCTCCAGCCAATAATTTGCCTTATGTAACCCTCTAGAGAATTTATTGGAACTTTATTTTCAATTTTTTTTAATTTCTCTATAATCTCATTTGGCGTTATTAATCCTAAATTAATTAATGGACTTAGAGCACTGTGAAATACAGTATTTGATTTATCAGTAACTGCATCCTCGTAATCACCAAATAATTTTATTCTCTCTTTTAAAAATTCATCTAGCCATTTGTTTGCATCTTTTCTAGTCGTTGGAAACCAAAATTTATCAAGATCTCCGAGATGGTTTTTAAAATTAGAGATTATAAATTTTCTAAGCACTGTAGTTTCCTTAGTTTCTTTAACTTTTGAAATTTTAGGAATTTTTATTGAATTTGGTAATTTTTTTCTATTTTCTTCATCAAAACTCCATTTATTTCCTTTTGGTGTGCCATTCTTATTCATTAGCAAATTCATTTTCGTTCTTACTATTTTATAAAAATTAGCCATAAAAGGCCTTTTATTTTTATTTAAATAGTTTTTAAATTCATCTCTATTTATTAAAAACATAGGCGTTTTTATTTGATTTACTTTTAAAGAATTTTTTTTGATAAGTGACAATATTCTTTTCTCAAAAAATTTATCTTCTATTTCAAAAAAAGATATTTCTTTAATTTTTTTTTCTTTAATGATTTTTTCAAGTTTTTTTTCGTAAGAAAGTTTAAAATCTTTACTTCCATCTCTATAAAAAACATTAAAATTTTTAGATTTCAATTCATCTTTAAAAGATCTCATGGAAGATAAAAAAAGTAGTATTTTATGCTTGTGGTGCTTTTCAAAGGTACAAAGGTTGTAATCTTCAGCCATAAAAAACAAATGATCTTTATATGGGCTTAAGTACTTCGGGTGAAACAGCTGATTTCCTAGAATGATGAATAATTTCATAAACATCAATTTATATTGTTTTTATTACAAAATACACGCGTCATTATTAGGCTGTCCAATTTCTCAGATCATGGTATTTAAACTTATGAAAAAATTAATTATAGGGGCTACTGGTTCTATTGGATCCGCAGTTTCAAGAAATATCCAAAAAAATGGTAGTAAAACTCATTTAGTGGGCAGAAATGAAAAGGATGTTTCAAATCTAGCAAATGAACTTGGCTCATCTTTCACTGTGGCCGATGTATTAAACGAAAATTTTAGTGACAAAATTATTAGCGACTTAGAAAACGAGGAAATTGATGGTTTAGCTTTTTGTGTTGGATCAATAGATTTGAAGCCTTTAAAACTTACAAAAAAAAGTGATTATATGCAGTGCTTTAATTTGAATCTTATATCTGCAACAGAAATTATAAGAGCGACTTATGATAAATTAAAAAAAAATAAAGGTTCTATAGTTTTATTTTCAACAGTTGCTGCTAGAAAGGGATTTTTAAATCATAGTATTATAAGTTCTGCGAAAGCAGCTGTCGAAGGTTTAACGGTAGCATTGGCTGCTGAGTTTGCGCCGCATGTAAGAGTAAATTGTATAGCGCCAAGTCTCTCTAAATCAAAGATGGCTGGACCAATGTTAAAAAATGAAAAGATGGCTGAAAGTATTGCAAAAATGCACGCATTGAAAAGAATAGGTGAAGGCGATGATTTTTCTTCTTTAGTAAATTTTTTATTAAGTAATGATAGTTCTTGGATAACAGGACAGATTATAGGAGTTGACGGAGGAAGATCATCTGTCGCATGACAAATTTTAGAAAAAAATACTAAGGTAAGATAATGAATAAAATTTTAATTATCATTATAAGTTTTTTCTTCATAAACAACTTTGCTCTTGCAGCAGGCGGAGATAGTGGAGGAAGTTCTTCAAAAGTTTCAATGTATGACGAAGCTGTAAAATTAATTAAAAGAGCAGGAAAGCTTGAAAAGAAAGAAAAGAAAGATAAAGCGGTTAAACTTTATAAAGAGGCTTTTAGCAAGTTAGAAAAAGCCAATAAAAAAGACAAAAACAATCCAGACATATTAAATTATATGGGCTACACATCAAGAAAGTCTGGAAATTTTAATGAAGCAGAAAAGTTTTATTTAAAAGGCTTGAGCTTAGATCCAAATCATAACGGAATTAATGAATATTTAGGTGAGCTTTATGTACAAACAAATAGAATTGAAAAAGCAAAAGAGAGACTAGCGGTCCTAAAAAATTGTAATTGTGAAGAATTCCAAGAACTTGAGTTAATAATTAAAACCCGAGGATCAAAAATTTACTAAGACAAATCAGCGGCAAATTTTTTTAATTTTTCTAAAGGTATTAATTCGAGAGTTTTGATATTTGTTTTCTTTAAAAAAACAGTACATGCTTTATTCTCTTCGATAGACCTTGCATACCAAGTAGCACAAACACACCAACAATCCCCATCTTTTAGACCGGGAAAACCAAACTCAGGATGTGGTGTGATTAAATCATTTCCTACTTGTTTTGACCATTCTAAAAATTCATTAGTAACTTTCGCACAAACCGTATGAACCCCACGATCATTTTTGTCGGTATTACAACATCCATCTCTAAACCAACCTGTTAAAGGCTCATTTGAACAAGGTTCAAGAGGTTCGCCAAATACGTTTTTTTGAGTTTCTTTAGACATCTTTAAAGTTTAGTTGGATTAGGTAGTCCTTTATAAACTTTTTCTGGATCAAATTTTTTCTCATTTTCCTCAAATTTCATTTCAACTTTTTCAGGCTGATCTATTTTACCCAATGGTATTGATCTATAAAAACATGATTTATAACCCACATGACAACTAGCACCGTTTCCTATGTCAACACATAACCAAAGAGAATCTTGATCATCGTCTATTCTTATTTGAATTACTTTTTGAGTGAACCCACTTGTTTTTCCTTTATGCCATATAGATTTTCTTGATCTACTCCAATAATGAGCTTCTTTTGTCTCTATAGTTTTTTTCAAAGCTTCAGAATTCATATATCCATGCATTAACACTTCTCCAGTTTTACTGTCTGTAGTGACTACCGGAATCAAGCCTTGATTATCAAACTTAGGAGATAAATATTTTCCCTCTTCTACCTCAAATACACTATCTCTTTTTTTAAACATGTAGCTAAAATAGTGAAAAAAAGACAAAATAGCAATTTGCATTAACAACGTATGTCCTATAATAATGTTTAAAAAATTATGAAATTAGTCAAAGATTTAGAGAAAACATCAATAAATCAGAGTGAAGTCACTGATAAAGAAGCAGAAGACGCTTTCAAGACTATTCTGAGATGGATAGGGGAGAATCCGAATAGAGAAGGTCTTAAAGAAACACCAAAAAGAGTCGTTAAAGCATTTAAGGAGTATTTTAGTGGGTATCATCAAGATGCCAACAAAGTTCTTAATAAAACTTTTGGAGACGTAGATGGATACGACGATATGGTTTTAGAAAAAAATATTTCTTTTGAAAGTCATTGTGAGCACCATATGGCACCTATCATCGGTGTAGTTCACATCGCTTATATTCCAAACAAAAAAGTTGTTGGTTTAAGTAAATTAGCTAGAACAGTAGAAGTTTACGCCAAAAGGCTACAAACTCAAGAAAGATTAAATATGCAAATAGCTAAGACTTTAATGAACGGATTAGAAGCAAAAGGTGTAGCCGTAACTATAGATGCTTCCCACCAGTGTATGACTATGAGAGGTATCAAAAAAGAAAAGGCGATGACTCTCACAAATTATTTTTTAGGAACATTTAAAGAAGATCTTGCACTTCAAAATAGATATTTAAAGCATATCGGAAAATAATGACTGTAAAATTTAAAGCAGTAGTTATAGACAATCAAAACGAGAAATTTACAAGAGATATCAAAGAAATCGACAGCAGCCATTTAAAGAATGGAAATGTTTTAATTAAAATTGATTATTCAAGTTTAAATTACAAAGATGCTTTAATTCTTAAAGACGGTGGAAAAATAGTTAGAAAATTTCCATTTGTTCCAGGTATAGATTTTTCTGGAAAAGTAGTTGAAAGTGGTGATGATAAATTTAAAAAAGGTGAGAATGTAATTTGCACAGGATTTAGAGTTGGAGAAATGTATTATGGAGGATTTTCGCAGTACGCAAAAGTAGACTCAAATTTCTTAATTAAGAATCCAAAAAATATTGATGCTGAACAATCTATGATGTTAGGTACTGCAGGATTTACAGCTTTACAATGTTCATTTGCGATTAAAGCAAGAGAAGAGTTTCTTTTAGGTGAAAAAGTAAATGATGTTCTTGTAACTGGAGCTACTGGTGGAGTAGGTAGTATTGCAGTAATGATTTTATCAAAAATGGGTTACAATGTTCATGCTGTTACAGGAAAAAAAGATAAAAATGATTATTTAAAAGATTTAGGTGCAAAAAATATTATTGATAGAAAAGAATTTGAGGGAGAAAGTA
>CACABZ010000014.1 GCA_902530885.1 uncultured Pelagibacteraceae bacterium
CCTAAAGCTAAAACTAAGCAAGCAAATGAAGTGAATATTGGCCATGGACTAGGGTCAACTAAATGGTAATCGTGTTTTTTTTCTCCTGATGACATTTAGGCGTTATCCCTTTTAAAATGATCTGATGAAAAAAAAGTAAATGATAATGTTACATCAGAAATACTATTTGTTTTATTATCATCAACCACTTTTGGATCCAAGAAAAATGTTAAAACAAAATTTCTTTTTTGTCCTGGATTAAGAGTTTGTTTTTCAAAACAAAAACAACCAATTTTATTAAGATATATCCCAAAAGGTGATGGAGAAACATTAAAGGTAGCAGATCCAGAGGTAGGCTGATCAGTCTCATTTTCTACAAAAAATTTTACGGTGTGAACCTCTCCAGGTTTTAAACTGATAGTATTTTTCTCTGGATAGAATTTCCAATCTAACGATCCATTGGAGTTAGTATCAAATCTAATTTTGTAATTCTGATTTATTACAATTTTAGGTATTTCTTTATTAATAGCATTTTGGGTCGTGCCACCAAAACCTGTTACTCTACAAAATAAATCATAAAGAGGAACTGCCGCAAAAGATAGGCCTAACATTAAAAAAAATATTCCTGCAAGAATAAGTGGTGTTAGTGTTTTTTTATTCATTTAAATTTCTCTATTGTATATTCCAATATTGTAAAAAGTTAGTAAAAATAAAAACAACATAAATGCGACTAACAAAAGGGCTGTAATAATATTTTTCTTTTTTTTATCCATAAAGTTTCACCAAAAAATAGTCTGCTAAAATCAATAAGAAAATTACGAACAAGTAAAAAATAGAATATAAAAAAATTTTTCTAGCTAAAGCATTTGTTTCTTTACTTTTTCTGACTTTTAAAAGTGTTCCACACAAATAAATATAATAAGTAGTTAATGCTAAAGCTGGATAAAAATATATTTCAGAAAGAAAATTTATTAAATATGGAGCTGATATTGTGGGTAGCATTAAAAGAGAATAGATAAATATATTCTTTTTCGTACTATTTATTCCATAAATTATTGGTAGCATTGGTATTTTCGCTTTTTTATAATCGTTTGATTTATAAATACTTAATGCCCAAAAATGAGATGGAGTCCATAAAAAGATAATTAAGAATAGAATTAAAGGTTCTATAGTCAATGATCCTGTTGCAATAGTCCATCCTATGACCGGAGGAAGTGCACCAGCAGCACCGCCTATAACAATGTTCTGAGGCGTTCTTCTTTTTAACCAAACAGTATAAATAAAAAAATAAAAACATATGGTTAATAATAATAAAGATGCAGACATTAAATTAGACGAAAAATATAATAAAGAAACAGATCCTATTGAAAGTAAAACGCCAAAAAATAATGCTTGATTTTTTGTTACTTGACCAGTTGGTATAGGTCTTAAGCATGTTCTGGTCATTAATGCATCTAAATCAGACTCATACCACATATTTAAAGTTCCAGCTGCACCAGCACCCAACGCGACTGCTATTAAAGAAAAAATAGAATTTAAATAGTTAACGTTTTTTGGTGCAATGAGTAGCCCAACCATACAAGTAAATAGTACTAAAGACATTACTCTTGGTTTCATTAAATTAAAAAATGAATCAATGTAAATGTTCGACTGTTTAATATTTTTTGCTCTGATAATTGCTTGTATCAATTTATTTTACCTTTGGTAGTTCCTCAAAAGTGTGAAATGGAGGTGGTGAAGCTACGGTCCATTCTAAAGTTGTAGCGCCTTCTCCCCAGGGATTTTGAGCTGCGGCCCTTTTTTTTATAAATGAGTAAAGTAAGTTTATCAAAAAAACTCCAACTCCAATTAAAGATATATATGAGCCTATTGATGACACATAGTTCCAACCTGCAAATGCATCAGGGTAATCCGCATATCTTCTTGGCATTCCAGCTAATCCTAAGAAATGTTGAGGAAAAAATATTAAATTTACACCTATAAAAGTTAACCAGAAATGCAGTTTTCCTAAAAATTCAGAATACTCATATCCTGACATTTTACTAAACCAATAATAAAATCCAGCAAATATTGCAAATACCGCACCTAAAGATAGTACGTAATGAAAGTGAGCGACCACATAATAAGTATCGTGGAGAGCTGTATCTACTCCAGCGTTAGCTAAAACTACCCCGGTAACACCGCCTAAAGTAAATAAAACTATAAATCCTATTGCCCATAGCATTGGAGTTTTAAAACTTATAGATCCACCCCACATTGTAGCTACCCAAGAAAATACTTTTATTCCTGTTGGAACAGCTATTATCATAGTTGCTGCTAAAAAATATGCTTTTGTATCTGTGTCTAAACCAACTGTGTACATGTGATGAGCCCATACCACAAAGCCGACAACTCCGATTGCTACCATTGCATAAGCCATACCTAAATATCCGAAAACTGGTTTCTTTGAAAAAGTTGAAACGATATGACTGATCATTCCAAAACCAGGTAAGATTAATATGTATACCTCTGGATGACCAAAAAACCAGAATAAGTGTTGAAAAAGAACTGGGTCACCACCTGTTTGGGCTTCAAAAAATGCAGTTCCAAAGTTTCTATCAGTCAGCAACATTGTAATAGCCCCTGCCAAAACTGGAAGAGATAAAAGAAGTAGAAATGCAGTGACTAAAATCGACCAAGCAAATAAAGGCATTTTATGTAGTGTCATTCCAGGAGTTCTCATATTCAATATTGTTGTAATGAAGTTTATTGCTCCTAAAATTGACGATGCACCTGCGATGTGTAAACTTAATATTGCTAAATCCATAGCTGGACCAGGTTGACCAGTTTTAGAAGATAACGGAGGATAAATAGTCCAACCGCCCCCAACCCCAGATTGACCTGGAGGTCCATCGACGAAAATTGATGCAAGTAATAATATTAAAGATACTGGTAATAACCAAAATGAAATGTTATTCATTCGTGGAAATGCCATATCTGGTGCACCAATCATTATAGGGACGAACCAATTTCCAAATCCACCTATCATTGCGGGCATGACCATAAAAAAAATCATAATTAGTCCATGTCCTGTAACCAAAACATTATATAGATGGTGATTTCCTCCAAGGATGCCGTCTCCTGGGTACATTAGCTCCATTCTCATTAAAACTGAAAAAGCAGAACCAATTAATCCAGCAATGATGGCAAAAATTAAATACATTGTACCAATATCTTTATGATTAGTTGAATATGCCCATCTTTTCCAACCCGATGGTGTATGATTATGTGAGTCTGCTGTTATCGATGACATTATTTAAATTCTTCCTCGAAAATTCTTTTTGCAACTTTTTTATTTAAATCAAGTTCTTCTTTTGCAAATTTTTGTTTAGCATCTTTCAACCATTCATCATATTCCTCTTGAGAGACCACATTAACAGTAATTGGCATGAAAGCATGTTTTATACCACACAATTCAGAACATTGACCATAAAAAGTACCAGTTCTATCAGCTTTAAACCAAGTTTCATTTATTCTTCCTGGCACAGCGTCTCTTTTAACACCAAATGAAGGTAATGCCCACGCATGTAATACGTCGTTAGCTGTAATTAAAACTTTTATAACTTTATTAACAGGAACAACAATTTCATTATCCACAGTCAAGAGTCTTGGTTGACCTGGTTTTAAGTCTTCGTCCTCAATCATATAAGACTCAAAAATTATATTTTCATCAGGGTATTCATAACCCCAGTACCACTGATATCCCACAGCTTTAATTGTTACATCTGCAGACGGAATTTCATCTTGTTCATACAAAAGTTTAAATGATGGCACTGCCATTACAATTAAAATTAAACAAGGAACTAATGTCCAAATTATTTCAATAAAAGTATTATGACTAGTTTGAGATGCAACAGGATTTCTAGCTGCTCTATATCTAATACAAGCGTAAATAACCAAAAATAAAACAAAAGCTGTTATTGCAGTAATAATTGGCAACAACATATAATCGTGAAACCAAACTAAATCTTCCATGTGTCCTGACGCAGCTTTCTGAAATCCGAGCTGCCAGTCTTTTGGTTGCTCAGCAAAAAGATTAACTGGGAAGATTGAAAGAGTTATAATAAGTGTAAGTTTATGCATTTTAATTTTTATACAACTTTTTAATACTTTAACAAATTCAATAAATGCGACAATTAAGTTTAGTTATTGATAAAATTAACAAGGGAAATAGCGCTTATAACAGCGGTGTCTGATCTCAGTATATTTTTTGAGATTGTAAATGGCACAACTTGAGAAAATGATAATATAAGCTGTCTCTCTGATGGAGAAAAATCACCCTCTGGGCCAATTAAAACGCATAAAGATTTGAAATTTTTTAATTTCTCGACACTCAAATTATCTTTTGAATTAACATCAGCAAATAAAAGTTTAGTGGTTTCATCTAAATTTTTTAAAAAGTCATTCAATTTTGTTATTTCCAAAATTTCTGGTGGTGACATTTGATTTGATTGTTCCGTAGCCTCAATAACTATCTTTTTTGCCCTATCATTATTTATTTCTTTTACTTCTGTTCTTTCTGAAATTATAGGAATAATCTTACTTACACCAAGTTCTGTTGCTTTTTGCAAAATTGTTTCCATAGGGTTTTTTTTCACTAGACAAATGGCGAGTTCAATCTTATTTTTTTTTTGAGACTCTTTTATTCTTTTTAAAAATTTAACTTCTACTCTATCTTTATTTAAAAAAACTATTTCACTTTCCCACTCTCCCTCATTGTTAAATAAGTTTACAATAGATCCTCGTTTTAATCTCATAACATTGGTAATATAGTGGGTGTGCTCTTTTGATAATAAATTTGTAGAGTTTTCAGCTATACTCTGGGGGTGATATAATCTAATATTCATGGATAATTTATATACTAAAAACAAAATTAAATTAATTGTTTAAAGGATAATTTTATTACTATGGCACAAAGAGCAGGAGATAATCCAATTGGAGTTAATGTGTTAGAGGGAAAATCCTACTTCTGGTGTACTTGTGGAAAAAGTTCTATACAACCTTTTTGTGATGGATCTCATAAAGGAACAGCATTTTCTCCTTTAATTTATAAAGCTGAGCAATCTAAGAAAGTTTTTTTTTGTACTTGTAAACAAACAAAAGATCAACCTCTCTGTGATGGATCACACAACTTAAAATAACGTATGAAACCAAAAGCTATTGTATTTGATGCGTACGGCACTCTGTTTGATGTCAATTCAGCAGCTGAGAAATGTAAGAATAAAATAGGTAGTAAATGGGAAAGTTTCGCAAACTTCTGGAGGACTACTCAACTTGAATATACTTGGCTGAGAAGTTTAATGAAAAAACATAAAGATTTTTGGCAAATAACTGAAGATAGTTTAGATAAGTCAATGAAAGTTTTCAATATTGACAATAGTTTGAAAAATGAATTATTAAATCTTTATAAAATTTTATCGCCTTACTCAGAAGTGAAAAACGTTTTAACAAATCTTAAAAAAAAAAAATTAAAATTAGCAATTCTTTCTAATGGAACGCCAAGACTTCTTGAAGAGCTTGTAAAAAGTAATAATTTAAATAATTTATTTGATGATCTTTTTTCTGTAGAGGAAGTAAAAATTTATAAACCTGACTCAAAAGTTTACGACCTTCCAGTTAAAAAGTATAAAATCAAACCCGCAGAAATAACCTTTTTAAGCGCTAATACCTGGGATGTTTCAGGAGGTGGAAACTACGGATATAACTCAGTTTGGGTAAACAGAAATAAATCTCATTTCGATAACCTTGATTACCATCCAAAAAATGAAATTGGCAACTTAACGCAGCTACTTGATATAGTATAAACTTAAGATATATTTAGTGCATGTCACAAATAGAAATAAAAAAAATTTTTAAAGCTATTAATGCTTCAGACGGTGCAGGAGTAAAGTTAAAAAGAAGCATTGGAACGCCAGAGGTCGACTATATTGATCCCTTTTTAATGCTCGATGAATTTGGTTCCGAAAATAAGGATGATTATGTTGCTGGATTCCCTCCTCATCCACATAGAGGAATTGAAACGGTTACTTATATGCTTAATGGTGAATTTGAACATAAAGATAGTACTGGTGCAAAAGGAACAATGGCTCCAGGAGATGTTCAATGGATGAAAACTGGGAGAGGAATCATTCATTCAGAAATGCCAGCAATGGCTGGAGGAAAATTATTGGGTTTTCAACTTTGGATAAATATGCCAGCTAAATTAAAAAAAAATAAACCTGAGTACATTTACATTAAAAGTAATGAACTTGGTGTACACTCAGATAGTGAAAAAATTGTAAAAGTTATTGCTGGAAAATATGAAAATGCCGAAGGACCAGAGAAAAATCATAATGTTGAACCTATTTATTTTCATGTGGTTTTAAATGAGAATAAAGAATTTAGTTTTGCGGCTCCTGCTGGACATAACAGTTTTATATATTTGCTTAAAGGCGAGTTAAAAATAGGTGAAAAGAAACATGAAAAAACAACTGACTCTAATTTAATTCTACTTGAGAGAGGTGATAAACTTACTGTTAAAGCAACTAGAAAATCTGAATTTTTATTTATCGCTGGTAAGCCAATTGGTGAGCCGATCGCTCGAGGTGGACCTTTTGTAATGAATACAAAAGCAGAAATACTTGAGGCTATACAAGATTATAATAACGGAACATTTGCTAAATATTAAAAGTTCAAGTACGTTCCTCCTCACATGCCTAAATCAATAATTATTAAAAAGAATGGTGGCCCTGAAGTATTAGAACTACAAGATGTTAGCGTAAGCACTCCTGGCCCAGATGAAATTAAAGTGACTAATCGTGCCATCGGCTTAAATTACATTGATACTTATCATAGATCAGGTTTGTATCCTGTAAAACTACCAAGTGGTATTGGTTTAGAAGCTGCGGGAAAAGTTGATGAAGTTGGAAGTAATGTAACTGAATTTAATAAAGGGGATAACATTGCATATGCTTCTATTCCTCTTGGAGCCTACGCTCAACAAAGAATAATTCCTGCAAAAATTGCTATAAAAGTTCCAGATGGTATTTCTCATGAAATTGCAGCTACTTTAATTACAAAAGGTTTAACAACAAACTACTTATTAACAAAAACTTATCGTTTAAAGGCTGGTGAATTAGTTTTATTTCATGCAGCAGCTGGCGGTGTAGGCCAAATCTTTGCTCAGTGGGCTAATAGCATTGGAGCAAAAGTAATTGGAACAGTAGGATCAGATGATAAGATAAAAGTTGCTGAGGAAAATGGTTATTCATACGTAATAAATTACACCAAAAATGATTTTGCAAAAGAAGTTTTAAAAATTACAAATAACGAGGGTGTACCTGCGGTATTCGATGGTGTAGGTAAAAAAACATTTTATGGATCTTTAAACTGTCTTAAAACCAGGGGTATGATGATAAGTTTCGGTAATGCGTCTGGTCCGTTGGATCCTGTAAACGTTCCAAAAGATATTCAGCCAAAAGGTTTATATTTGACAAGGCCTTCAATTGCACAATATTTTACGAATAGAAAGGAACTTCAAGAAGGTGCGGACACAATATTTGAAAAAATTAAATTTGGGAAAATAAAAATTAAGATATCAAAAAAATATAAGTTAGCAGAAGCTAAACAAGCACATGCTGACTTAGAAGCTCGAAAATTATTAGGTCCAGCAATTTTAATTCCTTAATGAGTGAAAAAATAATTTCTCCATGTATTAGTATATGTAAAACTGATCCAGTTACAGGATATTGTTATGGTTGTGCTAGAACTGAAGAAGAAAAAAATATATGGAAAGATGAGAAAACAACCAATCAGTGGAAATCAAAAAATTTAGAAGAAATTATCTCTAGAATGAAAGGATGGCAACTGAATACCTTCAAGGAGTCCTACAATCATAAAATTAAAAATGGCATTTCTTTATTTAAAAAGAACTTGTTAAATAAAAAATTATAAATCTTTTTTCATCGAAGCCATATCACTTAAATGATACTTTAATGCTTCGTTAGATAGTCTTACTTCTTGCAAAAATAAAAATATTGAAAAAATCATACAAAGACAACAAAGGGCAAAACTTAATCTAGCTTGAAAAACAAGATCTAGATAAAGTAATAAAACTGTTAGCATGTTAAAAAGAAAACCAAAAGATGCGAAGCCCATAACATATTTCAAATAGTTTGTTCTTTTGTTTAAAACATGAATTTGATTCTCCCACTCAGGAGGAACTTTTTTTTCAAAAGTATATTGATCATGAATTTTCCTTATTAAAGCGCTTAAAGTATGAAATCGATTACTATACATAGTCATCATCAAAGGGATTGCTGGAAACATTAAAGCTGCTACTGTGTAATCAATATCCATAACGAATCAAATTGATTATGTAGATTACGTTTGGTATTTACAAGTCATATTTAAATGAAACAATTAAAATTATTCGTCAATTTAACTAGATTAAATAGGCCTATAGGATACATGTTGTTGTTCTGGCCATGCAGCTGGGGCCTAGCATACGCTTATTCTTATAATAGGGAAGTAGAAAAATTTTTATTACATATGGTGTTATTTTTTTTAGGGGCAGTTTTGATGAGAAGTGCGGGCTGTATCGTTAACGATATTGTAGATAGAAAAATTGATAAAAAAGTTTCTAGAACAAAGTTTAGACCGCTAGCATCAAATCAAGTAACAGTAATTCAAGCATCTTTTTACGCATTGTTACTTTGTATGTTAGCTTTTTTGATCCTTATTCAATTTAATTTTTTAACTATTTTTTTGGGAATGTCCTCGATGATATTAGCATTTTCTTATCCATTTATGAAAAGGATAACTTATTGGCCTCAATTATTTTTGGGACTCACTTTTAATTGGGGAATTATAATGGCTTGGACATCTGTTAATAACAGTATTCCAATTGAAATATTGATAATTTATATAGCGGCCATATTTTGGACATTGGGATATGACACGATTTATGGAGCTCAGGACATAATAGATGATGAGATTATTGGATTAAAGTCAACTTCTATTAAATTTAAGTCCACTTTAAAAAGGTTTGTATTAATATGTTATTTAATAAGTTTTTTAATTTTATTATTTTTTTTCTATAAAAATATGCAAAATTTGATTTTGATTATCCCATTTTTAGCCTTTGCTACTTCTTTAACATTTCAAGTAATTCATTTTAATAGAAAAAAACCTCTCACGTGTTTGAATGCTTTTAAAATAAATAATTTTTCTGGTTTATTCTTATTCTTGGCTATGATGAGTTTATCCTTATAATGAAATTTAGTGAACTTAAAAAAATCTTAAAAAGACTTTATCGAGAGCACCTTGTAAGGTACTTGAATAGAATTTTCTTTTCATTGTTTTTATCATTAATTGTTTCAGCCAGTACTTCGGCAATTGCATGGCTACTTGATCCAGCCGTAAAAAAAATATTCATCGAAAAAAATCAAACTTTAGCTTGGGTAATCCCTCTAGCTATAATTTTTGCATTTTCAGCAAAGGGTATTTGTCTTTACTTAGCAAGATTACAGTTAATAAAAACAGGTCAAGAAATAACGGGTGAACTTCAATATAAGGTAGCTCATTACATTCTAAATACCGATGTGGCTTCAATAGACAGAAGACACTCAGGAAAATTTATATCAAATATAAATTTCGATGCTGGCCAAGTTAACTCTATGGTTAGCACTGGTGCTTTAAATATTATGAAAGATAGTTTGACCTTAATTGCGCTTATTGGGGTAATGATTTACCAAAATTGGAAACTTACACTTTTTGCTCTAATAATGATGCCATTAGCCGCTGGGCTTGCTAAATCTTTAGGTAAAAGAATTGGAAAAGCAGTTACAGAAGCTGGAGAAATTTCTGGTAGATTAACCTCACATCTTTCTGAGATTTTAAAAGCATCGAAGATGATAAGAATTTATCAAAAAGAAGAAAGCGAATATCTAAAGTCAAAAAGTATAATTACAGAAATGGTAAATAAATCTGCAAAAATTTCGGCGATTATTATTAGGGCTACACCATTAATGGAAATCTTAACTGGTTTTATGATTGCAGGATTTATTTATTTTTCTGGAGCATTAATTACATCTGGAGAACTGCAAGTAAACCAGTTTTTCTCTTTTCTAGCTGCAATGATGTTAGCGTATCAACCTATACGTTCTTTAGCTACTATTAACATGCTAGTATTCTCTGGTGCAGCTGGTGCAAAAAGAATTTTTGATGTTATAGATCAACCAATCAAGATAAGTAATGACGCTAGTCTTCCTAACTTAAAAGATGTCAAAGGTGATATCAAATTTTCCAATGTAAGTTTTAAATACGAAAACTCTGAGGATAAAGCTATTAATGATATTAATTTAAAAATTTCTGGTGGATCAATGGCAGCATTCGTTGGTCATAGTGGTGCAGGAAAAAGTACGATTATTAATCTTTTACCTAGATTTTATGACCCCCAAAAAGGAAAGATTTTTATTGATGGATTAAATACTAATTCCATCAATTTAAAATCTTTAAGGAAAAATATATCTTTAGTAAGCCAAGATGTTATCTTGTTCGATAACTCTGTAAAAGAAAATATACTTTATGCAAATCCTGAAGCTAGTGAGCAAGAATTTTTAGAATCATGTAAATTTGCTGCTGCGGAAGAATTTATAATTAAGCTACCTAATAAGTACGATACCATGATCGGAGAAAACGGTGTTAGGCTCTCAGGTGGACAAAAACAGAGGCTTTCAATAGCTCGGGCAATTCTTAAAAGATCGCCTATAATCTTGTTGGATGAAGCAACTTCGTCTTTAGACGCTGAGTCAGAAGAAATTGTACAAAATGCTATCAAAAATTTAACTAGAAATAAGACCACGTTGGTTATAGCACATAGACTGTCGACTATACATAATGCAGATATAATCTTTGTGATAAAACAAGGTAAGCTAATCGACTCTGGCACTCATGAAGAGCTTATTAAAAATTGTGAGTATTATAAGACTTTGTATAATAAGCAACTAAGATAAATTTCATGATATTTTTTTATAAGATTTTTACAAATATTTTTTTCCCGATTTTTATTTTGGTAATTTTTTTTAGAAAATTTTTTAATAAAGAACATAAAAAAAGATATAAAGAAAAGTTTGTAATTTCAAGTCAACTTGGCCGATTTAATTTAGAAAATAAAAAAATAATTTGGATTCATACAGCAAGCATTGGAGAAATGAATAGTATAACTCCTATTGTAAATAAATTGACCGAGGGGAATAAAGAAATATTTATACTTATAACTTCAATTACTTTAAGCTCTAGTCTAATCTTTGAAAAAAACTTTAGAGATAATAAAAATGTATATCATCATTTTCTTCCCTTAGACGTAAGTTTTTTAATTGAAAAATTTTTAAACTACCTGAAACCAGAAAAGGTCATATTCGTAGACTCAGAAATATGGCCTAACACATTAAGAATTATTAAATCTAAAAAAATTCCATTAATATTATTGAATGCAAGGATTTCCAATAAAACTTTTAAAAGATGGAAAATAATTGGAAGTTTTTCAAAAAAAATTTTTAGCTTTTTTGATTTATGTTTAGCATCAAGCAATGAGTCACTTGAAAACCTTAAAGATTTAGGTTCCAAAAATGTAAAATTTTTTGGCAATATTAAATTCTGTGTGAATTTTGATTTGCCAAAAAATCAAAAATATCCTGATATTCTTAAAAATAGAAAAGTTTGGTGTGCGGCTAGTACGCATCCAGGGGAGGAAATTATTTGCATCAAAACTCACTTGGAATTAAAAAAAAAATATGAATTAATTACAATCATTATTCCAAGGCACATAAACAGGGTGCAAGAATTATTTTCATTATCAAAAGATCATAATCTAAAAGTACAACTTGCAAATAGTTTTGACAAGATTAAGGAAATTCCAGATATTATAATTATAAATTCTTTTGGAGATATCGCTAAGTATTTTTATTATTGTAAAAGTGTATTTATTGGAAAGTCGTTACCAGAAAAATTTAGTAGTGTTGGCGGACAAAATCCAATTGAACCTGCTAAATTTGGGTGCAAAATTTATCATGGGCCTCATGTCTCAAATTTTAAAGAAATTTATAAATATCTTGAGAGTATGAATATTGCCTTTGAAATAAAAAATGAGAAAGATTTGATTAAAAATCTAGATCTCGATTTCAGTTCTGAAAAAAAAATAGAATTTGGAGCTAAAGAGCTAAATGAATATGGAAATAAAATACTTGATAAAACTATCAATGAAATACAAAACTTTTAAATAAATGCAAATTAAAAAACCAGTTTTTTGGTCTAAAATAAATATAATATCAATTTTATTATTTCCTTTCACATTTATTTTCTTATGTTTAAGTTCTTTAAATAATTCTTTAAAAAAAAAATATTTTCTCAAAGTGCCTACAATTTTTATTGGCAATATTTACGTCGGTGGAACAGGAAAAACTCCATTATCAATTCACATTTTTAAATTATTAAAGAAAAAAGGTTGGAAACCAGCAATTATAAAAAAATTCTACAAAAATCATATCGACGAAGTAAATTTAATAAGACAAAAGGTTAATTCTTTATTTACTGGCAAAAATAGGGTTGATTTATCTGAAGAGGCAATAAGAAAAGGACATCGATTATTAATTTTTGATGATGGTTTACAAGACGCATCAATTAATAAAGATTTAAAAATTATATGTTTTAATTCTGATGATTTGATAGGAAATGGATTTCTTTTTCCTGCTGGCCCATTAAGAGAAAAGATAAATTCTATTGAGGAAAAAGATATAGTAGTTATCAATGGTAACAAAAGTAAAAATTTGGAAAAAAAAATAAGCTCAATTTCAAAAGAAATTAAAATTTTTTATTCTTATTACGAGTTTAACAAAATTAAATCAGTTATAAGAAAAAGAAAAATATTAGCGTTTTCTGGTATAGGTAATCCACAAAGCTTTTTTAGTCTTTTAAAAAAAAATAAATTTAACGTTGTTGAAAAATTTAAATTTCCAGATCATTATATGTACAAAGATAAAGATTTAAAAAAATTGATTGATAAAGCCAAAAAAAATAATCTTCAATTATTAACAACGGAAAAAGACTTTCATAGAATTAAATATTTATTTAAAAGAAATATAGATTTCTTAAAAATTAATCTAAAAATAAAAAAGGAGAAGGAATTTTTAAAAGAAATTTCAAAAAAAATATGATTAAAACTACTAGATATTTTTTTGAAGCGCTAATAATATATTTTCTATATATTATATCCTTTTTGATTGGATTAAAATATAGTCGAATTTTTTTTTCATATCTATTTCAAAAAATTGGGTTTTATTTCAGATCCGAAAAATTAATTATTAAAAATTTAGATAAAATTAATTCTTCAATGGATGAAAATTTTAAAAAAATTACAATAAAAAAAATGTGGTCTAATTATGGAAAAACTTTTATTGAATATATTTTTTTAAAAAATTTTAAACAAAGCAATAAACATGTTAAAATTAAAAATAAAAATTATTTAGAAACTACTCTTCTGGGAAATGAACCTGTTGTTTTTATTTCTGGACATTTTGCAAACTACGAACTTATGTCAATGGAATTGACTAAGATGGATATAAAGTTAGCAACAATATATCGACCTTTGAATAATTTTTTTCTTAACCCCTTCATGGAATACTTAAGAAAAAAATATGTATGTAAAAATCAAATAAAAAAAGGAATTAAGGGTGTTAAGGAAGCAATAAATTATCTTAATAACAAAAATAGTATTGCATTAATGGTAGATCAACGTGTTAGTGAAGGTGCTAGGGTCAATTTTTTTGGTACACCCGCTCACACAACTTTTCTGCCTGCCCAACTTGCACTCAAATTTAAATGTCAAATAATACCTATTTACATCAGGAGGACTTTTGATGATAATTTTGAAATTGAGATATTAAAGCCTATTAACTGTAAATATCCTGATAACAGAGATAAAGACAAAGTTGAGATTACTAATGAGATCAATACAGTATTGGAGAAAATGGTAGCTAAAGATCCTTCTCAATGGATACTTACTCACAACAGATGGAAATAGTCATTTAATTTTTTTATATCTTTCACTTACTTCTTTTGGAGAAAAATAGGCTTCTTGAAGTTCAACATTCCAATAACAAAGTTTTTCTAAGGGTATTTTTTTATTTGAAACAGCGCATTCAACGTAATCTCCTTTTTCCAAAATTTCATATGTATTTGGTAAATATTTTATTTTTGCTTTTACTTCTCCCATACTTTAAACATTATATAATAATTTTTTTCATATGAAT
>CACABZ010000015.1 GCA_902530885.1 uncultured Pelagibacteraceae bacterium
TACTGATGCTTTACAAGATCATATCAATATTTCAACTAAAAGAGTTCACAGCTCATTTTTATTGGCCGCAACCAATACTGGCAGGCTAGCTTCAAGTGATCCAAATCTACAAAATATTCCAATAAAAACTAATGATGGTAAAGATATTAGAAAAGCATTTGTTGCGGAAAAAGATAATATTCTAATTTCAGCAGACTATAATCAGATTGAAATGAGAATACTTGCTGATATGGCTGATGTTAAAGAATTAAAAAAAGCATTTAAGAATAATCAAGACATACACTCTTTAACCGCGAGCCAAGTTTTTGGCGTACCTTTAGACAAAGTTAAAGAGGAACTTAGAAGAAAAGCGAAAGCCATTAACTTTGGTATCATTTATGGAATTACACAATATGGTTTGGCGAAACAAATTTCAGTATCAAATCAAGAAGCACAAGATTTTATAAATGAATATTTTAAAAAATTTCCAGAAATAAAAGACTATATGAGCACTACAATAAAATTTTGTAGAAAAAATGGATTTGTTAACAATATATTTGGCAGAAGAATCCATTTAAGAGGAATTAATGATAAAAATTTTAGCATTAGATCTTTTCAGGAGCGTGCAGCCATTAATGCACCAATCCAAGGCTCTGCTGCAGACATCATAAGACTTGCAATGATAGAAATTGATAAAAAAACAAGTGAAGAAAAAAAAATTAGTGCAAAAATGCTTCTTCAGATACATGATGAATTAGTATTTGAAAGTTCTTTAAAAGATCAAAAAAATAACGAAAAATTGATAAGAAAAGCCATGACGTCTGTTTCATCCTCAGACTATCATATGTTTTCAATTCCATTGGAAGTGAATGTAAATTCAGGATATAATTGGGGTGAAGCCCACTAATAAATACTTTGTGGCCTAAATTTTGACAATTTGATAATGAAAATTTAATTATGGGTAATACAATAGCATTAGTAGATGATGATAGAAATCTTTTAACAAGTATAAGTATCGCTTTAGAAAGAGAGGGCTTCAAAGTCCAAACTTATATCGATGGAGAGACTGCTTTAATAGGACTAACTAGAAATCCACCTGATCTTGCAATCTTAGATATTAAAATGCCAAGACTAGATGGAGAAGAATTATTAAGAAAAATTAGAAAAAAAATGTCAATTCCAATAATTTTTTTAACTTCTAAGGATGAGGAAGTAGATGAACTATTGGGTCTAAAACTTGGAGCAGATGATTTTGTAAAAAAATCTGGCGGTTTTTCAATGAAAGTTTTGATAGAAAGGATAAGAGTACAATTAAGAAAAAAAACGGAAAAAGTCGAAGATACAAAAAATATTATTACTCACGGAAAGTTAAAACTTGATCCATCCCAGCTCGAATGCGAATGGAATGGTCATGCACTTCCAGATAAATTAACTACAACGGAATTTTTAATAGTAAAAGAGTTAGCAAAGAGACCTGGGGTTATAAAGGAAAGAGCCCATTTAATGGATATTGCCTACAAAGAAAACACTGAGATCGAAGATAGAACTATTGATAGCCATGTAAAAAGGATTAGGAAGAAATTCAAAAAAGTCGATGAAAAATTCTCAGCAATTGAAACTAGGTACGGAAGTGGATATAGATGGAATGTTAGTTAATGAAAAAAAAGAAAACATCCTCAATACTAAGAAAGTTTTTACTTTTTAATTTATCGATTTTTTCTATTCTTGGACTATTTACACTTTTCTACTTGAAGGCTATACAGCCGAACCTTGTTAAAAAAACTTCCTCGAGTCATTTCATCATTATTAAGAATACATCTGATCATATTGAAAGATTAGGTATATCATTTAACAAAAAAAGCATTAATCAATTTTTACTATCGACAAGATTTTTATTTCAAGGGTTGGATAGAGTGCAATTTTTCTCAGTTGATGGAAATTTAATTGGTGACACTAATATTCTAGATTTAGACTCTAGTGTTTTTCAAAAATCAGACGCGGTTATCGAGGAAGGTGCCGTTGAAAAAGTAATAGAAAATAAACTTGAAAATCCACAAGTTTCCTCGGAAAACTTAATTAAAGAAATAATTAGTAAAAAATATAAGGATCAACCTATTACAATTGAGAATGAGATAAACAATTCTTTCTTTGTAAGTACAATTAGTGAAGTAATAATAGAAAGTAGTAGAGTTGGTTTCATAATGGTGACTAATGAAGCTAACGATATTCTTATCGCCGTTAAAGAAAGAAAAGATTTTATAATAAGAACAGTATTGGCTATAGCTTTAGTAATATTAATTTTTTCATTATTTTTAAATAAATATATTTTAAAACCAATAGAATTTTTAGTTTCTTTTACGGAATCTATCAAAAATAAATCAGACCAAAACATTGATATACGAAAATTTTTTGTAAGAGAAGATGAAGTTGGTAAATTGACCAAATCAATTGATGAGATGACAAAAGAACTTCAAAAAAGAACTAAGCGCGCTGAGACTTTTTCAACAGATCTAGCTCATGAAATAAGAAATCCATTAGCTTCATTAAAGGGAGCTTCAGAGCTTCTGGACAAGAGTGATAAAGAAAATGACAGAGAAAAATTATTAGAAATAATTAATCATGATGTAGAAAGAATTGAAAGATTAATTACAGATTATTCCCAAATGCTTAAAGATGAAGCGTCTCTTTCTAGTGAAAAGATGTCCAAAGTCAATTTAATGAAAATAATCTTAAATGTTGTAGACGATTTTCGACAAGACCTGAAAAATCAAAATAAAAATATTAAAATTATAACAAATCTAAAAGGTAAAAAAGAAAATAATTTTTTTATTATAGGAATAGAAAATAGATTAGAACAAGTTATAGCAAATTTATTAGATAACGCCATTTCTTTTAGCGAAAACAATCAAATGATTGAAATTGAACTTACAGAAACATCGAATAATTTTGTAATGACAATAAGAGATCAAGGCCCTGGATTTGCAGAAGCTTCCCCTCAAAAAATATTTAAGAGATTTTATAGTAATAGACCTACAAACTTTGGTGAACATTCAGGATTAGGGTTAAATATTGCTAAAAACATTGTAGAACTTCATAAAGGTGCAATAGCTGCGTCAAATAGATTAAACCAAAAAGGAGCCCAGATAGAAGTATTACTACCGAAAATTTAATTTTAGTTCACTCTTGATAAGGGTAGTTTATATTGTTAAAAACCCTAAAATAATGTCAGAAGATTTTAAAGTAAAAGATATTTCACAAGCAGAATTTGGTAGGAAAGAAATTTCTTTAGCTGAAACAGAAATGCCAGGATTAATTGCTCTTCGTAAAGAGTATAAGAGCTCAAAGCCCTTAGAAGGCGCAAAAATACTCGGTTGTTTGCATATGACGATACAAACCGCTGTTTTAATTGAGACCTTAGTAGACTTGGGAGCAGAAGTAAGATGGTCTTCATGTAATATATTTTCAACTCAAGACCACGCAGCTGCGGCTATAGCAAAATCTGGTATACCTGTTTTTGCTTGGAAAGGAGAAACAGAGAAAGAATATTGGTGGTGTGTGAAACAAACTATCGAGGGAAAAAAAAACTGGAAGCCAAATATGATATTAGATGATGGTGGTGACCTCACTGCATTAATGCACAAAGATTATAAGAATTTATTAAAAGATATTAAAGGCGTATCCGAAGAGACAACAACTGGTGTGCTAGCTTTAAAAAAAATGGAAAAAAATAAAGAATTATTAATACCCGCTATTAACGTCAATGACTCAGTTACCAAATCAAAATTTGATAATTTATATGGCTGTAGAGAAAGTTTAACTGATGGCATAAAAAGAGCTACAGATGTCATGATGTCAGGAAAAGTAGCTATCGTTGCTGGTTTCGGAGATGTTGGTAAAGGTAGTGCAGCATCATTGAGACAAGCAGGAGCCAGAGTAATGATTACAGAAACAGATCCAATATGTGCACTTCAAGCTGCGATGGAAGGATATGAAGTAGTTTTAATGGATGAGGCCATAAAGAACGCTGATATAGTTGTTACTGCAACTGGCAACAAAGATATTGTTACTGCAGATCACATGAGAAATATGAAAGATAGAGCTATACTATGTAATATTGGACACTTTGATAACGAAATACAAGTTGAGGCTTTAAAAAATTATAAGTGGGATGAAATTAAACCGCAAGTTCATGAAATTGAGCTGCCAAGTAAAAAAAGAATAATTTTACTAGCTGAGGGCCGTTTAGTAAATTTAGGTTGTGCAACAGGACACCCAAGCTTCGTGATGAGTGCATCTTTTACTAATCAAGTAATAGCACAAATAGAATTATGGAATAATTCAAGTAAATACGAAAACAAAGTTTATGTATTACCTAAGCATTTAGACGAAAAAGTAGCAATGCTGCATTTAGAAAAAGTTGGAGCAAAACTAACCAAAATGTCAAAAGAACAAGCAGACTATATTAGCGTTAAACCATCAGGACCTTTTAAACCAGATACTTATCGCTACTAGATTAGTAGCTAATGATTATTAAATCTTTAGATCATCTTAAATCAATATCAAATAAAATCGCAGAAAAAGTATCAAATGGTGATTATATTTTTTTAATAGGAGAAATTGGAGTAGGTAAAACGACTTTTACTAGAAATTTTATTAATTATTTACAAAAGAGAAAAGGGGTAAAGCAAACAGAAGTTTTGAGTCCCACTTTCAACTTATTGTACGAATATGAAATAAAAAATCTAAAAGTGATGCACTACGATCTCTATAGAATTAAAACAAACAGTGAGTTGGACGAACTTGGTATATTTAATGAAAATGTTAGAAGTATAAAAATCATTGAATGGCCAGAATTGGTTAAAACAAAAGTAAAAAATAGACTAGAAATTTATTTAAGTTATTCTAATAGAGCTAATGAAAGAAAATTAAACATTTTAGGACACCACAAGTGGAAAGATTATAATGAAAATAAACTATAATTTAAAAAAGATTTCTGGGGATGCATCTTTTAGAGAATTTTATAGGGTAAAAAAAAACAACAAGACATCAATTATAGTTTTTGCGAAAAAAGAACAGTATAAGAATTTAATTGTCTATTTAGTTGTAAATAAAATTTTAAATAGTCACAACATTTCGGCTCCTAAACTGTTAAAAAATTATTATAAAGATAATATGATAGAAATTACAGATTTAGGTGATAAATCTTTTTATGACTATATTAAAGGCAAAAAAAATAAGTTTAAAGATTATAAAAGATTAATTGAATTAATCGTCAAACTACAAAAGATCAAACTTAAAAATCAGTATTATTATAGCGAAAAAACAATTAAATTTTCAAAATATACACTTCGCAATTTACACAAAGAGTCTGATTTATTTTTTGATTGGTATCTAAAATATTATTCTAAAAATTTAAATCTTAGGAAAATAAAAAAGATATTTAAGAAAGAATTAAACAATATTTATAAAAAACTTTATTTTAAAAACAATTATTTTACACATAGAGATTTTCATGCATCAAACATTATGATTACTAATAAAAGACTGAGTCTTATTGACAGCCAAGATGCGATAATAGGTAATCCTTTGTATGATGTTGCATCATTAATTGATGATGTAAGGATTAAAATGCCTAAAAATTTACAAGATAATTTATTTAAGCATTATATGAAGAAATCAAAATTTAAAGCCAAAGATCAAACGTACTTAAAAAATGATTTTGATATTTTATCTGTTCAAAGGAATTTAAAAATACTTGGAATTTTCGTGCGATTATATAAAAGAGATAAAAAACCTTATTATCTTAAATATTTACCTCACACCTGGACGCTTATTGAAAGAAGAATTAAAAATCCTATTTTTAATAAGTTGAAGATATTATTTAAAAAACATCTGCCTCTAAAAAAATTAAAAAAGATTAAAATATGAAAATTAAACACGGTATGATTTTAGCAGCTGGATTAGGAAAAAGAATGCATCCAATTACTTTAAAAACTCCTAAACCATTAATTCAAATAGGGAAAAAGAATTTATTAGAGAGAGCTATAGATTTATTAATCAATCATGGTATTGAGGAAATAGCTATAAATGTGCACCATCTATCTGATCAAATAAAAGATTTTATTAATAATAAAAAATTTAAAGCAAAAATTTCTATTTCTGAAGAACAAGACCAACTACTTGATACTGGAGGCGGAGTCCTTCACGCTACCAGAAATTTTCAAAAACCCTTTATTGCAATAAATCCCGACACTTTATGGAATAATGATTACTGTAGTGAATTAAATGACTTGGAGGATCTTTATTTTAGAGAGAAAAAAATTTGTTTATTGTTGGTTAGTAAAAATTTGAGCTTTGATAGTTCTTTTAAGGGAGATTTCAATCTTGATAATGGCTTAGTTAGTAGAGGCAATAAAAATGAATTCATTTTTACAGGTCTTCAAATTTTAGATCAAAGTGTCTTTGGTAACGTAAAAGATAAAATATTTTCTATGAACAAAATCTGGGACTATTTGATTGAGAATAAATCTTTAGTTGGAAATGAAAGTAAGCAAAGGTTTTATCACTTAAATACAAAAGAAATGTATAATAAAATATCTAATTTAAAAATTACTGATTAAAGATAATAGTTTTAGCTCTGGATTTATCTAAATAATAATATTTTTCAATTTTAAGATTGGTATCAAATTCAATTACTAGGGGATTGCCAGTCGGAATTTCTAATTCATTTATTTTTTTATCAGAAATCTTAAATAAATATTTGCATAGTGCTCTGAGCGAATTTCCGTGAGCCGATATTAAAACGTTTTTATTTTCCTTAATATGTTTTTGAATTTCATTTTCATAATAAGGTATGACTCGTTTATAAGAATCTTTTAAAGATTCTGTAAAAGGTATCATGCCCAAAGGTATACTTGCATTTAAAGGACTAAAAAAAGAATGATTTTTGTCATTCTCAGCCATTGGCGGTGGCCGTGTATCCCAAGATCTTCTATATTTTTTAAACTGCTCTTCACCAATTTTCTTTTTTGTTTCTTCTTTATTTAAGCCAGTTAAAGACCCATAATGTCTCTCATTTAATTCCCAAGAAGTATTAAATTTAAGATCTAGGCCGTTTTCTTTAAGTATAGTGGTAAGAGTTTTAATAGCCCTTTTTAAAAAAGATGTGTAAGAAACGTCTATTTTTATGTCTAGATTTTTAATTAATCTTCCAGACATCTGGGCTTCTAAAATTCCTTTTTTAGATAAGTCAACATCTACCCATCCAGTAAATCTATTTTCCGCATTCCATATGCTTTGACCATGTCTCGTTAAAATTAATTTGCTCATAATAGATAAATATCAGATATTATGTAATATTAAACTTATAATGAAAAATAATGTCTTAAAGTTGATTAAATATCTTTACTACTTCTCTTTAATAGCTTTGCTCATTCTATATTTGTTCCCAGGTAGTCTTATTGGATATTTTTTTTATGGAGATTTTGGTAAACAACCTAACTTAATACCTAATCCTACAGGGACCTCTATTAATCATGCTCTAGCTTTTTTATATTTATCGATAATTTGTTTAATTGGCTACAATAGGGATAAAAGTTTTTTTCGAACTATTATTTTTTTAATATTATTATCAATAATTTTGGAATTATTTCATTATTTAATACCAAACAGGTCTTTTGAATTTTTAGATCTTTTTGCTAATCTATTTGGAACTATATTAGGAATATTAATGATTATTTTTTATAAAAAATATAAAAAGATCTAATGAAAAAGCTAAACTTGATTTTATCTATAATATTAATATTATTTTTATTTTCTTTCGGAGCATATTCACAAGACTCATCTGATCCCGACAGCTACGGAAGTTCATACGTTAAAGGAAATGCAAAAGTTGTAGATGGAGACACTATTGTAATAAAAAATTTAAGAATAAGACTGTTTGGAATTGATGCTCCAGAAAAAAATCAAATTTGTAAAATAAATTCAAAAGTTTATAATTGTGGGCAGACTTCAACGGAAGCACTGAAGATTCTTATTAATGGCCATAGAGTTCAATGCCAATGGAAAAATCTTGATGTTTATGGTCGGCCCTTAGCAATTTGTAGGGTACCGGGAAGAATGGAGGGGTCTACAATTGTTTTAAATGCAATGATGGTTATCACAGGAAATGCTGTAGCTTATAAAAAATATTCTAAAAAATATTTAGATAGTGAGAATAGCGCAAAAGAAAGTAAGATAGGAATTTGGCAAGGAGAATTTGATATGCCTTGGGATTGGAGAAGAAAATATAAATGATTTATAATCATTAAGTGATTCGAAAAAAAAAATTTTATTTATTAATTTTATTATTCCTAGTTATTGCCTGCTCTTCTATTCCAAAAAATACTAAAAATAGCTGTGCAATCTTTGAAGAAAGGTATCTCTGGTACAAACATGCTAAAACTTCTTATGAGAAATGGGGAGCACCTATTCATCTTCAACTAGCTTTTGTCAAAAAAGAGAGTGATTTCAATTGGTTAGCTAAACCGCCTAGGACAAAATTATTCAAAGTCATTCCTTTCAAAAGACCTTCAAGTTCATTTGGATACTCTCAAGCAGTAGAGGGAACTTGGAGACAATATAAAAAAGAAACTAACAATCCATTAGCAACGCGTGCTCGTTTTAAAGACTCAGTTGATTTTATAGGATGGTATATTAATAAAACTTCCAAAATATTAAAAATTTCTAAGAAAGATGCTTATAGACAGTATCTAGCTTATTATAAAGGTTGGGGTGACTACAAAAATTATTCAAAAGATAAAAATGCTATAATATATGCTAAGTCAGTTAAAGATATGGCGAATAAATATAGAAAACAACTTACTCTTTGTAAAAAAAATCTAGACAAAAATAAATATATTATTTTTTAAGTTGTTCATTTAACTCAATCTCTACAGCATCAATTCTTTGAGTATTTTTTCCAATGATAGAGTAGATTGTTGGAATAACATACAAAGTAAAAAATGTTGAAAACAACATTCCTCCGAATATTGTAATTCCAACTGTTAATCTGCTAGCAGCTCCTGGTCCTGATCCAAGAATTAAAGGCAGTACCCCAATTATTGTGGAAAGACTTGTCATTAAGATTGGTCGAAATCTAATTGATGCAGCTTCTATAATTGATTGCTCCAAATTTTTTCCTTCTTTTCTTAATTGATTTGCAAACTCTACAATTAAGATCCCATTTTTTGCAGATAAACCTATTAATATTATTAAAGCTATTTGGCTATAGATATTTAAAGAGGAACCTACTACCAATATACCTAATAATCCTCCTAGAATTGCTAAGGGAACTGTAAGCATAATAGTTAGAGGATGTCTCCAACTTTCAAATTGAGCACACATAGCTAAATACGCAGTGACCAAAGCTAAAACAAAAATAACATATAATTCAGTGTTGGTCTTTTTATATTCTTCGCTCTCACCTTTGTAAGCTATCCGAGCTTCAGGAGTATTATTTTCGACAACTTTTACCAAAAAATTCAAAGCCTCATCCAATGAGTAATCACCAACTAATCTAGCTGAAATTGTTACCGCCTTTTGTCTGTTATATCTTGATAAGAAAGGAGACTGACCTTCTTCATTATATTTTATAAGATTTGCTACTGATACTAATTTCCCGTTATTGTTTGACCTAACAAAAACTTTACTAATACTATCAGGCTCTTGTCTATCTTTAATGTCTCCTTGTATAATAATGGAATATTCTTTACCCTCTCTTGTAAAATTTGTAACTCTTTTGGAGCCAAAAATAGTTTCTATCGTTCTACCTATATCCTCCGTTGACACACCCAAATCAGCAGCTTTTTTTTGATCAATTTGGACATTAAGTTGCGGCTTATTTAAATCAAAATCATCTTGGATTGATGTCAATCCTGGGTTTTTTCTTGCCTCTTTTTTTATAATATTTTTCCACTCTATTAGTTGATCATAAGTATTTCCTAAAACCACAAATTGAACTGGACTTTCAACACCTCCCGTTCTTATTCCTTGAGGCATTATTGGAAACGCTAAAACTCCTGGAACTTTTGAAATTTTTCCAAAAGACTCTCTCATTATCTTAACTCCATGACGATCTCTTTCATTCCATGGTTCCAAAAGAACTATTATGAAACCACTGTTTACCTGTTTTGCTGATTTGCCAAAACCTGGAACTCTTAAAATAAGTTTCCTGTATTCTCCTTTACCAACACTAGGCAATAGAAGATTCTCAATATCTTCTGCTTTAGATTTTGTAAAATTGAACCCTGAACCTTGAGGGGCTTTCACTATTACAAAAAATGCGCCCCTATCCTCTGGAGCAATTAATTCTTTTGGAGCGTAATTAAATAAAAAAATAGTAAGAGACAATACGATTCCCAAAAAAGAAATTATTATTTTTCTTTTTCTTATCCAATTTATTAAAGACTGTTTATAAACTGATGTTATATTTTTTAAAAATCTTTCGAATTTAATGACAATTTTAGATTTATTCATACTTTTCTTTAAAACCTTACTGCCAATCATTGGACTTAAAGATAGTGCTACAAAACTTGAGATAACTACAGCAGAGGCTAGAGTGATAGCTGTTTGAGTGAATAAAACACCAGTTATTCCTTTAATAAATATTAAAGGTACAAAGACTGCTACCAAAACCACTGTGGTAGCAATTATTGCAAAAGATACTTGTTTCGCACCTTTATAGGCTGCCACAAGAGGTGTATCCCCTAGCTCTATTCTCCTTACAATATTCTCGAGCATTACTATCGCGTCATCTACAACGATGCCAATAGCCAAAACTAACGCCATTAACGTAAAAAGATTTATAGAGAAATCAAAAAAGTATATCGATAAAAATGTTGATATTAAAGAAACTGGCAAGGCTATCAAGGGTACAACTAATGCTCTTATATTTCCAAGAAACAGATAAATTATTATTGTTACCAATATGAGTGCAATAAATAAAGTTTTATAAACTTCTTTAATTGCAGCTTTAATATAGTTACTTCTATCAAAAGAAACTTCCAATGATGTTCCAGGAGGTAAGCTTGGTCTCACTTCATTTATTTTTTTTTTAATCCCATCCGCAACTTTAATAGTATTGGCATCTGATTGTTGGTAAATACCAATACCAACAACTTGCTTGCCATTACCTTTAAATAAAGTTCTTGTTGACTCTGCACCTAACTCAACTCTGGCCACATCAGAAAGAGTTATAATTGAGCCGTCACGTGCTCTTTTAAGAGGTAGTTTTTTATAGCTTTCTAAATTTTTATAAGCCTTGTCTAGCTTTATTGTTAAATCTACATCTTTAGACTCGATTCTACCTGCGGGGAATTCAACATTTTCCTTTCTTAAAACCGTTTCAACTTCTTGTGTTGTTAAGTCTCTAGCTGCAAGAGCTATAGGATCTAACCAAACTCTTAAGGAAAGCTCTCTTTCACCTCCTAAACGAACTCTGCCAACACCCTCAACTGTAGAAAATAAATCTGTAAGATATCTATCTGCATAATCTGTTAATTCTAAATCTGTCATGGCATCTGAATTGAAAGAGAGCCACATAGTTGTCCTCATACCAGCGCTTTGTTTAAATATCTCAGGTTGTTCTGCACCATCAGGAAGATTATCCAAAACTCTAGATACTGAACTTCTGACATCATTAGCAACATCATCTAAATCTAAATTGTTTTCAAACGTAAGAGTAATTCTTGAACTCTCATCTTCGCTGAAAGAGTCTATCGTTTCTAAACCAGGTGTTCCTCCTACAAAATCTTCAATTTTTTGAGTTATTTGAGTATCTACGATTTCAGCTGAAGCGCCTCTATACTCAGTTTGTATAGTTACAATAGGTGGCTGAACATCAGGTAATTCATCAGTGGGAATTTCTTTAAAGGTGAACAATCCAAAAATAACCAATACAAGACTCATCACTGAAGCTACTACTGGTCTTTTTATAGATAAATCAGTTAAAAACATTTTATTTGGTATTTAAAATTTTTACTTTTGTTTTATCTCTAACTTTTGATACTCCTTCAGAAATGACCAAATCCCCTTCATTAATGCCGGATAAAACAGAAATTTTTCCAAAATTTCTGTTTCCAGTTTTAATAATTCTTTTTTCAACAATGTTATTATTAACAACGTAAACAAAAGATGTATTTCCCTGAATGGTAACTGCACTTTCAGGAACTCCAATTTCAACAACCTCATCATAAATTATTTTTACCGTCATTAATTGACCTGGTATTATTTCAAAATTTTTATTATTTACTAAAATTCTTGCTAATATTGATCTAGTTGAAGGATCTATTCTAGAACTTGTTGATGAAACCTTGCCCTTAAAAATTTTTGTAGGAAAAGCTGAACTTGTA
>CACABZ010000016.1 GCA_902530885.1 uncultured Pelagibacteraceae bacterium
CAAATAACATTATCAATATCAAAACAAATAATTAATTTTTTCATAGTTTTTTACTTAAAGATCAAAAAAGCTTTTTTTGAAAATATCGTTTATTTTTTTTTCTTTTATGATATTTGCTATTTTAGCTGAGGCTCCTGGCTTTCCATAAGGTAAATTTATTGATTGAATTTTTCTCAAAAATTTTCTTGATATTATTTTTTTTATTGATTTTTGTATTTTTAGTTTATTGAACTCTGTATTAATAATACTTTTAGACAATAATCTTCCTGATTGTCTTTCACCGATATTAACAGTGCCTTTTCTAAAGTATGGCATTTCTAATAATCCACTAGATGAATTTCCAATCATACCGTTAGAGTAATTTAAAAGGGATAAAAAAATTTTTTGCCCTAAAGATTTAAATAAATAGCTGTTATTATTTTTCCTAATAAATCTCTTTATCTCTCTAATTATAATCTCATTTTCAATATCTGCTCCTGGAAAAGTAAAAATAAAATTAGTATTTTTAAATGAATGTAATGCTGATAAGAAAATTTTTACTTGTTTTTTAGTTTTATTCTTACTTATTGTTTCTGGTTGAAAATTTACAAGAAAATAATATTTTAAAAATTTTATTTTGAACTTTTTCTCAATTTCTTTTTTACTAATTAATTTGGTGTTAGCAATACTGTCAGCGCCTAAACCACCTACTACATAAACATTCTTTGGATTTTCTCCAAGTTGGATAACTCTTTTTCTGTATTCTCTATTAGCTACAAAATGAATATGTGATAATTTTGTTATTGAGTGCCTGAATGCATCATCCAAAACTCCTCTAGTAACTTCACCACCATGAATATGTGCAATCGGAATTTTTGAAATGTATGCAGAAAGCGTAAATGCTAAAATTTCATATCTATCGCCTAAAACTACTACTAAATCAGGTTTCATAGTTTTGAACAATTTCGTTGCTTCATTTAGACATTTTGCCATTACGCTTGTTATGCTTGCTGGTCCTTTAGAGTCATATTTTAATATAATTTTATTGTTTATCTTACTTTTACTCTTGTTGATCTCTTTAAAAGTTGAACCAAATTTTTTCGAGAAATGAGTGCCTGACGCAATTAATTGTACTTTAAATTTTTTTTTATTTCTTACTTTTTTGATCACATTATTCAATAAACCAAAGTCAGCTCTAGTACTGGTAATAAAACAAATTTTCATTTCAATCTTATAAATTGGTTTACTTTGAAATCTTTTTTGGACTTCTTTCCGATTATTTTATCCCAATGTATTGGGGAAATACCTCCCTCAGGCCTTTTGCATATGAGATTTGAACTAGAAAATAATTCTCCTTTTTTGATTGGTTTTTTTGCAATTATTGACTTTCTAACTAATTTCCTAATTTTTAATTCATTTTTTGTAGGTTTTTTAATATTAGAGCCCATTAAATGCTCGGTGTTTCTAATCGCTTTAACATACTTGATAAAACTGGAAGGCTCCATGCTTGCTTTATGATCTGGACCAATCATTTTTTTACTGAGTGTAATATGCTTTTCTATGACCTTTGCCCCCAATGCTACAGCTGCTATCGCGGTTTCTTCTCCAATCGTATGGTCAGAATAACCAACATCAATATTAAATTTTCTTTCAATACTTTTCATTGCTCGCAAATTTACTTCTTTAAATTCGGTCGGATAATTTGTATGGCAATGAAGAATTGTGATATTTTTCTTATTCATCCCTCCCTTAACAAGAATATTAATAGCTTTCGATACTTCCTCGATCGTTGACATTCCTGTGGATAAAAAGACTCTCTTAGCAAATTTTGCTAATTTCTTCAAAAAAATATAGTGCGTTATTTCACCTGAGGCTATTTTAATATCAAATATTTTTAAACGAAGAAGTAATTCAAGGCTGTCTAAATCAAATGGACTTGAAAGAAATCCAATTTTTCTTTTTTTTGAATATTTCAATAAAGTTTTAAAATCATTATCTGTAAGTTCCAGTTTCTTAAGAATATTGTATTGACTTGTCTTTTTCTTTAAATTTAAATTTTGATATTTTGCTGCTTTCGTATTTTTACAAACTAAATTTTCAGTTTTAAAAGTTTGAAATTTTACAAAGTCTGCACCAGATTTCTTTGCAACGTCGATAAGTTTTTTTGCTAATGTAACATTGCCATTATGGTTTACACCAATTTCTGCGATTACGATTGTTCTATTTTTCATAAATTTTTGAATTATTTTTCAAATTTTTATCAATAAATAAATTTGAATTAACAAAAGAGTTTTCACCAATTTTAATTTTTTGTTTAATTACAGCGGAGCTTCCAATAAATGAGTTTTTATTAACTACTACTTCACCATTAATAGTAGAATTGGTGGATATATGGCAATGATCTTTAATAATTGCATCATGCTCGATCAATGCTTTATTATTTATTATACAATTTTTTCCTATCATAGCGCCCGCATTAATTATAGAGCCGTGCATTATGATTGTGCCATCTCCAACATTGGCTCTCTTCGATACATAAGATATAGGTGAAACAATTTTAGGTATTTGAAATCCATGTTTGAGAATTTTTTTAAATAATTTTTCTCTAATTTTTGAATTTGAGATTTGACCAACAGTAATAAAAGCATATTTAATTTTTTTAGAAAATTTCTTTAAACTATTCTCTGCATATACTCTATACCCGTATTTAATTTTTATATTTTTATTATCAATCAAACCAACTATTTTAAATTTTTTTTCTGATTCAATTACATCAATACATGACAAACAATGTCCCCCAGCTCCGATAAGTAAAATTTCTTTCATTTATTTTCGATTATAAATTTTTGACTACTAGGTATATTGATTGATCTTTTATAAATGTCCTTAGCAATTGATAAATTCATTTTTTGATTATTTCTATAAGGTTTTAAATCTGAGATTAGTTGCCATGTTGGTCTTGAAAAAACTTTTTTTTTGTGAAATTCCTTTAAAATTTTATTCTTAAATTTTGAATTTTTTTTATCTAAGATTAAAGTTTGTAACCAATAATTACTTTTTGCATTTTTGGGCTCTTTAAACAAACTAATTCCATTAATACCTTTTAGAACTTTTATATATTTATAAAAAAGTTTTCTTTTTGCCTTTAAAAAAGTTCTCAATTTAAGTAGTTGGGCTAAACCAAGCGCTGCATTTATACTTGGCATACGAAAATTATATCCGACCTCGTCATGAACGTATTCCCATTTATGTTTTAGTTTTGCGGTAGTAGTAAGATGTTTAATTTTTTTTGCTAATTTAGCTTGATTGGTTATTATCATCCCACCTCCACCTGTTGTTATAATTTTATTTCCATTAAAACTAAAACAACCAATATCTCCAAAAGTTCCTAGGTGTTTTTTTTTATGAAAACTCCCCAAAGCCTCTGCAGCATCTTCAACAACAGCGAGTTTAAATTTTTTAGAAATTTTAATCACTTTCTCAATATCACAAGGGTGTCCAAAAACATGCACTGGCACAATGGCCTTTATGACCTTTCCAGTTGATTTATTTATACATTTATTACCAATTATTTTTGCACTTTTGCTTAAATATTTTTCTAATTTATCACAATTGACCCCAAAATTTTCCCAAGATGAGTCGATGAAGTGTGGATGTGCACCAAGATAGCTAATCGCGTTAACTGTACCGACAAAAGTCAATGCTGGGACCAAAACCTCATCATCTGTTTTTACGCCAAGAACTTTAAGAGAAACAAATATCGCTTGTGTGCCATTTACTACAGCAATTGCGTGATTAGATTTTGAAAATTTTTTAATTGCTTTCTCAAACCTATTTACATACTCGCCAGCTGTTGAAACGAAATTTCTTTTGATTGTATCACTTACAAAGTTAATTTCTTTTCCTTTAAGCAGCGGTTCATGAAGTTGATGAGCGCCCTTGCCCAAAACACTTCTAATTGCATTTACAACGTTTTTTGCTGATAGTGTTCTCATAAGTTTTTTTTATTAATTATATAGTTACCGAATTTGAGGTCATTACATGTTTCAAGTTTTTCATTATTTTTTTTAAAGTACTCGATTATCTCTTGAATACCGTCCTCTACAGTATAATTAACTTTAAAGTTTAATAATTTATTAATTTTAGAAAAATTAACTTTATAATTTCTTGGATCTTGCGTCTTATCAGTAAAAGTTACTTCATTGATTGGAATAAACTTATTAATTAACTCAACTATTTGTTTTTTAGTAAAATTATTTTGATCACCACCAACATTGAATACTTCGAAATCAGTAAGTTTTTTTTCAGCCGACAGGACTGTCTCTAAAGCAATTCCAAAATCTTTAACATGGCAGTAAGGCCGCCATGTTTTTGAGTCGAATACATCTAACTTTTCTTTAAAATAAATTGACTTAGTAAATTGATTAATAGTTAAATCATATCGCATCCTCGAAGATAAGCCAAAAGCAGTGGAAAAACGTAGTATAGTAGGGCTAAAATTTTTAAAACTTTTTTGAGAAATTATATATTTTTCTATTTCAACCTTATGCTTAGCATACAATGACAATGGTTTTAATTCTGCCTCTTCATGTAAGGGCAAATTTGTGTCGCTTAAACCATAGTTTGAGCAAGTAGAAACAAAAATTACTTTTTCAATTTTTTTATGTTTACAGTTTTCAATTAATTTTTTAGTTCCGTCAAAATTTATTTCTGTCGAGATTTGAGGATATTTTTTTGTTATTGGGTCTCCAACTAATCCAGCTAAAATAATTACTGCATCACATTTATCTAAAAGTTCATTGATTAAGTCATGATTTCTAAGATCTCCTAGAATAAATTTAAATTTATTGTTTTTTTTTAAATTATATATAGAAAAAGAATTTTCATACAAAAAATTATCAACACAGATAACATTAAAACCTTTTTTTAAGAAATGATTTGATACGACGGTTCCGATATAGCCAGCACCTCCTACCATTAAAATATTTTGACTCATCTTTTAAACTTCTCCTGACTGATCCCGTTTTTATCGAGCTTATAAACATAGTCACAATTTTTTAATGTAGATAATCTATGAGCAATCATAATTATAGTTTTCTCTCCTTTTAGTGTATTAACTTCATTTATAATCTTCTCTTCTGTTTTTAAATCTAATGAATTAGTAAATTCATCTAGTATTAATATTTTAGGATTTGTGTATAGCGCACGAGCTATTGCTATACGCTGTCTTTGACCGCCAGAAATTCTATCTCCAAACTCACCAATTTTTGTTTCAATACCGTTTGATAAATTTCTTATTAGATCTTCAAGCTTAGCATTGTTTACAGCTCTATCTACTGCTTGTTTGTTAATTTTTTCTTCGGGTAGAGCAAAAGCAATATTATTTTTTATAGTGTCATCACTTAAATAAATATCTTGTGGAACATAACCAATTTGATTTTGCCAATTTTTGATATCCTCATCAATATTTGTTCCATCCACCTCAACGCTTCCGGAAAATGGTTTTATTAAGCCCAAAATTATATTTATTAATGTGGTTTTGCCCACTCCACTTTCTCCTATCAAGCCAATAGCAGTGCCACATTTTATCTTAAAATTTATATTTTTTAATAAAATTGAATCTTTCGTAGAATATCTAAAATTAACATTATTAAGATTGATCTCTTTAATCAAATGGGCTTTTTTATTTTTGTTATTTGCAGTTTTAATTTCTGAAAACTTCTTGCTACTAAATTCTTTGTAGATTGTATCTACTGCTGGTCTATAAAATATGATATTTTGTATTGAGTTCATAATCCTCGTCAATGATGGCAAAATTCTAAATGCTGCGGCCGCAAATAAACCAAGTAATATAACAACATTCTGCAAATCTCTATTAAGTAAAATCATTGAAAGTATCAAAATTATAAAACTGATAACAACCAACCATTCCAGCCATAGCCTAGGTAAAGCGCTGATAAATTTTCTCTTAAGTTCAGTTAAATTTAGAATGATGTTATTTGCAGTGAAAGATTTTACCATCTCATTTGATCTTTGTAAGATTTTGATATCTCTTATAGACCTAAGGCCTTCTCTCAAATATTTAAGATAAATGGCTCGATGAGTTTGTCTAGTTTTTCCCAATTTTTTAACTTTTAGTTGAATATTTCTAAAAAAGATAAAACCAAAAAAACCAAGAAAAAAAATTATTATCAAAGATCCTGTTGGTTCGTATAAGATAACAAATGTTGCTATTCCTATAAATACAACTACTTCGGTGATTAAAAGTATAGATGCTTTAACTACTCCAACAACTAAAGCAATTTCATCAATATTTCTCGTTAACTTAGCAGAATTATTATTTAAATGAAAACTGTAAGGTTTGTTTAAATACACATCATATAATTTATTTGATAATGAAACACTTAAGTCAGATAATAACTTGGCTTCTGCATAAGCAAAATAAGTTAAAAATAAAACTTTACATGTATAAACAATTCCAATTATTAGCGTAAGAATAAGAATAAGGTTATGTTTTGAAGTGGGATTTAAATTAAAGATATTAAAAAATACCAAAAGTTGTTGGTTCATGCCATCTGAGGCTATAGATTGAATAAGAGGAATGATTAATCCAATACCAGCTGTTTCTAATATCATCGTAATGAATGATAAAAAAATAAAATAATATAAAGATGCCATTTGTTTTTTTGACATCATAGTAGTAATTTTTTTATACATTGATTTTTCTAATTAGAATGTTTACTAAATTTTTTTGAAAAATTATTTAATTGCTAAAAATCCTTCAAAACAACCATACTTGAAAACCGTCATAATATCTTTAAAACCAGCCCGTTTTAAAAGACTTAAATTACCTGAAGTAGAAAATGGTTCGAGAACTCCTTTTAAGGAGTTGCTTTTAGCCATTATTTGATCTGCTGAAAATCCTTCGGAAACTTTGAATTCATTATACGTTTGAGTTAGCATATCTTGAAATCTTGCATCACTACCTCTCACTTTTTCTAAAAAGAAAAAAGCACCACCCCAGTTTAAACCTTTATAAATCTTGTTGATTATTTTTTGTCTTTTTTTTGGGGAAATAAATTGAATAGTATAAAATGATGAAATTATACAAGATGACTGCATATTTATTTTTTCAATATCTTTATATAAAAATTTTAAATTTTTCTTTTGTTTATATTTTTTTTTACAAAAACTGATCATTTCTTTTGTGTTGTCAATTCCTATAAAGCTTATTTTTTTTTGGTTAAGTTTATGTCTATCATAAACTTTGTTTAAAAAAACACCTGTTGAAGATCCTAAGTCAATTATTTTTGATCTATCTTGTAAAAAAAAATCAGTATACTGAGTGTATAAATTTTGAGCTTCGGTATAAAAAGGGATTGATTTTTTTATATGTTTATCAAAATATTTATAGACATTGCCTTTAAAATTCCAATTAGAATTTTTTTTTGTAATTTTTTTATCTACTTTCATTATAAAATCTTAATATTTTTTTTAATTTTTTTATATCATCAAAATTTGAGGTTCCAGCGAGTTTCATTGAATTCAAAAATTCAAATTTTAAAAGTTCTATAACTTTATTAACACCTTCCTTCGAATTTGCAATCAGACCATAAATTAATGGTCTACCTATTGAAACAAAGTCTGCCCCTAAACTGATTGTTTTAAGAATATCAGTGCCAGTTCTTATGCCACCATCACAAATCACTGTTACTTTTTTTGGAAGCTTCTCTCTTATTTCGCTTAAAACTTCAACAGCAGTCACATCACTTTCTAAAATTCTGCCGCCATGGTTTGAAATCCAAATCCCGTCCATTCCTAAGTTATAAGCCCTCAAAGCATCGTGTTTAGATAATATTCCTTTCAAAATTATCGGTTTTTTTGTCATTTTTCTAATTTTTGAGATCACATTCCAAGTTAATGGTTTTCCCTTTTTTTTTCGAAAATAATTTAAAGGTTTTGTTGCGTAGTGTTTTCTAGCGTCATAATTTTGGTCAATTTTATTATAACTTACTGGCCTTACTGGGCTGTCAACTGTGATAGAAATGCTATGACAGCCATTTTTTTCCGCATCTGTAATTTCCCTTTTGCAGAAATTAAGGTCGTTATCTAAGTACATTGATCTATTTAAAAATTGTTTCTTCTTAAGAGGATTTATCTCTCTAATCGTATGACCAGAATTATTTGGAAAAAAATATGGGATTTTATTTTTTTCGGCAATTTCTGAAAAAATAAACTCAGATTTTTTGCTGAATTGATCTGTTCCACCTAAAGGACTGAATAAAATAGGCGCTGAACATTTTCTACCAAAGAAATTTTTAGAAATATGTATATTTTTATTATTGTTGAGAACTCTTGGTACTATTCCTATTTGTCTAAATATATCTCTATTTCGATCGCAAGTATTACCAAATTCAGCAGCACCATTAATCCATTTAAATGCATTTGGTTTAATTTTTTTTTCGGCTACTTTAATTATTTCTCTTATCGTTCTCAATTTCATCATTTGTACCTTAATTAATCAACGTTTTTATATTTAAATCGCTCATAGTCTTTGCTAATTTAGAATTCATAGGATCATATTCAATAAGATCTCCTATATTTTCATTTACAATTTTTTTCCATTCATCTTCGTTATAATTTTTTACCTTTTCTAAATATTTCTCAAGTATTTTCTCATCAAAGCTTTCACTCCAGAATGGCCCACTTTTAGAAAATTTTTTTTCATGATCTTCAATAGGAAATTGCTCTGGCGGAAAAGCAACTCCCTTGATACCTTTGATGAGAGCTTCTAATCCTAATGTTGAATTTGTAAAAACTACAAATGAACTCCTATTAACTAGATCGTATGGTGCTGGTTCATCGGGTGTTATTTCTTTTTTTCTAACATAAATGGTATAATTTCCGTCACCAAATTTTCTTTTGTAAAACTCAAGTTTATCTATTGTGCTTTTTGCTGCTATTTCGAGTTTATAATTTTTCCTATTACAATAAGCCAAAAGAGCCCTAACTATTTTTATTTCATTATCAATTTTGACTTTGTACTTGGGTGTGATCTTTTCTTCGGGGAATGCTCTTATTTGAGAAATAAAAAGAATGGAGTTATTATTAGTCTTCTGCTTTTTTTTAAAAAAATTATTTTTAAATGCACCTATGGAGATTATTTTTGAGTCTATATAATTTGAAAATTTATTTTTATAGTATTGGCCTAAGACAAACATAATATCTGCTCTTAACTTCTCTTTATTTTCTTTATAATATTTTTCGCATGCTCTGAAAAATCTAAGATCCGAATTCTGCTCATGAATACAAATATATTTTGCTTTTGAATAATTATTTTTTAATCTAAAGAAAGCAATATCATCATGAAAATCACTAAATATAATTTGAGGATTTACTAATTTGCAATAATAGTACTTATAATTATCTTTCATTTTAGAAAACCCAGTATTTAAAAATGTCTTAATTAATATATATAAATTAATTTCTTCATATCTTACATATAATGTATGACATTCATCCTCTTTAAATAGAAAG
>CACABZ010000017.1 GCA_902530885.1 uncultured Pelagibacteraceae bacterium
AAATAAAACTGTAGGAAAAAAAATTTACGAAATATATATTAATAATCTTTCTAAAATACTAAGGGATTTAGGAATAAATTTGAATACTGTTCCTGTATTAGATAAATTATATAAACAAACAAATAGGGTTTTAAAAAATCGAATATATTCAAGAGAATGTCAAAAAATAATTGAACTTGGCCAAACATGTATAAAAACTTTTCAAAAAAACAGTGTATTATGTGTAATTAAACATATACCTGGTCATGGCTTAGCTATGAGCGATAGTCATAAAAAATTACCAGTTGTAAATAAAAACTTCAAATTTCTTAACAGCAATGACTTTAAATGTTTTAAGAATAACAGTTCTCATTTTGCAATGACGGCACACATTTTGTATAAAAAGATAGACAATAAAAACTGTGTAACGTTTTCAAAAAAGATTATCAATGAAATTATTCGAAAAAAAATTGGTTTTAAAGGAATTTTAATATCAGATGATATTAATATGAAAGCTTTGAAATACGACTATCTGAATAATGCTAAAAAATCTATTGAGGCTGGTTGTAATTTAGCTCTTTATTGCAAAGGCAACTTTGCCGAGTCGAAAAAATTATTAACTAATATGCCTTATATAGACTTGTTTACAAAAAAAAAAACTTCAGAATTTTACAAATTTTTGAGATAATATAGTTTTATGAGTATAAATAATAATTTTGCGGTGGACATACCCAATTTTAGTGGACCACTTGAAGTATTATTAGATTTAGCTAGAAATCAAAAAGTTGATCTAGCAGAAATATCAGTTGCAACATTAGCTGATCAATTTTTGGATTTTGTAAAAAAAGAAAAAAACCTAGATTTAGAAACAGCATCAGAATTTTTGCTTATGGCAACTTGGCTTGCATATCTTAAATCGAAGTTATTACTACCTGATGACAATGAGGATGACTTTAAAGCCTTTGAAGTAGCAGAAAAACTTAAACTTCAATTAAAAAAATTAGAACTTATTAGACTGTTATCAACTCAGCTTTTGAAAAGAAAAAGGATAGGCAGAGACATTTTTTATAGGGGGATGAAAGGTGGAATTAAATCAATTTACACACCTATATACGATGTTAGTTTGTATGAACTTTTAAAAACTTATGCAAATATCAATGCTCAAAAATCTTTCCAAAGAATAAATATTCCAAAATTACCTGTATTAACAACTGAACAAGCTTTGAAAAACATTAAAGATAATCTGGATCATTTGAATGAATGGAAAAATATCGTAGAATTAATCCCTGAAGATTATTTAAACAATTTAAATAAAAGAAAAACAGGAATTTCTGGTGTTTTTTCTGCAAGTTTAGAGCTTTCAAAAGAGGGAATAATAGAAATTACACAAAAAAAACTTTTCGATAAAGTTATGATAAAAAAAATTAATGAGTAAAAAAAAAACTAATATAATTAAATTTCCAGCATCAATGACAAAAATTGAGAGAAAAGTCGAAGCAATTTTATTTGCAGCCTCTGAACCTCTTGACATTGAAACTATTCAAAAAAGAGTGGAGTCAACTACAAATATAAAAAAAATATTAGAAAAAATTCAAAATGACTATAATGAAAGAGGGATTAATCTAGTTTGTGTTAAAGATAAATGGTCATTTAGAACTTCATCAGATTTATCTAAGACAATGGCTCTACAAAAATCTACCCAGAAAAAGCTTTCCAAAGCTACTATTGAGACTCTAGCAATCATAGTATACCATCAACCAGTAACTAGATCTGAGATAGAACAAATTCGAGGAGTTGCTTTTGGTACTAATACCATAGACACGCTTATGGAATTAGATTGGGTAAGACCGTCTGGTAGAAAAAACGTGCCAGGTAAACCAATTCAATATATAACCACTGATAATTTTTTAAATCATTTTAATGTGCAAAAACTTTCTGACTTACCCACTATCGAAGAGTTGGGTTCTGCTGGATTAGTTGATACCTCATCAATTAATTCATCTATTTTTGGAACTAGTAAGTTTTATAAAGAGCAAATGTCAAAAAACGATGATATTTATTCCGAAATTGAAAAAGTTATAGACGATAACGATAATAATTAAAATAAAGCTATTTATTTCAGCCAAAATTTGTATATAATTATCTTATGAGTATAGGATTTTGGCAAATAGCTATAGTAGTAGTTTTAGTTGTTCTATTATTTGGTCGAGGAAAAATTTCTGACTTAATGGGAGATGTAGCTAAAGGTATAAAAAGTTTCAAAAAAGGTATGGCAGACAATCCAGAATCAACCAAAGAGGACTCAGAAGATAATAACAACTCCAAAAGTAATTAATTTAAATGCCACAAATTGGTTGGTTTGAATTACTTATATTAATAATCATATCAATTCTTGTGTTAGGACCAAAAGAATTTCCAGTTGTTTTAAGAAAAATAGGCTCCTGGATAGCTTCTATAAAAAATTACTTTTCCGATATTCAGAAAAATGTAAATGAAATTACCAACTTAGAAGACAAGGAAAAAAAAGAAGATAAAGAAAATGACTGATAAAAATAATCAAAAAAAAGGTTCCTATATAAGTCATTTGGTGGAACTCAGAAGTCGTCTAATAAAATCTTTTATTTTTTTAATTTTTTCTTTTGTGATCTGTTATATTTACTCAGAAGAAATTTATCAGTTTCTAGTTAAACCTTATTCTGATGCTGTCCTGGATAAAGAATTAAATCGTAGGCTAATTTTTACAGCATTACATGAAGCATTTATCACTTATCTTAAAGTTGCATTTTTTGCTGCATTCTTTTTAACTAGTCCAATTATACTAACTCAAATTTGGAAATTTATAGCACCAGCTTTGTACAACAATGAGAAAAAGGCATTGTTACCTTATTTAGTTGCAACACCTATACTCTTTTTCATTGGGGGCATTTTGGTTTATTATTTTATTATGCCAATCGCAATAAAGTTTTTTTTAAGTTTTGAAAGTGCACAAAGCGCTACAAATATCGCTATAGAACTTGAGGCTAAAGTTAATGAATATTTATCGTTAATAATGAGATTAATTTTTGCATTTGGATTAAGTTTTCAACTTCCAGTAGTTCTAAGTTTACTTGCTCGTGTCGGAATTGTAGACTCACTATTTTTACAAAAAAGGAGAAAATATGTTGTAGTGATTATTTTTGCAATTGCAGCAGTATTAACGCCTCCAGATCCTATAACTCAAATTGGTTTAGCTTTACCTTTATTATTATTATATGAATTATCAATAGTTACTGTAAAATTAATTGAAAAAAGGAATTAATGCACGATTTAAAGGATATTAGACAAAATATAGAAATCTTTAAAAAAAAGATTAATCAAAGAAATGTTCAAATTGATTTAGAAAAAATTTTAACTTTAGATAAAGATAATAGAGAAATTATATTTAAAAAAGAAAAATTAGAACAAGAAAAAAAATTGTTATCAAAAACTAAAGATCCTAAAAATTTTGAAAAATCAAAAAAAATATCTCTTGATATATCTAAATTAGAAAATAATCATTTAGAATTAAAAAAAAAAATAAAAAACATATTGTCGAGTTTACCTAACTTAGCTCTGGACGATGTTCCAATCGGAAAAGACGAAAAATCAAATAAAGTAATTAAAAAAATTGGAGAATTAAAAAAATTTAATTTTAAAGTTAAACCACATACTATTTTAGGTACTACAAAAAAAAATATGGACTTTGACTTAGCTTCCAAATTATCTGGTACAAGATTTGTAGTTTTAAAGGACAAACTGGCTTTACTTGAAAGAGCCCTAATTAATTTTATGATAGATACTCACACAGAAAAATTTAATTACACAGAAATTTCCCCACCCATTATAGTAAATGAAAAAGCAATGTATGGTACCGGACAAATACCAAAATTCCAAATGGATCAATATGAAATTAAAACAGACAAAGAAGAGTTAAGAAAATTTCTAATCCCAACAGCAGAAGTTTCTTTAACCAATTTAGTAAGAGAAACTATACTGAATATAAAAGATTTGCCTTTAAGATATGTAGCTAGCACCCCGTGTTTTAGAAAAGAGGCTGGCAGTTACGGAAAGGATACAAAAGGAATGATGAGGCAACATCAGTTTTATAAAGTTGAGCTCGTGAGTATCGTTAATCCGAAGGACTGCGCTAAAGAATTGGATAGGATGTTAAATTGTGCTGAGGAAATACTTAAGTTATTAGAATTACCTTATCAAATAGTGATGTTATCAACTGGAGACATGGGCTTTAGTGCAGAAAAAACTTATGATATAGAAACTTGGATACCTTCTGAAAATAAATATAGAGAAATTTCAAGTTGTTCATCATGTGGAACTTTTCAATCAAAAAGGATGATGGCAAGATTTAAGGACAACAAGGATGTCAAATATGTTGGAACATTAAACGGTTCTGGATTAGCGACAGGAAGACTTATGATTTCTTTATTAGAAAATTATCAAAATTCAGACGGTTCAGTTACCGTTCCAAATATATTAAAAAAATATATGAAAAATGTTGAAAAAATATGAATATTATTAACTTGTTTAAAAACTTCTTTTAATATAATTTTCACATACCATGAATACTCAAGGATTTGCTCAATTTATACCGCTAATACTAATCTTCGTAATTTTCTATTTCTTTTTGATTAGACCACAACAAAAAAGAGTTAAAGATCACAGATTGATGGTGCAAAATCTAAAAAGAGGTGACGAAGTGATTACATCAGGTGGTATCATAGGAATTGTTGATAAAGTTCATGATGACGATAAAATTGATGTAACTTTGTGTGATAATGTAAAAGTTCAAATAATAAAATCGACAATTACTAGTTTGTTAAAAAAAGAAATTCCAAAAAAATAAGTTAGGTAGTGCTTAATTTTTCAAAAATAAAAATAGCAATAATTTATAGTTTGTTTTTGGCAATAGGTTTTTTTTCATTATTAAATTTTCAGAGCGAAGAAAACAATATTATAGATAAAAGAATAAATTTAGGCTTGGATTTACAAGGAGGTTCATATTTACTGCTAGAAATTGACACCAAGCCCTTAATTGAAGAGAGAATACAAGATAAAGTTATAAAATTTAAAAAATATCTTAATAGCAAAAATTATGAATATAATAATTTTACAATTAATGAAAATTTTTTAAGTTTTTCTCTTTCAAAGACTGATGCTGAGAAATTCGAACAAGAATTTTATTCTAAAGAAGAAAATGATTTAAACCCTTATATTGATAAATATAGATCATTTGAATTAGATTTAAAAAATTCTAATAATAAACTTAAAATTAATTTCTCAAAATATGGATTGCTCACACTAAACAATTCAGCTGTAAAACAATCAATAGAAATTGTAAGAAGAAGAGTTGATGACATAGGTACCAAAGAACCCACGATTATTCAAAGAGGTGAAAAAAGAATTTTAGTAGAGTTACCTGGCCTCAAAGATCCTGAAAGAATAAAAAATTTACTTGGCAAAACTGCTCAATTAAACTTTAGATTAGTTTCAAAATCTAATAATGAATTTGGATATGAAACTATGACATCAAATACTGGTGAAAAACTTAACATTAGCAAACAGATAATAATGACTGGTGATAATTTATTAGATGCACAGCCAAGAGTAGATAATCAAAGTAGTGAACCAATTGTATCTTTTACTTTAGATAGATTCGGTGCACAAAAATTTGGTAATGTTACCACAAAAAATGTTGGTAAGAGATTAGCCATAGTCTTAGATGACAAGATAATTAGCGCTCCAGTTATAAGAGAGTCAATTACCGGTGGTAGCGGAACAATATCTGGTAATTTTACTTTTCAAGAAGCAACTGACCTTGCATTGCTATTGAGATCTGGTGCTTTACCAACGCCAATTTTAATCATTGAAGAGAGAACGGTTGGACCAGATCTTGGTAAGGACTCGATAAAATCAGGATCAATATCTTTGGCTGTTGGTTTCATTCTAGTAATTCTTTACATGTTATATAAATACAAATTTTTTGGTCTTATAGCCAATATTTCATTGATAAGTAATTTAATAATGTTGTTAGGTATACTTACAATTCTAGAAGCAACTTTAACTTTGCCTGGAATTGCTGGAATAATTTTAACAGTTGGAATGGCTGTAGATGCTAACGTTTTAATATTTGAGAGAATTAAAGAGGAGTTACTAACAGAAAAATCCTCAATACATGCTTTTGATTTAGGATACAATAGAGCCAAAATTACAGTTTTAGATGCAAATATAACTACTTTGATAGCCACAATAATTTTATTTTTTTTCGGGTCAGGCCCAGTTAAGGGTTTTGCAATTACTTTAGGTATTGGTATTTTGACTACATTATTCTCAGCATATTTTATAGCAAGACATTTAACCTCTTATTACGTCCTAAGCAAAAAAGGGGAAAAAGTTCAAATATGAAATACAATTTTAAATTTTCAAATTTTTTCATAAAACTTAATTTTATATCATTAACATTCTTTATTTTAAGTGTGAGCTTTATTCTCGTTAAAGGCCTAAATTATGGCATAGATTTTAAGGGTGGCACATTACTTGAAATTGAAGTTGAAAGTAAAAATATAACTACAGCTGACTTACGCTCCTCATTAAATAATCTAGAATTAGGCGATGTTAATGTTAAAAATTTTGGAAAAGAAAATCACTATTTAATTAAAATAGAAAAAAACCTAAATAATAATAAAAGTTTAATTATGGAAATAAAATCTGAATTGAATAAAAGTTTAGGTGAAAAAATAAATTACAGAAGAATTGAAAATGTTGGACCAAAGGTAAGCTCCGAATTATTAAAATCAGGTATTATTTCTATATGTTTAGCTTTAATAGCTATGTTATTTTACATATGGGTAAGATTTGAGTGGCAATTTAGCCTAGGTTCAATAATAGCATTAACGCACGATGTTATTATTACTTTGGGAATTTTTTCTCTTTTATCAATTGAAATTAATCTATCAATAGTAGCCGCAGTATTAACAATTGTTGGATACTCAATGAATGATACAGTTGTAATATATGATAGAATTAGAGAAAATCTTTCAAAATTTAATAGATTTGATATTAATGAAATTTCTGATATTTCAATTAATGAGACATTATCAAGAACTTTAATAACATCTGTAACAACTTTATTAGCACTGTTATCTATATTTATTTTAGGTGGTGAAATATTAAAAGGTTTCTCTTTTGCTATGATACTAGGTGTCTTAATTGGAACATATTCATCAATTTTTGTTGCTGCACCGATGCTTAAATATTTAAAAGTGTCTCATAAAACATTAGAAAAAAAAGAAGAGAAAATTGTCCCTTAATAAAGATTTTGTGCTGCAACCATGGTTAATAACATTGGTATTGACAACAGCGTATTTATTCTTGAGGTAATCATAGCTTTTTTTGCTGCTAACATTTTTTGATCTGGATCCACTTCAATAATACCAAGGGCTTTTTTTTGATTTGGCCAAATTATAAACCAAACGTTATATGCCATAATGATTCCTAGCCACATTCCAATACCTATAGCTGTATTTTTTCCACCACCACTACCTAAACCAAGCTTCATAGATTCATGTAAGTACCCGTTTAAGTATGCAACTACAAGTCCTGTAAGTATCGTTGCAAAAGCTGCCCATCTGAACCAAAAGAGTACTTTAGGAGCTATTACCTTTGTAACTGCTGGCTTTTGTTCATCTGGAATAGATGGCATGCTTGGTATTTGAACAAAATTTAAGTACCAAAGTAAACCAATCCACATTATACCTGCTAAAACATGCAAATATCTGAATAGCCAGCTAAAGAAATATTGATCAAAAGCAAAATCTCCACCAAAATAATAAAGTCCTATAAATAAAAGCAATGCTAGTGCTAGAGAAAGGTGAATAGTTTTTGACAATGATTGTAAAATGCTAACCATAATAGACAATATCATAATTTTATAAAATTATGCAGTTTTTCTCATTTTTCCTGTGCTAAATATATCTCTCAAAAAATGACCAGTATAGCTCGTTTTTTCTAATGAAACCTTTTCTGGTGTTCCCTCAGCAATAATTTGCCCGCCAGCTTCTCCACCTTCAGGGCCCATATCTATTATATGATCTGCTGTTTTTATTACATCAAGATTGTGTTCTATTACAACAACGGTATTACCAGTATTAACAAAAGCCTGTAAAATATCTAAAAGTTTTTTTATATCATGTGAATGCAACCCAGTCGTAGGTTCATCAAGTATATACAAAGTTCTTCCCGTCGATCTTTTTGACAATTCTTTAGCTAACTTGATTCTTTGAGCCTCTCCACCAGAAAGCGTAGTCGCTTGCTGTCCAATTTTCATATAGCCCAAACCAACGTGCTTCAACGTAATTAATTTTGATCTAATTGACTGAATATTTTCAAAAAAATCACACCCCTCATCAACAGTCATATTCAATATATCAGCAATATTTTTATTTTTAAATCTAATCTCTAAAGTTTCTCTGTTATATCTTGCGCCTTTACATGTATCGCAAGGTATAAAAACGTCAGGCAAAAAGTGCATTTCATAAGTTAAAACACCATCACCTTCACAAGTTTCACACCTTCCACCTTTAACATTAAAAGAAAATCTCCCAACTTTGTATCCTCTAGCTTTAGACTCTGGTAAATTTGCAAACCAATCTCTAATTGGTCCAAAAGCACCAGTGTATGTTGCTGGATTTGATCTTGGTGTTCTGCCTATAGGAGACTGATCTATATCAATAATTTTATCTATTAATTCTGTCCCTTTATAACCCTTGAATGATTTCGGAATCTTTCTAGATTTATTATTATTTAATATTAGATTTAAAGCATTATATAAAGTATGTAAAACCAAAGTTGATTTTCCACTTCCAGACACACCAGTAATACAAGTAAAAGTACCTAAAGGAATTTTTAAATTTACATTTTTTAAATTATTTCCACAGGCACCAGTAATTTCTAAAAATCTACCATTCTTTGCTGACCTTCTTTTTTTTGGTACAGAAATAAACTTTTTACCAGATAAATAATTACCTGTTATACTCTCTGGAGTATCTATTATTTCTTTAATATTTCCTTGCGCTGTAATTGTTCCACCGTTTAATCCCGCTTCAGGACCAATATCAATTATATGATCTGCATTTTCCATTGTTTCGATATCATGCTCAACTACAATAACCGTGTTACCTAAATCCCTAAGTTTTTTTAATGCTGTTATTAGTTTTTTATTATCTCT
>CACABZ010000018.1 GCA_902530885.1 uncultured Pelagibacteraceae bacterium
TTAAAAAAAACTATCAGAGAAATTTAAATCCTGAAATAAGAATTTACGATAATCCGCAAACATTGACATTTGAGTCAGCGATTAAGACTAATCTTAAACAAGATCTGTATTTAACCATGAGCAATATTGATGGATCAGATTTTTATAATATAAAATTTCAAATAAAACCATTTATGTTATGGATTTGGTTTGCTGCATTTCTTACAGCCAGCGGAGGTTTACTAAGAACTTTTTTAAAAAAATGAAAATAAGTTTCTTAAAAATAATTTCAATTTCTTTAGTAGTGTTTTCTATTATAGTTTTTTTCTTAGCTTTAAATATTGACAAAAGATATAATACTGAAAAAATAGTTGGAAACAATGTAGATAATTTTGAAATAGTATTTCTTAACAGTGTTGAAATATTTACAAAACAAGATTTAACTAATGACAAATATCATTTAATAAATATTTGGGCCTCTTGGTGCCTTCCATGTAAAAAAGAACATCCTATTTTAATGAAATTAAAAAAAGAAAATAATTTAAAAATAGTTGGCATAAATTTTAAAGATAAAAAATTAAATGCCAACAATTTTTTAAGAGAATTAGGAAATCCCTATGACTTTTCTCTAAGTGATAAGGATGGAACAAAATCTATTTTATTTGGTGTTTATGGGGTACCTGAAAGTATTTTAATTAACAAAAAACACAAAATTGTTACCAAATTTATTGGACCTCTAAATATTAAAGACTATGAAGATATATTACAATTATTAAATGAAAAATAAATTTTTAATCATATTTTTTTGTTTGTTTTTTCAAGAACTTAGTGCTGATGAAATAAATAATTTAGAATCAAAAATTTTCAAAAATCTTCGATGTATAGTCTGCCAAGGACAATCTATCGCAGAGTCCAATTCAGATTTTGCGCAAACTATTAAAATTGTAGTTAGAGATAAAATAGATCAAGGGGATAATGAAAAAGAAATTTACGAATTTTTAGCCGAAAAATACGGGGAATGGATTATTTATAAACCCAAATTTAATTATATAAATTCTTTATTATGGTTTTCTCCTTATATAGTTTTGGTTTTTGGTGGATTATTGATTTTCAAATATCTAAAAAGAAGAAAACAGTAATTTTGTCGTACTGACTATACATTTTTGAATTTAAGTAGTAACTTACAATTATGAAATTAAAGTTTTTTACATACGTATTATTATTATTTGTTTTTAAACAAACAATAGTAATGAGTGAAAATTTAGACATCTCAGTTTATACTGGTACATTTGATGTTATAGATAAAGAAGGTGATGACCAAACTACTTTAGTTGGAGTTGAACACAGAAATACCGATTTATTTCGAAATACCTTTCTAGGTAAAGTTGCTCCGGTAAGTGGAGCCTTTATAACAGGAAAAAATTCTTTATACTTTTATACGGGCATTGAAGGGCAATATAGTTTAGGCCCTATGAATATTTCTCCAAGCTTTACCCCTGGATATTACGATAAAGGAAACGGTAAAGATTTAGGAAGTGCATTGGAATTTAAAAGTGAGGTTAAAGTTGGTTTCGATATTTTTAAAGATTCAAATTTAGGTTACAGTTACAGCCACATATCTAATAACGATTGGGGAAGCACTAACCCTGGAACTGATAATCAGCAATTAACATTTTCTACAAGATTTTAATATGTCATTAAAAAATTGCCATAACTTTAGTGACTTTCGTAAACTAGCCAAAAGAAAATTACCTAGTCCAATATTTCACTATATAGATGGAGCTGCTGATGATGAAGTTACATATGCTAGAAACACAAGTGCTTTTGATGATGTTGATTTAGTTCCAAATGTTTTGCGGGGAGTAGAGAATGTTGATTTATCAACTACTATATTTGGAAAAAAACTAGACTTACCTTTCTACCTCGCACCAACTGCCTTACAACGACTCTTTCATTATGATGGAGAGAGAGCTGTAGGAAAAGCTGCGCAAAAATTTAATACGATGTTTGGAGTTTCTGCACTAGCAACGGTAAGTGTGGAAGAGATATCTTCTATGATTGATACTCCAAAAATGTTTCAGTTTTATTTTCACAAAGACAGAGGGTTAAACACTTCCTGTTTGGAAAGGGCTAAAGCCGCTAAATTTGACGTCATGGCTTTAACAGTTGATACAATAACAGGAGGAAACAGAGAAAGAGATTTAAGGACTGGCTTTACATCTCCTCCAAAATTAACTCTTGCAAGCTTATTTAGTTTCGCAACAAAACCAATGTGGGGCATAAATTATCTCACAAAAGGTAAGTTTGAGTTACCACACATACAAGATCACCTTGAAGCTGGAACTAGCACTAATACTTCAATAGGAAACTATTTTTCTACAATGTTAGACCAATCTATGAATTGGAAAGACGCAGAAAAACTTTGTGCTCAGTGGGGAGGGCATTTTGCATTGAAAGGAGTTATGAGTGTTGAAGACGCTAAAAGAGCTGTAGATATTGGATGTACTGGAATTATGGTTTCAAATCACGGAGGAAGACAACTAGATGGATCAAGATCTCCTTTTGACCAATTAGCTGAAATAGTTGATGCCGTAGGAGATAAACTAGATGTTATTTGTGAAGGTGGAATTCATAGAGGAACTCATATGCTTAAAGCATTATCATTAGGTGCAAAAGCATGCTCTGGTGGAAGACTTTATTTATACGCTTTGGCTGCAGCAGGTCAAGCTGGTGTAGAAAGAGCACTAGGTCAGTACAAAGCAGAGTTAGAGAGAGATATGAAACTAATGGGTTGTACCAAAATAAGCGAACTAAGTAGAAAAAATTTAAAATTCAGAAGGTAATGAATCTTAAGAATTGTTATAACTTTGAAGATTTCAGAAAACTTGCAAAGAAAAATTTACCCGCTCCGATCTTTCATTACATAGATGGCGGTTCAGATGACGAAGTTACATTGAAAAGAAATACCGAGTCTTTTTCAAAATACGATTTAGTCCCAAACATTTTAGCTAGCGTTGGCGAGCCTGATTTATCTACTACAGTGTTAGGTACAAAAATAGATATGCCTCTTTTTTTATCTCCAACAGCGATGCAACGACTTTATCATCATGATGGCGATAAGGCATCGGCGAGAGCAGCCGAAAAATACGGCACTTTCTATAGCATGTCCACAATGGCTACCTCTTCTATAGAACAAATTGCAAATGTTTCAGGCGGACCAAAGATGTTTCAATTATATATTCATAAAGATCAAGCCTTAACGGACAACTTAATTGATAGATGTAAAAGTTCTGGTTTTAAATCGTTGTGTTTAACGGTAGACACTGTGGTTGCAGGCAACAGGGAAAGAGACCATCGATGGGGATTTACGACTCCACCTAAACTTACCTTAAAAAGCCTAATGAGCTTTGTCACGCACCCTAAATGGACATTCAATTATCTAACTCATGAAAAATTCGAGTTGGCAAATGTCTCTCATTTCACAAAAAAAGGTTCTTCAATTGCTAAAGGAGTAATGGAATACATAAACGAACAATACGATCCAGCTATGAGCTGGAAGGATGCAGAATATTGTGTAAAAAGATGGAAGGGTCCCTTCGCTCTTAAGGGCGTAATGTCAGTGGAGGATGCTAAAAGAGCAATTGATATTGGCGCAAGTGCAATTATGTTATCAAATCACGGAGGCAGGCAATTGGATGGTTCAAGATCGCCGTTTGATCAACTAAAAACCATAGTTGATGCTGTGGGAGGAAAGATAGAAATTATTGTTGATGGAGGGATAAGAAGAGGAACACACGTTTTAAAGGCCTTATCATTAGGTGCTACAGCCTGCAGTTTTGGCAAAGGTTTTCTCTTTGCATTAAGCGCAGGAGGGCAAAAAGGTGTAGAAATGATTCTTCAAAGAATGAAAGAAGAGCTAAGAAGAGATATGATTTTGCTTGGAAAAAAAAAAATTGAAGATTTAACTGAAGAAAATATTGCAATTAGAAATTAAGGATTCTAATATTAGATATGAAATTAGCAAAAAGTTTAGATAGATTAGGAACTGAAACCGCTTTTAGTGTGCTTGCGGAAGCCAAAAAATTAGAGGCAACTGGAAAGCCGATGATACATCTTGGATTAGGTCAGCCAGATTTTAAAACTCCAAAACATATCGTTGATGCTGCTAAGAAAGCTTTAGACGACGGTCATCACGGTTATGTTTTGTCAAATGGAATTCTTGAATGCAGACAGGCAGTTACAAGAAAGATTAAAAAATTATACAATCAAGATATTGATCCAGAAAGAATTATAATAATGCCTGGCGGCAAGCCAACTATGAGTTATGCAATTCAATGTTTTGGAGAACCAGGCGTTGAAATAATTCATCCGACACCAGCATTTCCAATTTATGAATCTATGATAAACTTTACAGGCGCAAAACCTGTTCCTTATGATTTAACTGAGGATAAAGATTTAAAATTTAATCCAGAAAAAATTTTATCATTAATTACTGATAAAACTAGATTACTAGTCTTAATCAATCCAAATAATCCTACAGGAAGTTTTGTTGATAAATCTGATATCGATGTTTTGGCGGAAGGACTTAAAAAGCATCCACATGTTACCATTTTAAGTGATGAAATTTATAGTAGGCAAATATTTGATGGAAAAGAGATGCCAACATTTTTTAATTATCCAGAACTAAGAGAGAGGTTAATTGTTCTTGAAGGATGGAGTAAAGCATACTCTATGACAGGATGGAGACTTGGTTGGAGTTTTTGGCCAGAAAAATTAGTTGAACATGTAAATAAATTATTAATTAATAGTGTTTCTTGTGTAAATGCAGCCGCACAATTTGCAGGCATTGCTGCATTAGATGGTTCTGATGAGTCGATAGATCATATGATGAATAAGTTTACAATAAGAAGAAAACTTATTCATGAAGGTTTAAACAATCTTCCGGGTGTTGAATGTAGTTTGCCCGGTGGAGCTTTTTATGCTTTTCCAAAGGTTATCGGCACAGGGATGAATGGTGCAGAGTTTGCAAAAAAATGTATGCATGAAGCTGGTGTTGCCATAGTGCCTGGAACTGCATTCGGAAAGACCGCAAAAGATTATGTAAGGTTTAGTTTTGCAGCATCTCAAGCTAATATTTCACAAGCTCTTGAAAATATTAAAAAAATGCTAGTTAAATAGGCTGTATTTTCCTCAAATTTCAATTAATATCTCTTATTATGAATGAACAAGTTCAATCAGAACTAAAAAAAATTTTTAATGGTAGATTTTCTACATCTGTCTCGACAAGATCTAATTATGCTAGAGGTGAGGACACCTTTGATCCTGTTTTATCACAAGCAGTTGTTTTTCCAGAAACAAACGAAGAAGTTTCAAAAATTTTAAAACTTTGCAATAATTATAAAGTACCAGTGGTGCCATTTGGAACAGGAACCTCTTTAGAAGGCAATGTTGTAGGAAACGATAAAGGTATCACTATTTCTTTAGAAAAGATGAATAAAATTTTAAGTGTAAACGTTGAAGATTTTGATTGTAGAGTTCAAGCATGTGTGACTAAAGAACAATTAAATGATTATTTAAGAGAGGACGGAGTTTTTTTTCCAATTGATCCTGGCGCTAACGCTGCAATAGGAGGTATGGCTTCAACCTCAGCATCTGGAACGATGGCTGTAAAATATGGAACCATGAAAACAGTAGTTACAGGTTTAACTGTTGTTCTTCCTAGTGGCGATATAATTAATACAGGAAGCAGAACAAAAAAAACTTCTGCTGGATATAATTTAACAAATCTATTTATTGGTTCAGAGGGCACACTTGGAATAATAACTGAAATACAATTAAGATTATCCCCAATACCAGAAAGCATTATGAGTGCAGTTTGCCATTTCCAATCATTAGAAGATGCAGTTAAAACTGCACAACAAATTATTCAATATGGTGTGCCAATAGCTAGAATCGAAATGTTAAATAAAGATCAAATGGATATAAGTATTAACTATTCAAAGTTAAAAGATCTTAAAGTTTTACCAACATTGTTTTTTGAATTTCATGGGTCAGAGTCATCTAATAAAGAAAATATAAAAGTTGTTGAAGAAATATCTAATGACAATAGTGGAAGCTCTTTTAAATGGGCTAAAGATTTAGCGGAAAGAAACAAATTGTGGCAAGCTCGGTGGGATGTTTATTATTCTGTCAAAGCGCTAATTAAAAATGGAAGAGTTTATTCAACAGATGTGTGTCTTCCTATTTCAAAAATAACTGAGTGTGTAAATTTTGCAGAAGAGGAAACAAAAAAATTTGGACTAAGAGCTCCAATGGTCGGACATTTAGGAGATGGGAATTTCCATGTAATTTTGCCCTATGATCCTCAAAAAAAAGAAACTTACAAAAAGATTAGAGAGTTTAGCGATTTACTTATTAAAAAAACATTAGAATTAGAAGGTACAATCACTGGCGAACATGGAATAGGACTTCATAAAAAAGAATATCTCATAAAAGAACATGGAAATAATATCCCAGTAATGAAATCTATTAAAAGAACTCTTGATCCCAATAATATAATGAATCCTGGCAAGATTTTCGATTTAAACTAATAATCTAAATGAAAAAAATTCTTATCACTAGAAGACTGTTAAGATCTTGCGAAGATAAAGCTGGAAAGATTTTCGATGCAAAGTTTAATTCTAATGACGAATTACACTCTCAAGAAAAATTGATTAAACTAAGTGAAGGATGCGACGGAATTTTATCTGCTCTTACGGATAAATTAGACGCTGCAACAATAAACAAATTACCTAAAAGTATTAAAATATTATCAAACTTTGCAGTAGGGTTTGGAAATATTGATTTAGAAGCTGCAAAAAAAAGAAATATAATTGTAACCAATACCCCCGACGTTTTGACTGATGCTACAGCTGAAATTGGAATTTTATTAATATTAGGTGCCTGCAGAAGAGCACCAGAAGGAATTGAAGCCGCCAAAGCGTCTAATTGGAAATGGTCCGCGGATTATTTGATAGGTAAGCAATTAACAGGTACAAGATTAGGAATTTTAGGGATGGGAAGAATAGGGCAAAAAATAGCAAAAATAGCAAAATCTTTAGGAATGATAATACATTATCACAATCGATCAAAACTAAGTAATGATAAAGAAAATGGTGCAACTTTTCACAAGGATTTAAAAAGCTTAATGAATGTTGCTGATGTATTGTCAGTTTGTTGTCCTGCAACGAAGGAAACTACAAATTTGATTAATAAACAAACTCTTGAATACCTACCCACTGGAGCTGTCGTAACTAATGTTGCAAGGGGTGATATCGTTGATGACGAAGCTTTAATCGAAGCTCTTAATTCTAGAAAGGTTTATGCTGTTGGATTAGATGTTTATCAGGGAGAGCCAAATTTAAATCCAGGATACTTAAAACATAAGAGTGCTTTTATCCTCCCACATCTTGGTAGCGCTTCAAAACAAACCAGAACGGCAATGGGTAACCTAGCTATAGACAATATCGATCAGTTTTTTAAAACAGGAAGCTGCAAAAACAAAGTAAATTAAACAATTATTTATATATTCTATCTCAAGTTGTAAGCGTCAAAATAATATAATTTTAGTGGGACTCTCAAAATTTTATATGTTTAAATAATTACTTAATTATTAATAATTAAGGGGGAAATATGTCTAAGAAAATAAAAGGAGTTAAAACTCCTTCAAGACGTAAGTTCTTTAAAGTAGCAGCTGCAACCGGTGCAGCAGCAGCAGCAACAGTTGCAATGCCAAACATTGCTCTAGGTGCTCCTAAGACTTTAAAGATGCAAGCAGCTTGGCCTTCAGGAGCTAACATATTTTTTGAAATGGCAGGAGACTATGCAAAAATGGTTAGCGACATGTCTGGTGGACAATTAAAAATTGACCTTCAGCCAGTAGGTGCAGTTGTTAAGACTTCAGAGATTGGACAAGCAGTAAGTTCAGGAGTTCTAGATATGGGACACTGGGTTACAGCTTATTGGTATGGAAAAAATCCAGCCGCGTCTCTATTCGGTACAGGTCCTTCATACGGAATGTCATCCCAAGAAGTAATGGGATGGATGGAGTATGGTGGAGGTAGAAAACTTTATGATGAAACACTTGCAAAAGTTGGTTTTGATTATATTGGTTTCTTCCATATGCCTATGCCTGCTCAGCCATTTGGTTGGTTCAAAAAGAACGTAACTAAAGTGTCTGATGTTAAAGGTATGAAATACAGAACAGTTGGTTTAGCTACTAACGTTCTAACAGCAATGGGAATGGTTGTAAGACAACTTCCAGGCGGTGAAATTCAGCCAGCTATGAAAACTGGTTTGATTGAAGCGGCGGAATTTAACAACCCAACTTCAGACTCTCAATTTGGTATGCAAGATGTTTCTAAGCACTATCACTTAGGAAGCTTCCACCAATCTCAAGAGATGTTTGAAATCCCAGTTAATAAGAAGTCATTTAATGGATTGAGCCCACAACATCAGGCTATTCTAAAAAATGCTGCTTATGCTGCGAATACAGACAACTACTTTAAAGCGCTAGTGAGATACTCAGCTGACTTATCTAAGTTGATGAACCAACATAAAGTAAATGTTTATCAAACTTCTGATGAGATTTTAGCTCAACAACTTAAAGGATGGGACAAAGTTATCGGTGACTTTGTGAAAAAAGATGCATTCTTTAAGAAGATCATTAACTCACAGAAAGCTTATGCTAAAAGAGTAATGAAATACTTACTTATGAACCAGCCAAATTACAAATTGGCTTACGAAAACGAGTTTGGTTCAATAGCTAAAGTAAAAATCTAATAAATAATTTCAAAATTAAAGGGGGCTAAGGCCCCCTTTTTTTATGGAAATTTTTCAAAATTTATAATAATTTAAATAATGCGTTCATTTATCAATTTTGCAGATAATTTAAGCACTTCAGTAGGAAAAGCTTTTTCTTGGTGTATCGTAGTTTTAATGGGTGGGACTTGTTACGAAGTAGTGATGGCTTATGCGTTTAATGCTCCAACATTGTGGAACTTTGATTTTAGTCTTCAAATGTACGGAGCAATTTTTATGATGGCAGGCGCTT
>CACABZ010000019.1 GCA_902530885.1 uncultured Pelagibacteraceae bacterium
TACTGTCGGCTACAACAATTTTGTATACTGGTCTTTTTCTTACTCCCCCCATTGATAGTCTTATTTTTAACATATGTTACCTCTCATTTTAGTTGATTTAATAATTCATCAGGAATATTTCCTGATGGAATTCCTTTTCCTTTAGACATTTTTCTCATCATATCTGACATCATCTTAAATTGTTTTAGAAGTTTATTAATTTTAGAAATATCTAAGCCACAGCCTGTTGCTATTCTTTTTTTTCTTGATCCGCTTAAAATTTTAGGATTTTCTCTTTCATTTGGTGTCATTGAAAGAATAATCGCTTCATTGTCGCTTAACATTTTTTCTTCAAACGATGAGTTTTCCATTTGCTGTTTGATCTTATTAGCTCCAGGCAACATAGACATCACACTTCCCATACCACCCATTTTTTTCATTTGTCTTAGTTGGGATAGATAATTTTCCATTGTGAAAATTCCCTCTTTTAATTGAGCTTCAGTATCTTTTAACTTTTTTTCATCAAGGTCTTTAGTTGCTTTCTCAACTAAAGAAACAATATCACCCATCCCTAAAATGCGCTTAGCTATTCTTTCAGGATGAAAGCTCTCGAGTTCGTCAATCTTTTCACCGACACCCATTAATTTTATTGGTTTGCCAGTAACCTCCTTCATGCTTAAAGCGGCCCCACCTCTTCCGTCACCATCTACTCTAGTTAAAATTATACTTGAAATACTAACTGCCTTATCAAATTCACTTGCTACATTTACAGCTATCTGACCAGTAAGAGAGTCTGCTACTAATATTGTTTCTGTTGGTTTCACTAAACTTTTAATTTGCTTTACTTCTGTCATCATTGGTAAATCTATTTGAGTTCTACCTGCTGTATCGAATATAATTACATCTGCTCCATTCAGGTTTGCTGTATTCATTGCACGATTAGTAATTTCAGAGGGGCGCTGATTTTGAACAATTGGTAAACTTAAAATATTATTATTATCTGCAAGAATTTTTAATTGTTCCTGAGCAGCAGGTCTATAGACATCCAAACTCACTAACATGGTCTTTTTCTTAAATTTTTTTTCTATAAAATGAGCTAACTTTGCTGAAGTTGTTGTTTTACCAGAACCTTGTAATCCTAAAATTAATAAACTAACTGGGCTTGAGGATTTTAAATTTATTTCTTCATTTTTGTTACCTAATAAATTTATTAATTCATCATTTACAATTTTAACTACCATTTGTCCTGGAGTAGTGGACTCTATGATTTCTTGTCCTATAGCTTTTGGCTTAACTCTTTCTATAAAATTTTTTGTAACTTGAAGCGAGACATCTGCTTCCAGTAATGCCTGTCTAATTTCTGCTAAACCAATATCAACTTGCTCCTTGGTTAAAGAAGGAGCCTGTTTTAATTTAGAAAAAATATTTTCTAATCTATTTGTTAAATTTTCAAACATATATAATCACCCAACACCTATCGCACCAGTGGGCGAACCCTCGCTGACTGGTGTCGATCCTCTTATTTCTAAGAGCACCGCAAAAACACATGTATTTGCGGGAAGTGGCTGAAGTTACAATTAAGGGTTTTAAAAGTCAATGAATAATTATATTAATCAATAATGGCAGCGATTAATGCTTATAGAATGGATGGATTAGGAAATGATTTTATCATCATAGATAGAAGAGAAAACTTTATAGAAATAAAAAAGAATAAAATCATTGAGCTTGGAAATAGAGCTAATATTGGCTTTGACCAAATAATCTTTATCGAAAAACAGAGAGAAGACTCCTATCCAATTACAATTTATAACTCTGATGGTGGGGAAGTAAGTGCATGTGGAAATGGAGCAAGATGCGTGGCTTATCTTTTAGGGAAAAACTTAAATACAAAAGAGATACAAATAAAAACAAATAACAGATTGCTTAATGCAAAAATAGTTGCAGACTTCCAAGTAAAGCTGGAAATGGGTAAACCTTTATTTGGGTCAGAAGAGATACCACTATCAAAAAAAATTGATCCTAGAGACGTAGTTTTAGATATAAATGATCAAAAGTTTTTCGAAGGGTTTTGTGTAAACGTGGGAAATCCACATATAATTTTTTTTGGCAAAGATCTTTCAAAACAAGACTTAAAGGTTATTGGTCCTAAAATTGAGAATCATGATTTATTTCCAGAAAAAATCAATGTTACATTTGCTGATGTAATTGATAAAAAAAATATTCGAGTCAATGTTTGGGAGCGGGGAGCAGGACTTACAAAAGCTTGTGGCACAGCTGCATGTGCAACTGCTGTCGCCTCTTTTTCTAAAAATCTCACTGAAAGAAAAGTGCAAATTGCTTTTAATCAAGGGTCTTTAAAAATTGAGTATAATAAAGATAAAAATATTTTTATGACCGGACCTGTTTCAAAAATTAATAAATTAAATATTTCAATATAATGAACTTATTAGAAAAATTTAAATTAGGATTAAATAAAAGTTCTTCTTCTTTATCTGAGGGAATAAATAACATTTTTAAAAAGAGAAGAGTTGACCAAAATATTTTACAAGAATTTGAAGATTTATTAATTGGTTCAGATGTTGGTATTGAAACTGCACAAAATCTTAAGAATGATTTTGAAAAATTTAGAATTAATAAAAAAATAGATGATCACAAAGAAATTCTTAAATTGTTAGCTGATAAACTTTCTCTAGAACTACTTAAGTACGAAAAGAATTTAAATGACCTTGGAAATAATAAATCCGCAGTTATTGTTGTCTCAGGTGTAAATGGAGTTGGAAAGACTACAACGATTGGAAAAATGGGAAAATTTTTTAAAGACAATAACAAATCAGTTGTTTTTGGAGCCGCAGATACTTTCAGGGCTGCTGCTATTGATCAATTAGAGCTTTGGGCTAGAAAAATAAAAGTGGATATTATCAAATCTGAAACTGGTAGCGATCCCGCGTCTGTAGCTTTCAAGACTGCTGAATTCACCAAAAAAAATCGTATTGATATTGCACTAATAGATACAGCGGGAAGATTACAAAACAAAAAGAACTTAATGGAGGAATATAAAAAAATAATCAATGTTCTAAAAAAAATAGATAATGATTATCCAAATGAAATAATTTTAGTTCTCGATGCTACAACAGGGCAGAATGCTTTGAACCAAGTAGAAGAATTTTCTAAAATACATAGCTTGACTGGCTTAATAATTACTAAATTAGATAGCACTGCAAAAGGTGGTATAGTTTTAGCCATTTGTAAGAAATACAAGTTACCAATAATTGCTGTAGGGATGGGAGAAAAAGAAGACGACCTTCAACCCTTTAAAGCAGATTTGTTCGCAAAAACTTTGCTATCAATTAATTAATATTTATTTATAAAGTTTTTAATTTCTGAGAGTAAATTATCATTGAAAGTAAGCATATGATCATCTTCTTCTACCTGTAAAAATTCTTTTGGCTTATTTGCAATTTCAAATAATCTTTTTCCCATATAGAATGGAACGATGTTATCTCTTTTGCCATGCATTATCAAAATTGGAGTTTTTATGTTTTTAATTTTTTTTTCAGAATTGTATTTATCTTTTAATAACAATTTCACTGGTAAATACGGATAATAAATTTTTGCTGCTTTTTCCATAGATGTATATGGTGACTCCAAAATGATACTATTAAATTCATTTGTTTGACCAATTTCAACCGCAACACCTGTTCCAAGTGATTCTCCATATAATATAATGTTTTCAGTTGCGACGCCCTTTTCGTTTAACCACTTCACTGCCTTTTTAGCATCTCCATATAGATTGATCTCATTAGGCATACCAGAATTACCACTAAAGCCTCTCCAAGAAATAATTAAAACGTTCAAGTTTAGTTCATTAAATCTGTTGAGCTTGTATGATCTATTAAATAAATTTCCTGCATTTCCGTGTAGAAATAAAATTGTTTTATATTTTTTTAAATCTTTTTCAATCAACCAAGATTTTAGTTTAATATTTTTATCAACTTCTATAAAAAGTTCTTTGTAATTGAAATTAATATGATCGTCTAAATAATTGTTTTCGCTTGGAAGATAAAGTAATTTTCTTTGATTTACATAAATCAAAGTTAACAAAATCAAATAAATTACTAATGCTGAAGAAATTAAAATATAAATATATTTCATAAAGTTTTTATTTTTCTTGCTATATATACACCAGCAAAAACTAATGCACCTCCATAATAATGGAAAGGCAGTAACATTTCTTCAAAAAGAATTATTCCAAATATTGCACCATAAACAGCGAACAAATAAAGCGTGAATCCTGTTAACGATGCACCTAAATATCTTTGTACCTTTGTGTACAAACTAAATGCGATTATACCTGGTGAAATAGCAGCAAACAAAACCCATGCTAAAAAAGTAGAATTAAATTTGGTATCAAAAAATAAAGATTCTTCAATCATATAAAAAGGAAACAATGAGATGAAACCAAAAAAGGCGATTAAAGTAAATCTTCCCATTAAACTAAATTTACTTTTCCAGTTTAAAAGATAAATTGAATATAGAGCCCAACCAATTGCAGCACCTAACATCCAAAAGTCACCAGAGGTAAATCTAAAATCTATAAGATAATTTATATTACCTTTTGTAATTATTGTGATTACTCCAACTAAACAAATAATAAGTCCAATTATTCTATTTGCACTAATTTTTTCTCTAAACAAAAATACAGATAAAATTATTATAAAAACTGGAGAGGAAGTATATATGATGCCCATGTTAGCCATAGTTGTTGACATTCCAGCAATAAAAGGGAACGCGCCACAAACTCCACACCCCATTAAACCTAAGAAAAATAATTTATAAAATTCTTTTTTTAAAAATATTCTTTTTTTATAAATTTCAGAGTAAAAAAAAGGATATAAAATTAAAAATACAAATAACCATCTCCAAAAAGCCAGAGAAATTGGAGGTACGTATTCTACGCCACCTCTAGCAACAATAATGTTTGTTGCCATAAATATGGGCTGTACAAATAATAATATGTAAGGAAAAAGATTATTACTTTTTGTCGTAGAAGGCTTCATAAAGCATCATGATAATTACTATTACCATGAGGATGTAAACTGGTAAAACATCTGTGAAACCAATCATCATTGATCTTGTTAAGGTAGTTGCTAATCCAACTAGAAAAGCTATACACAAAACACATCCGGCAATTGTAGCTATTTTTTTATTCATCTTTACAATTTTTTTCTAACCAATTAGCTGTTCCTAAAAATCTTAGATCATCAAGTTTGTCGCCAACTAATTGAACACCTAATGGTAAGTCATTTTCACCAGTAAGTAAAGGAAGTGAAATAGCTGGTAATCCAAGATAAGTCCAAGTTTTTTGAAAGTCTGCACTACCTGTTGATTTAAGGCCTTTGTCAGCAACTCCACTAGATGAAGGTGTTATAATACCATGATAATCTTCAAAAACTTCTTTATAAGACTCGTAACTTTGTTTCATAAAATCAATTGCGTCAGTATATTCTTTTGCAGAATATTTTAATCCTCTTCCAATCGCATCTCTCATCTCTTTAGATAGTTTAGTTTTATCTTTATTATAATAAACCTGAAAATTATTAGCTAAATCTGTTTCATGGATAATCTGATGATGTTTCGGAATTTCTTTAAAATACGAAGGAGTATCAAAAACTTCGATATTCTTTTTAAAGTTTTTTACTAAAAACTCAAAAGCTTTTTGTGACTCTTTGCTTATATTTTTCCATTTGTCAGTTTTATAAAAAATGAACTTCGGTTCAAACAGTGGGCCTTCCTCACAAATTTTTATCATGTCATCTGCTGCAAAATGAATTGTTGCAGGATCATATAAGTCTTTTTTAATTAAGGATTTTGCTAATAAAGCTACATCCTTAACTGTTTTTCCAAATACACCAATGGTGTCTAATTTTTCTGAAGTTTTTAATACTCCACTTCGTGAGATCAGGCCATAAGAAGGTTTATATCCTACAACTCCACAATATGAGGCAGGCCTAATAATTGAGCCTCCTGTTTGGGATCCTATTGAAAGATGCGCCATGTGTGATGCAATAACTGCAGCTGATCCGCTTGATGAACCTCCTGGTGTTCTCGAGTAATCGTGAGGATTGGTTGTTTTACTTGGATGAATATAAGCTAATTCACATGTAACTGTTTTACCCATAACTATTGCTCCAGCAGTTTTTAAAAGATTAACTATTTCGGAGTCTTGAGAACTTGACATTTTTTTTCTAAAAACTGTTCCGCACTCTGTAGGCATATCTAAAGTTCCTATTATATCTTTTACAGCTATTGGTAATCCATGAAGAGAGCCTAGAGGTTTACCTGACTTTCTGTATTCATCTTTTTCTTTAGCTTTTTCTAAAAGAAGCTTTTTGTCAAAAAAAACCCAAGCTTTTACGTCTTTTTCAAATTTTTTAATTCTATCTATATACGCTTCACAAACATCAACTGAAGAAATTTCACCTTTTTTTAATTTTTCAACCAATTCAAAAGCTGAAGTTGTAGTTATATTTTCCATTAAAAATTAATTTGCGAACAGAGTATCAGGCAACCACAATGCAATTCCGGGGAAAAGATACATTAATACCATTGATAAAATCACTATTGATAAGAATGGCATTATTCCACGAAATATTTGCATCAATTCTACATTTTTGCTTTGGACACCCTTTAGGTAATACGCAGACATGGCCATGGGGGGTGTTAAAAATGAAGTTTGCAGATTTAATGCAATAAGCATTGCGAAGAAATATGGATTAACTCCAAAAAATTCTACGAGTGGTAAAAATATTGGAACAAAAATTATTAAAATTTCGGTCCATTCTAAAGGCCAACCGAGCAAGAAGATAATTATCTGGGTGATAACTAGAAATTGCCAAGGTTGCAAATTCATTGATTTAAAAAAGTGCTCAAATACTTCATGGCCGCCGAGATATGAAAATACTGACGCAAAAGTCCATGAACCAATAAATAACCACATAATCATTGCAGTTGTTTTTGCCGTGAGGAATACGGACTCTTTAAAATTTTTCCATTTTAGTGTTTTATAAAAATATGACAGCACTAAAGATCCAAATGCTCCAACTGCTGCTGCTTCAGCAGGAGTAGCCAGACCCCCAAGAATTGTACCTAAAACTAAAATGATTAAAGAGAATAAAGGCAAAAAAGATACTACCACTTCTTTAAGTATAACTGACCTAGGAGGTATTTCTTCTGCAGGTGGTTTAGGTGCTAATGACGGGTTTAAATAAGCTCTCGTTACAGCGTACAAAATATAAAGCCCTGCAAGCATTAATCCGGGAAAAATTGCAGCTGCAAATAATCTCAGAGGCGATAATTGAGCAATTACAGAATAAACTATAAGCATGATGCTTGGAGGAATAAGTATTCCTAAACAGCCTCCAGAACAAATCACTCCTGAAGCAAATTTTTTATCGTAACCAGCTTTTACCATAGCAGGCCAAGCCAATAATCCCATTAATGTAACAACCGCACCAATTATTCCAGTTGCTGTTGAAAACAAGGCACAAGTAATTAGTGCTGCAACAGCCATTGATGCGGGTAAGCCGTGGCATGCAAGTCTTATGGCAAAAAATAATCTTGAAACAATTCCAGCCCTTTCAACGAGATACCCCATAAATAAAAATAAGGGGACAGCAGTCAAAACTGTATTATCCATCACAGTATAAGTATTTTGTACAAAAAGTTGAAAAATTCTATTATCTAATAAATGCTCCATCCGCGTAGGGTCAAAATAAGCATAGTATCCAAAACCAACTCCCATAGCCATCAAAGTGAATGCAATTGGAAATCCTAGTAGAACAGCCAAGAGGAAAATTCCCATCATTAAAATTGCTATCTCTGGATTTGTTAAACTAAATAACATCTTTTTGATCCTCGTCTTGAGAAGTTCTCATTAAAATTTTTTCTGTCTCTTCGGCAACAACCATTCTCGCTGGCCAATGACCCGTCTGTATACAAATGATAGATCTAAAAACTTCGCTTATTCCCTGTATTATTAATAAGATGCCAGCTGCTGGTATAAGTGATTTTGCCATATAAATTTG
>CACABZ010000020.1 GCA_902530885.1 uncultured Pelagibacteraceae bacterium
GATTTTACCAATTTTTTTGACAGAGGGAAAAAATAAAAAAGAAAAAATTAAAAATATGCCTGATATTTTAAGATACTCTATTGATAATCTAAATCAAATATTAGACCAAGCATCAAAGTATCGTATACCAATGATTGCATTATTTCCTAACACGCCAAATTCAAAAAAAGATAAATTTGGAAGCGAGGCTCTTAATGAAAATAATATTGTTTGCAAGGCTTTAAAAAAAATTAAAAAAAATTATAAAAATTTTGGCCTTATGTGTGATGTAGCATTGGATCCTTACACAGATCACGGTCATGATGGATTGCTAATTGATGGAATAGTTGATAATGACAAGACTTTAGAAATTCTAATTAATCAAGCAGTCTTACAAGCTGAAATGGGTTGTGATGTAATCGCACCGTCTGACATGATGGATGGTAGAATAGGTAGAATTCGAAAAGAGTTAGATAAAAATAACTTTAAAGATACCAAAATTTTATCTTACGCCGTTAAATACGCATCAAATTTCTACGGTCCTTTCAGAAATGCTATAGGTTCAAATAAATTTCTTAAAGGAGATAAAAAAACTTATCAAATGAATTTTCATAATTCAGAAGAAGCTATTAGAGAAGTTGCATTCGATATAAAAGAAGGTGCTGATTTTGTTATGGTCAAACCTGGTTTACCTTACTTAGATATAATTTCATTAATAAAAAATAATTTTAAAATTCCTGTATTTTCGTACCAGGTTTCAGGGGAATATAGTTTGATCAAAAACGCGATAAAAAATAAAATCATTAATAAAAGTGCTATTTTTGAAACTTTAATATCTTTAAAAAGAGCTGGATCTAGCGCCATAGTTACCTATTTTGCATTGGAAATATGTAAGGAACTAAAAAATCAATTAAAATAATTTTCAAAAATAACCCTAGATCTTGGAAATATTAAATTATTTGGAAGAAAAAATTTATTTAACAATAAATTACGAGTAAAAACTAAAGAATCTGTAATTAATTTACTGGAGTAATTGCTAGGCGTAATTTCATTAATTATAAATTTTGGTATTTCATAACTAACATTATCTATTTCGGTTGTTATTAAATCACTTTCATTGTTTGTTTTATTTAATTCTAGGCCAAAACCTAATTCTTTGATTAAATTTAATTCCCAAAATATATACATAATTGGCCAATTGTTGTGGTCTAAATTTTTCATCATATTATTTAGAGAGGTGTAAAGCTTTTTGTGAGATTGGGATTCCGGCAAAAGAGAGTTTAACAAATCAGTAATTGATAAAATACAATACGATCTTAATTTATCATCAAAATATTTTGGTGAAATAGCATTTATAATTTCTGTTTTAAGATAGCCTGGTTTATTAGCATTATTAGATTTAAAAATTAAAAATATTTTATTTCCTATTTGTAAATAATTTTTAATTTTTCTAGAATTGCCTCCGTACACAATGCCACTTACTTTGCCGTGGGTTTCAGTGAATACGTTTATGATGTTAGCGTTTTCTCTAAATTTAGTTTTTTTTAATAGATAACCCTCATCTTCCCAATTCATATCTTTAATTCTTTGATTAGTATTCGAGCTGCATTCTGTTGAGCTTCTTTTTTAGATGTTCCTGATGATGCAATTTTTTTGGAATTAGGTATCTGTACATAAACTTTAAATAATGGCTTATGATCTGGCCCAGACTTCTTTTCTAAGGTGTACAAGGGTAACTTCTTATATTTTTTTAAACAAAATTCTTGAAGTTTGGTTTTTGAGTCAACTATCGTTTCAATAGATTGTTGAATTGAACTTTCCCAGTATCTTAAAATAAATTTTTCAGCTGCTTTAATACCGTTATCAACAAATATTGCTCCGATTAATGCCTCCAAACAATCACCAGATATTTTTTCATATGTTTGGTTTTTTTTTTTATAATTTTCTCCTAAATACATAAATTTTTTTAAATTTATTTTTTCTGCAATATAAGCACATTTTTTTTTATTCACTAAATTAGCGAATTTCTTATCTAGAATACCCTCGTTGTCTTTTGGATATTTTAATATTAGATTTTTTGCAATTATAAGTCCTAAAACTCTATCTCCTAAAAATTCTAGTTTTTCATTATTAATATCTGGGTCAAAGCTTTTGTGTGTTAAGCTTTTTTTTAAAAAACTTTTTGTTTCAAATCTGTAATTAATTATATTTTCAAATTTCGATAAACTAATTTTTTTCATAACTTTAATAGAATTCTATCCATTCTTAAAGAATCTTTCCAATTCCAAAATTTTAAAAAACTACTTGTAAGAGTGTCGTTAGAGAAAAAAATTATTTTCGCTTTACCAACCAAATTTTCATTTTTGACATAACCAACTGAAGAGAGAAATCTACTATCTTTAGAGCAATCTCTATTATCACCTAAAAAAAAATAGTGATTGTTAGGAACTATATAACGATCAGAATTTTGCAAAGTGCCAAGTGAATTATAAACAGCCACATATTTTTTTCCATTAGGTAAAGTTTCATAAAAAGCATTAACTTTTAAGTTTAAGCCACCACATCTAACAAAAAAATCTTTTTTTATCTCCTCTCTTAAAACCTCTTCGTCATTAATGAATAAAGAACCATTTATAAATTGAATATTGTCACCAGGCATGCCAATTACTCTTTTAATATAATCTGTTCTATTATCTGCAGGAGTTTTAAATACTACTAGATCTCCTCTAATGGGTTCATCATTAAAAATCCTATTTTTAAATAAAGCTGGACTAAAAGGAAAAGAATGTTTGCTATAACCATATGTATATTTTGATACAAATAATCTATCGCCAACTAACAAAGTTGGCTCCATAGAGGACGAAGGAATATAAAAAGGTTGAAAAAGTAAAGATCTTATAAGAACAGCTATAATAAGAGCATAAAGTAAAGTTTTAAAATTATCTATTATAACATTTCTTATATTTTTTTTCATATTGAAATTGTAACAAATGCAACCGCATAGTCTTTTTCATCAGCAATTGACAAAGAGATTTTATAATTTTTTTTTTTTATTTTTCTCTCAACAATCTTTTTTGTTATATTAATTAACTTTATATATGGTTTGCCTGATTTTTCATTTAAAATAACGATTTCGTTGAAATTAATACCTTTAGATATTCCTGTGCCTAAAGCCTTTGAGAATGCTTCCTTTGCAGCAAATCTTTTTGCAAAACAATTTGAATTATTTTTTGTTCTTTTACATTTTATAATTTCTTCATCACTGAATATTCTTGATAAAAAAGGTTTTTTTTTTAGAGATTTTCTTAATCTATTTACTCGTATTATGTCAGTACCAACACCGAATAGCTTCATTTATACAAAATCCTTTTAAATTTTTTAACAGTTTTACCCAAACCTTCAAAAATTGACTCTCCAATTAAAAAATGTCCAATATTAAATTCTTTAATTCCTTTAACTTTTTTTAATATTTTAGCAGATTTAAATGTAAGACCATGACCTGCATGTACCTCTAAACCTAATTTGTTGCCAAAAATTACAGCTTTTTTAATTTTTTCAAGTTCGTAATTGAAATTTTTATTGTCATTAACAAGATTGCAAAATCTTCCAGTATGTATTTCTACACAATCAGCATTTAATTCTTGTGACTTTTTAATATCTTGAATACTAGGCTCAATAAATAAACTTACTCTGAAATTATTATTTTTAAGTTTTTTAATCAGTTTATTTAAAAACCTTTTTCTATGATTTAAATTTAAGCCGCCCTCTGTAGTTAATTCTTGCCTTTTTTCTGGAACAATACAAATAAAATCTGGTTTGCTTTTTAAAGCGATGTTTAACATTTCTTTAGTAGCAGCTATTTCAAGATTAAGTGGAATTTTTAATTTCGATTTTATTTCCTTAAGATCAAATTCTCTTATATGACGTCTATCTTCTCTTAAATGTATTGTAACAGACTCAGCGCCATTTTTTTGAGCTAATAAAGCTGCTCTTAGAGGGCTTGGGTAAGATTCACCTCTTGCGTTTCTAACGGTTGCAACATGATCAATATTTACTCCGAGTCTGATTTTACTCATTAAAGATTTCTGCTTCCAGGTTTAACTGCTTTAAGAGCTAATAAGTTATTAGGTAAATTTTTCTCTGTATATGTTGGAATGTTTAATTCAACCTGTGAAACAATTTTTCCTTTTATTGGGGATTTTCCGTTAGACCTATCAATCAAACATGCATATCCAACAATATTTGCTTTATTATCCAATACTAATTTTGAGCATTCTAAACTTGATTTTCCAGTAGTAATAACATCTTCAACAATTAGAACTTTTTGATCTTTTTTTATTGAAAAATCTCTTCTAAGTTTTAATTCTCCATTAACTCGTTCGGAAAATATAGTTTCTTTATTTAATAATCTACCAATCTCATAACCAAGCACAATGCCTCCCATAGCAGGAGATAATATAATATCGAATTTTTTAAACTCACTATTAATTTTTTCTGATAGAGACTCACAAATCTTTTTTGCTTTGTCTGGTTTGCTCATTAATTGAGCACATTGAACGTATTGTGGACTGTGTAATCCTGAAGATAATATAAAATGTCCCTCCATAAGGGCATTAGCTTCTTTTAAAATTTTTAAAGATTCTTTGTAAGAAAGCATTTTTTTTATTTTTATGTCTAACTATTTTAAATTTATAATCTTTTTGCTTAATTTGACTTATCAAGTTTGTAAAATTTTTCAAATCTTTAATCTGAATATCGAAAGAAAATTGTAAATAATCTTCTTTTCTTTTTAAAAGTTCAATATTCACAATATTGCTCTTGTTAAGACCAATTAAGGTGCTAATTTCACCTAAAACACCAGGATTGTGGGGTAAATCAATTATTAAAGATGAGTTATAAACTTTTTCTTCGTCTTGCTGTTTATTGCTTCTACCTTGCCAATACCTTCTAATTGAAGCACGTGCTTTTCCAGTTTTTGATGATGACAACCAATGCAAAGATGGGGAAACACTCAAAGATGTAAGAATTTTAACCATGTCTCCATTTTTGAGTATAGTTTGGAGTGGCATTTCTTTACCATTTATTTCACATCCTATAGCTGTATCACCAACTTTGGTGTGAACCGCATAAGCAAAATCTATTGGGGTTCCATTTTTAGGTAATTTAATTACTGCTCCTTTTGGTGTAAAACAAAAAACATTATCTTGAAACATTTGTAATTTTGTAAATTCATAATAATGTTCTGGACTATTACCAGTTTCAATGATTTCAACTAAATCTCTTAGCCAATCATATTCTTTCCAAGAAAGTTCGGAAAATTTTTCTGAGGATTTATACTTCCAATGAGATGCGATACCTCTTTCAGCGAATTCATTCATTTCATAAGTTCTTATCTGTATTTCAATTCTCTGTTTGTATGGACCTATTAAAGCTGTATGTATTGATTTGTACTTATTTATTTTGGGCGTTGAAATATAATCTTTAAATTTTCCTGGAATTGCAGAATATTTAGAATGTAATATGCCTAGTGTTTTGTAACAATCTTCTACAGATTTTAATAAAATTCTGAACCCAACAATATCAGTCAATTGTTCCAAAGATATTTTTTTGTTTTGCATTTTACGCCAAATTGAAAAAGGAGTTTTTTCTCTTCCTGCTATTCTAGCAGTAACTCCATTATCATTTAGAAGATTTATTAATTCTGCTGAAATAATTTTAAAATTATCATCTCTATTATTTTTAATAAATTTTAGTCTTTCTTGTATTAAATCTCTTGCTTCTTTATTTAAAATTTCAAATGATAAATCTTCCAACTCGTCCCTTATCCTATTCATTCCCATCCTATCTGCTAAAGGGGCATAAATTTCCATTGTCTCTTTTGCTTTTCGTACCATCTTTTCTTTGTCCTTTACAAATTTGATTGTTCTCATATTGTGTAACCTGTCAGCTAATTTTACTAATAAAACACGAATATCTTTAGAAGTAGCTAAAATCAATTTTCTGAAATTTTCTGCTTTAGAGTCGCTAGAAGCTTTGTCTTCTAAGGCGGAAATTTTAGTAACCCCATCTACTAAATTTGCAACCTCTTCACCAAATTCTTTTTTAACTGTTTCATAAGTTACCTTTGTGTCTTCAATTGTGTCATGTAACAATCCCGTTGTAATAGTAGCGCTATCAAGTTTTAAATCTGTTAAAATTTTTGCTACCGCTACTGGATGAATAATATACGGAACGCCCTCGTCTCTTTTTTGATTTTTGTGAGCATCTATTGCAAATTTAAACGCCTTGTTTAATGAATCATGATTAAGAAATTTGTTATAAGACTTTATTTCATTTATTAATTGATTGTTACTAATCATTAATTCAATATATCACTTTTACCTAGTCTTGTAATCTCATTATGGGAGTTTTTATCTAATTCTTGAAAAAAACTATCTATATTTTTATTAAATATCGGATGAAACCAATTAGGTTCAATCTCTTTTAAAGGATAAATTACAAAATTTCTCAAATGAAGCCTTGGGTGTGGTGCTACTAATTCATCATTTTTAATAATTTCACCGTTAAAATCAATTATATCTATATCACATGTTCTGGGCTCATTTTTTTTTATCCGCATTCTTCCAAGTTTTTTTTCAATTTTTTTTATTTCATTGAGTAGTTCACTTGCTTTAAGATTGCTTTCTAATTTAACGCATAAATTAATAAATTTTGGATCTGACTTATTTGGATATGATGGAGTTTGATAAAAACTTGATATTTTTATCAAATTTAAT
>CACABZ010000021.1 GCA_902530885.1 uncultured Pelagibacteraceae bacterium
ATCTCATAAATTATAACCTAATTTTTAATAATAAAGAAATAATCAGATACAAAAAAAAAGAGCTTACTTCAGAAAGCACAATAGAAAAAAGTCTTATTAATTTATCCCGAGAAATATCTGAAATTAGGGGTTGTAAATTGAAAGATAACGCTAGTAAGCAAGTTTTTTCTGATGGCAATTCAAAATCAAAAATCATGATAATTGGAGAAGGTCCAGGAGCTAATGAGGATAAAGAGGGATTGCCATTTGTTGGTAGAGCAGGACAACTTCTAGATAAGATGTTAGATGCTATTAATTTAAACCGCAGTAACGTATATATTACAAATGTTGTAAATTATCGACCGCCAGAGAATAGAAAGCCAACTGATCAGGAGGTAAAAAGATATCTTCCTTTTTTAAAAAAACATATTTTAATCATTCGGCCAAAAATAATTCTACTTTTAGGAAGTACGGCAATGAATGCTATTCTGGAAAATTCAGATGTAATTTCAAAAATGAGAGGCAAGTGGCATGAAGTAATAATTGAAAAATCTAAAATATTTACGATCGTTTCCTTTCATCCAGCCTATCTTTTAAGGCAGCCAGATCAAAAGAAATTTTCTTGGGAAGATTTAAAAAAGATTAGAGATAAAATAAAAAATTTAAACATAAAAATTGAAAAAAATTAATTTGATAGCTGGTGTAGATGAAGTGGGTAGAGGTTGTCTTGCAGGACCAGTAGTTTCAGCTGCAGTAATAATTAAAAAAGGTGCAAGATTGAGCGATATAAAAGATTCAAAAAAATTGTCTTTTTTAAAGAGAAAAGAACTATCTGAAGAACTTAAAATCAAATCATATTTTTCAATAGGTATTTCCTCAGTAAAAGAAATTGAAAAATTAAATATTCTTCAGGCATCGTTGTTGTCAATGAAAAGAGCTATCTTTAACTTGCCATTAATACCAGACTTAGTGCTTGTGGACGGTAATTTTTCACTTAATATTGGTCATAAATGTAAATCTATCATAAGAGGAGACGAAAAAATAAAATGTATCAGTGCAGCATCAATAATTGCTAAAGTTTATAGGGATGAATTAATGATTAAGCTTTCAAAAAAATTTAACAACTATCTTTGGAATAAAAATTTTGGATACGGTACTAAAGAACATTTAGATGGATTAAAAAAACATGGAGCATCAACAATACATAGAAAAAATTTTAATCCTATATACAAGATGTTGTTAAAATAATTTTTTAGACAACTAATCCCACCTTTTTTCACGTAAAATAGTTTGACCAAAGATTCAATTTAAGGTTGAATCCTTAGATGCATAATTTTTCTAATAAAATAATAAACGGAGATTGTTTAAAAGAATTAAAAAAAATTCCGAGTAAATCCTTTGACTTGGTTTTTGCTGACCCTCCATACAATATGCAAATTGGTAAAAAACTAACAAGGCCTGACTCAAGCAAAGTCAACGGAGTAAATGATAAATGGGATCATTTTAATAGTTTTTCTCATTATGACATTTTCAGCAAAACTTGGCTAAGTGAATGTAGAAGAATTTTAAAAGACAATGGTAGCATTTGGGTAATTGGATCTTATCATAATATTTTTCGTCTCGGATATCATTTACAGAATTTAAATTTTTGGTTACTCAATGACGTAATATGGAAGAAGAATAATCCTATGCCTAATTTTAGAGGAACTAGATTCACAAATGCTCATGAAACATTAATTTGGGCCTCTAAAAATAAAAAATCAAAATATACCTTCAATTACCAGTCTCTAAAATGCTTGAACGACGATTTACAAATGCGGTCTGATTGGGCACTGCCAATTTGTAGTGGAAAAGAGAGACTAAAAAAAAATGGAAAAAAATTACACTCAACACAAAAACCAGAATCTTTGTTGCACAGAATTATTTTAGCAACTACAAATAAAGGCGACAAAATATTTGATCCTTTTTTAGGAACGGGAACTACTGCAGTAGTTTCAAAAAAATTAGGAAGAACTTATTTTGGAATAGAAAAAGATAAAAAGTATTTTCGGGCAGCCTTAGAAAGGGTTAATAAGGCAAAAAAAATTGAAGATGATTTTCTTGATACAGTTGAAAACAACAAATCAAAACCTAGAGTACCTTTTGGTTCATTAGTTGAATTAGGAATAATTCAACCTGGAACAACTTTATTCGATCCAAAGAAAAAAATTAATGCTAAAATTATGGTTGACGGAAGTATCAAATACAAGGAGACTGAGGGTTCGATTCATAAAATTGCAGCTAAAATTATGGGTGCTGAAAGCTATAACGGTTGGACGTATTGGCATTATAATATGAATGGGACACCAGTATTAATAGATAATCTTAGACAAAAATTTATATTAGATAAAAAGTTTTAGTTTTTATAAATTACACCCAAATAAGCGTTAATAAAATTTTTCCTCTTCAAAAATATCTTCATCAAAAAGTTTCTAATAGATTGCATTATATAACTTGAAAAATGAAAAATGAAAAAGTTAAAATTTGATCTATTTTTTACCAATGCTGCTTTTTTATATCTCGCTTGGAAATAAATTTTTTGAATATCTGAATTTTTATTTTTTATTAAATCAAACAGTTCGTTAGCACTTTCTATAGATTGTCCAGCACCTTGGGCCATAGTCGGTAGAAATCCATTTAATGCATCACCTATATAAAATACTTTATTGTTAGTAGACGGCAACATGTCACGAGTTGAGTATAATGGCCAAGAAGTAAGATCATCTTTGAAAATATTTTTTAATCCCATATTTTGAGATAAAACTTTTTTTTCAAGTAAATTTTTAATATTTTCTGAATCATATTTTTTATTTCTTAAAATACAAACCATATTTATCTCATTTTTTTTGTTAATTGGATAAAGAACTAAGTGGCAATTTCCCCCTAACATCAAACTAATATTTTGACTATTAATATTTAAATCTTTGTTAAACTTTAAAAGTGATCTTATTGCAATAGCATTCCGAAATTTAGGATTATTTTTATTCTTTTCAAAAAAAGATCTTGTGTTTGAAAATATTCCATCTGCACCGACCACATAATCAACTAAATCATTTGTATTGTCATCAAATTTGATTAGGATTTTCTCCTTAATCTCAGATACTTCTTTAATTCTTTTTCCAAATCTTAAGTGTTGAGCGTAGACATTGTCTTTCAAAAATTCTATCAAGGTTGATCTTTGTAAAGTTGTATATTTTTCATTATCTGTGTTGAACTGAGTCAAATCCAAATCACATATTTGTTTTTTTTTTAAATTATAAAAATCTATCTTATAAGGATTAAAAATATTATCGTCGTTTATTTTTTTAAAATTAATTTTGTTTAAAATTTTTATAATATTTGGAGATAATTGAATTCCATAACCTTGATCGAGTGGTAAGCTTTCTGCTTTTTCATAAAGCATAAACTCATGGTCTGAGAATTTTTTAATAAGATTTGCCAACGTTAAGCCAGCTATCCCAGCACCAATTATAGCTATTTTTTTTTTCATCGGAATAAAGTAGAAACTTGCCTAAAAATTTTTTTTGTAAATGAGGGAATAAACTCATTATTATTTTTAATAGAATACCAATTATAATCAACTGGTATTCTTTGTGAAAATTGGTAATACAAATTAATATTTAATTTTTTATTTGAAATAGAATTTCGATATTTTTTAAGCAATTTCCATTTTTTAAAAAATCTTTTAGATTTTATTTTTTTTTCTATTTGAGGCAAATTAAATTTATTTAAAAAGCCAACTTTATTTTTTTTTGTTAAAGCTATCTTTCCATTTTTATTAAGGTAACAAAAAACATTTAATTCCTCATTAATTAAATTTTTTTTAGTTTGGATTAGTTTTTTTTCACTTTTTTCAAATTTACAGTTTTTTTTAATCGGACATATGCTGCAACAAGGTTCTTTGGGTTTGCAAATTAAGGCTCCGAATTCCATTAGCGCTTCTACAACATCAGAGTTACGTTTTGTATTTAATAGATTTTTTTTATTTGCGTTTATAAATTTTTGAAAATCAATTTCATTTTCGGATTTGTTTAAAACCCTCGTAAATACTCTTTTAACATTACCATCAATAGCAATTGTAGCTTTATCATGTATTAAAGCAGCTAATACATTTGCTGTATACTCACCCACTCCAGGTAAAGTTTTAATCTCATTAATATCTTTAGGAAGTTTTGAGTTGTATTTGTTTATTAAAATTTTTGATGTAATTAACAAATTTCTAGCTCTTCTGTAATAACCTAGACCCTCCCAAAGTTTTAAAACTTTTTTTTCACTAGAATTTGATAGGCTACTTAAATTTTTAAAGGTTCTTGTAAATTTAACAAAATAAGGGATAACTGTTTTAACTTGTGTTTGCTGGAGCATAAATTCGCTTAAAATACGATAATAAAGCTGATTAGGTGAGTTTTTACCAACACGCCATGGTAATATGCGCTTTTTATTATCGTACCAAGCTAGAATATATTTTGTTAGATTAAATTTTATATGCATAAAAAGAATAATAATAAAACTAAAAGTTTCATACAAGGTTTAAGACCGTTTTCAAGTATTATACCTTCAAAAATTAAAAAAAATCTTAAAAAAAATGGTTACAACTTTGCAGGTATTGTTGATAATTGGACAAAAATAGTTGGAAAAGATATTTCAGATAAATGTTTTCCTATAAACATAAAAATAAATAAATTATCTAATAAACCAAATTTGGTGATTAACGTGTTACATGGAAAAGAAGTTGTTATAGAATATAATAAAAATTCTATAATAGATAAAATAAATACTTTTTTTGGATATAATTATATTGAAAATGTTGAATTAAAACTACTTCATGCTAGAAGAGAAAAAAACTCAAATGACCAGTCTCAATTTGATTTCAAGAAATTTGATAAAGACTTGGAACAAATAAAAGATTTAAAATTAAAGAGAAAACTTAATGACTTAATCAAAGCTTATAATGAAAAAAATAATTAGCCAACTAATATTAATATATTTATTTATAATACCGATTTCTCTAATCGCTGCAGAAACTGTTTTAAAAATAGGTAAAAGTGATGCAAAAGTAAATATAAAAGTTTTTTCCTCATTAACTTGTCCTCATTGTGCTAAATTTCATGAAAATATCTTTTCTCGTTTAAAAAGCGAATATATTGATGCAGGTAAAGTAACTTTTGAACACCATTCATTTCCTTTAGATTTAGCTGCGCTAAATGCTGAAAAACTTATTCGTTGTTCTTCTAGCGTAGAAAAAAACTTTGATTTGTTAGCAAAATTATATGAGAAACAAAAAGATTGGGCGGTTGGATCTGATATAAATGTAATTAATAAGTTATTAATAGAAATAGGGTTAGAGAATAATTTTGAAGAAAGTGCAATGAAAAAATGTATAACAGATGACAAGATACAGGAGATAATTCTAAATGAACGAATCGATGCTCAAAAAAAATATAAAATTTCCTCAACCCCCACTATATATATCAATGGTAAAAAGTATGAGGGTGGGCCAAAATACAAATCTTTAAAAAAGCAAATAGATAAACTACTATAAGACATGAAATTTAAAAAATTGGAGTTAACTGGATTTAAGTCCTTTTTTGATAAGACTACCTTTTTTATTGATGAAGGGTTAACAGGTATAGTGGGTCCTAATGGATGTGGAAAATCGAACATTGTTGAGTCATTGAGATGGTGTATGGGAGAAACATCTGCAAAAAGTATGAGAGGTGCAGGCATGGAAGATGTTATTTTTTCAGGAACATCAAATCGCCCAGAAAAAAATTTTTCAGAAGTTTCAATTTTTCTAGATAATCAAAATAAGAGTGGGCCACAACAATACTCCTCTGTGGATGAGGTGCTTGTCTCAAGAAAAATTGAAAGAGACAAAGGTTCCAAGTATTACATTAATGGTAAAGAAGTTAGAGCAAGAGATGCACAAACTTTTTTTGCTGATCTGTCCACTGGTGCTCACTCACCATCAATGATTAGTCAAGGAAAAATTGGTCAACTAGTTATTTCAAAACCAGTTGAGAGAAGAGCTATTTTAGAAGAAGCCGCAGGTATAGCAGGAATTCATGCTAGAAGACACGAAGCTGAAACAAGACTAAATGCAGCTGAAAATAATTTAAAAAGAGCTGATGAATTAAGAAGACAACAAGAAAAACAACTTGATAATTTAAAAAAACAAGCTGAGGAAGCAACTAAAT
>CACABZ010000022.1 GCA_902530885.1 uncultured Pelagibacteraceae bacterium
GTATTCGAAAAAGTTTAGAAGAACTTTCTAAAAAAAATAATTTTAAACCGATTTTTTCTGACTTCAAATTTTGTGGGGATAACGCTGCAATGATTGGTTGGGCAGGAATACAAAGGTACAAAAGAAAATTAATTAACGACTTAAATGTAGAACCAAAATCTAGATGGCCGCTAGATAAAGCAGCTCCTTATATGAAGGGACCTGGTTTAAAACTTTGAAAAATTACTGGTTAATTAAATCTGAGCCATATGTTTGGTCTATTGATCAACAAAAGAAAGCTGGTCGTAAAGGAGCCACGTGGGACGGAGTAAGAAATTATCAAGCTGCAAATAATTTAAAGAAAATGCAAATTGGAGATGAATGTTTTTTCTATCATTCAAATGAAGGTAAGGAAATTGTAGGAATAGTATCAGTCATTAAAAAGGCCTTTATTGATAAAACTGATAGAAAAAAAAGATTTGTTGCTGTTCAGGTTAGGTTTAAAAAAAAGTTAAAAACACCTGTAACATTGGAAAATATAAAAAAAACAGAGCAAATTTCACATTTACCGTTGATAAAACAGAGTAGATTATCAGTAATGCCTATTGATTTTAAAAGCTGGAAAATAATTTGTAAGATGGGTAAAATCTGAGAAAAAATAAAAAAGGTTTAAAGTGGCAAAAAGATCGAAAAAAAAGAATAAACGAAAAAAAACTAGATCAAAAAAAATAAAAAGATCTAGAAGAAAAACAAAGTCTTCAAAATCTAAAGTTGGAAGATCAAAAAAAAGTATTATTGTTAAAGATGAAGAGGGAAATTCAGTTATAAAAGTTTCTGAAGCTTGGTCTAATCAAGCTTTAGTCAATAGTTCTAAATACAAAAAAAAATATAATTTATCAGTTAAAGAAAATGATAAATTTTGGAAAAAAGAAGGAAAAAGAATTACCTGGATTAAACCATATTCTAAAATTAAGGATGTAAAATATAGTAAAGATGAAGTTAAAATAAAATGGTTTTACGATGGTACTTTAAATGTTTCAGCAAATTGTATTGATAGACATTTAAAGAAGAATGGCAAAAAAACTGCAATAATTTGGGTGGGAGATGATCCTTCAGATACCAAAAAAATAACTTACAAAGAATTACATAAAAATGTTAGCAAAGCTGCTAATGCTCTAAAAAGTATAGGAATACAAAAGGGTGACAGAGTAACTATCTATTTAACCATGATACCTGAACTTGCATACACAATGCTTGCTTGTGCAAGAATAGGAGCGGTTCATTCTATAATTTTTGGTGGTTTCTCACCTGACTCGATAGCAACAAGAATTAATGATTGTGAATCGGACTACTTAATTACTGCGGATGAAGGAGTAAGGGGAGGTAAAATAATACCTCTTAAAAAAATAGCTGATGAAGCTTTATCTCAGTGTCCTAATGTAAAAAAGTGTATAGTAGTCAAAAGAACAGGAAATCAAGTAAGTTGGGATGATGAGCGAGATGTTTCTTATGAAGAGCTAATTAAAAAAGTGTCAGCTAAATGTGACCCTGAAGAAATGAGCGCTGAAGATCCATTATTTATATTGTACACTTCGGGTTCTACTGGAAAACCTAAAGGTGTACTTCATACTTCAGGTGGTTATTTAGTGTATGCATCAATGACTCATCAATATATATTTGACTATAAGCCTAAGGATATTTATTGGTGCACAGCTGACATAGGTTGGGTAACTGGGCACAGCTATATTATTTATGGACCATTATCTAATGGAGCCACAACAATTATGTTTGAGGGGGTTCCAAATTATCCGGACAACTCGAGATGGTGGCAAATCGTGGATAAATATAAAGTAAATATTTTTTATACGGCTCCTACGGCTATCAGAGCTCTTATGAAGGAGGGCGATCAGCCAGTAAAAAAAACTAGTAGAAAATCTTTAAAATTACTTGGTACTGTTGGGGAACCTATCAATCCAGAGGCTTGGATGTGGTACTACAAAATAGTAGGCGACGGACGCTGCCCAATTGTCGACACTTGGTGGCAAACAGAAACCGGGGGTATTTTAATTGCTCCTCAACCTGGTGCGATAGATTTAAAACCGGGATCAGCGACTAAGCCATTTTATGGAATAAAACCAGTGATAGTCGATGAGGCAGGGACAGTTCTTAAAGGGGCATGTAAAGGAAGATTGTGTATGTCAGCATCATGGCCAGGACAAATGAGAACGGTTTATGGTGATCATAAAAGATTTATAGATACATATTTTTCACAATTTGATGGAAAATATTTTACAGGGGACGGATGTAGAAGAGACAAAGATGGTTATTTTTGGATAACAGGAAGAGTTGATGATGTAATTATTGTTTCTGGACATAACTTGGGAACTGCTGAAATAGAGAGTGCTTTTGTTGCACATCCTAAAGTAGCAGAATCTGCTGTGGTTGGTTATCCTCACGATATAAAAGGAAATGGTTTGTATTGTTATGTAACTTTAAATGCTGGCGAACAACCTGACGGTGACTTAGAAAGAGAGCTTAAACTTTGGGTAAGAAAACAGATTGGACCTATAGCTACACCAGATTTAATTCAATTTGCTCCAGGATTACCGAAAACAAGGTCAGGCAAAATAATGAGAAGAATTTTACGAAAGATTGCTGCAAACGAACACAATGAACTTGGTGATACTACTACTTTAGCCGACCCTTCGGTTGTTGAATCTTTAATAGAAAATAGACAAAATAAAGATTAGTTATTTTAAATTCACAGGAATTTTTTCTAAGTCTGCTATTACTAACATCCATTTATTTTTAATGGAATTAATTACAATTTCTTTATCCAATTCTTTTAATTCATCAGCTATTGGTGCCCAATGAAATAAAGCGTTACAACTATTTGAAAAGGGTTTATCGCTACAATATTCTTTAATATTAAAATTATTTAATTTTTCCTTAAATCTTAATTTGTATTTTTCACAAATTTCATTTGGCAAACCATTTATGATTTCATTATCTAAAATATTTTGATAAATTTTATTTGGATCTAAAATATCTATATTATGTTTTTTGTTCAAATATGAGACAGCAAAAAAAGTTAAATCTGTTACAGCTTCAGAAAAAATGTTCCACTTGGCCTTATTTACAGACTCGATAAAAATATCATCGGTAAACATCATATTTTGTTTTAAACCCATCCTAGTTTTTAAATAACCATAAAGAGTTGACTGAGTTACAAAAGCTGATTTTTCTTTTATAAAATTAATCAAATCATCTTGATTATTGATTTTCAAAAATTTTTTGCTTATTTTTTCGTAAGGAAATAGATAGTCCTTTATTGCTGATAAGACCTCAGATATTGCTTTTAAATTCAATTTCAAGTTGTATGTCCTTATGTCCCTTATTTTTTCCTTATTTTACGGCATTTATACCATTTCATTTTAGGTTTTTTAACTTTTAATTACTCTCAAGATGGGTAAGATCTCAGCAAGTTAATTACGATAACGTAAATATAGGGGGAAATATGTCAAATAAAGAAAAACATTGGCAGAAAACTAAAGGACACATGATAATGACGTTAGTTCTTTGGGCATTCTTCTCAATGGTAATTTTCCTTTTTGGATATGAAATCAACGGAATGAGCTTTCTAGGATATCCGTTAGCTTATTACATGACGGCACAAGGATCACTTCTTGCGTTCGTTATCATCATTTTCTGGTTTGCAAACAAACAAGAAAAAATTGATGAAGAGTTTGGTTTCGGAGAGAAGGAGGATTAATGTTTAAAGGTGGATTTATACAAAACCTTCCTAAGATTTATGGTTTGTATACCGGAGGCTTCTTAGTTTTCATCTTAATGATGGCAATAGCTGAGCAAGCTGGTGTAACAGCAAAAACAATTGGTATTTTGTTTGTTGCATTTACCGTAGCGATATATGCCTTAATTGGTTATTTATCGAGAACGATACAGGTAGACGCATATTATCTTGCAGGAAGACAAGTCCCAACAGTGTTTAATGGAATGGCGACAGCAGCTGACTGGATGTCAGGTGCTTCGTTCGTAGCATTAGCAGGTGGTGTTTATTTTGGTGGCTATAGTTATATGGCTTTCTTAGTAGGTTGGACAGGTGGTTATGTGCTTGTGTCAACTTTGTTAGCACCATACTTAAGAAAATTTGGATGTTACACGGTGCCAGATTTTATAGGAACAAGATACGGTGGAAACGGTGTACGTTTCTGTGCAGTATTGGTTCTTGTATTAGCTTCTTTCACTTACGTGACAGCTCAGATAAATGCTACAGGAACTATTGCTGCTAGAGCATTAGGTATTCCGTTTGAAGCAGGTGTATGGGTAGGTTTAGTTAGTATCTTGCTTTGTTCAATGTTAGGCGGAATGAGAGCTGTAACATGGACACAAGTAGCACAATATATTGTATTGATTGTTGCTTACTTAATTCCAGTATTCTGGATTAGTAACAAAATCGGTGCCGGTGTATTCCCACACTTAATGTTAGGTGATGAGGTAGCAAGAATAACTGAACTTGAAGGTCAATTCGGTTTAGTCAAAAACAGTGCCGCTGATGTAAAAGCAGCAGGTGTTCCTGGTGGATTAAAATCTATTGCAGTAGCACACGCTGGTGTAGGTGCAGGTGGAATGGCAGTATGGAAATACATATCGCTAGCTATCTGTATGATGGTAGGAACTGCGTCGTTACCTCATATCTTAATGAGATACTTCACAACTCCTTCGGTAAAATCAGCTAGAAAATCAGTAGCTTGGTCGCTATTCTTTATTTTCTTGCTTTACTCTTCAGCTCCAATGCTTGCAACTTTGTCTAAAATTTCATTGATGGATCCAAACTTACCGACAGGTATTATTGGAAAATCTATCTCTGATGTACAAAGTTTGGAGTGGGTCAAACAATGGTCTTCTCAAAAACAAGTATTCATTGCTGACTTTAACGGTGACGGCATACTACAGTTAAACGAATGGTTCATGAGAACGGGTGTAGTAGTTCTTGCAACTCCTGAAGTTGCTGGATTACCATACGTAATCTCTGGATTAGTTGCTGCCGGAGGTATGGCTGCAGCGATGTCAACTGCGGATGGATTAGTTCTTGCGATTTCAAATGCGTTATCGCACGATGTTTACTACAACATGATCGATCCTAAAGCGGATGTTAGAAAACGATTAATAGTAGCGCGTGTTCTATTAATTCTTACAGGTGCAGCTGGTGCATACATTGCATCAATGCGTATCACTAGTATCCTTGGAGCAGTTGCATGGGCGTTTGACTTTGCGATGTCAGGTTTATTCTTCCCACTTGTACTTGGAGTATGGTGGAAGAGAGCTACTAGAGAAGGTGCAATAGCAGGAATGCTATCTGGACTGGCAGCTGGAACAGCTTATCTAATCTATGTGTATCCTAAGTTTTTGGGTAACCCAGCTTGGTTAGGTATTGACCATTTAAGATTTGGTCTGATCGGTGCTCCAGTATGTTTAGTAGTGATGGTTGTTGTAAGTTTAATGACCAAAGCTCCTGATGCTGCAACTCAAAGAATGGTTGATGAAGTTAGGGTTCCTAGCGGAAAAGCTATTCTTGGTAGAGCGCACTAAGGTAAAATAATAAATGATTTAAAGGGGCGATTTATTCGCCCCTTTTTTTTTGTCTTAATAATGATAATGTAAATTATGCCTATTTGGGTTTACATATTAGATTATATTTTAGGGATAGTGATGTACACTTTAATTGGGAGAGCGGCTATGAACATCTTTCAAAGAGAGGACTCAAATTTTTTCTTTATGAGAATTTTCGTAAAGTTTACAAATCCAGTACTGAGGGTTTTTGACAAAATAACACCAGAGTTTTTAGCAAGACCGATAGTTCCATTATATGTTGCATTTTATTTTTACTTAATAAGATTTTATTTAATGCCATGGTTATTAGGTTATGGATCAATGGGTATGTTGTCTTTTCCAATAGATCACGAATTCTCTAGAGAACTATACAGATTATTTAGTCCTGATAAATAATTTTTTTGACAACATTTCTATATAAAATATAAATAAATAATGTCTTCATATGTGAAAATCTCACCCTCAATACTATCAGCAGATTTTAGTAAATTGGGTGAAGAGATAATATCATTAGATAAAGCTGGGGCTGATTATATTCATGTTGA
>CACABZ010000023.1 GCA_902530885.1 uncultured Pelagibacteraceae bacterium
CAGCTGCTATAGCAAACCATCTATCAAGTTTTTGTAAATCCATTAACTTTCTTACTTTGGCTGGCAAAGAAAGAGAAAATCTAAAATTTATAAAAAAATCTTTAAGAAAAAACATTAAAATTAATTTCTTTGATAAAAAAAATTCACCTACAATTATTAAAAAAAGATTTATTGATGAAATAACAAAAAATAAACTTTTAGGTGTTTACACGATAAATGAAGAAAAATTAAAGGGAAATCTAGAAAAAAAATTAATTAATAATATTAAAAAATATGTGAAAAATTGCGACCTTATCCTTGTTTCAGACTACGGTCATGGTTTTATATCAGATAAAGTGGCTTCAATATTCAATAAATCAAAAATTTTTTTTTCGTTAAATGCCCAAATCAATGCTTCAAATCGAGGATACCATTCACTAATTAAATATAAAAATATTGATAGCCTGATTATTAATGAGAATGAGCTTCGGCATGAAATGAGAGATAAAGTGGGAAATTTAGTAAAAATGGGCACTAAACTAATTAAGTTTTTAAATGTCAATAAGCTTACTGTTACAAGAGGTAATAATGGAGCTGTACTAATTGACAAAAAGGGAAAATCAATAAATTCTCCTGCATTTGCGAATAAGGTTGTAGATAAGGTTGGAGCAGGTGATGCTATGTTAGCAATGATTTCACTTGGTATGAAAATAAAAATGAAAAGTGATTTAGCTCTATTTTTGGGTTCATTGGCTGGAGCAACAGCAGTTGAGAGTATTGGCAATAGTGAGTATTTGAGTAAAAATCAATTATTGAGACAAATACAGTTTTCAATTAAATAAAATTATTATGAGCAAAAACTTTTTTGAAAATTATTTTAGCAAACAAATCAAACTTTTTAAATTTGATAAATATGTAATAAATGACCTCCTCAAAGTTAAAAAATACTTAAAATTAGTAAAAAAAAATAAGAATAAAGTTATTATTTTTGGCAACGGTGGTAGCGCAGCAATAGCTAATCATTTTTCAGTTGACTTAACAAAAATTTCTAAAATTAGATGTGTAAATTTTAATGAAAGCAGTTTATTGACATGTTTTTCAAATGACTACGGCTATGAAAATTGGGTTAAAAAGGCAATAGAATTTCATGCCAAAAAAGGTGATTTAATAATCTTAATATCTTCAAGCGGCAAATCAAAAAACATGATAAACGCTTGTAAATTTGCTAAGAAAAAAAAATATTTTCCAGTAATTACTCTAACAGGATTTAAGGAAAATAATCAACTTAGAAAATTGGGAAATATTAATTTTTGGATTAATTCAAAAAAGTTCAATTTTGTAGAAAATTCTCATCAGTTACTATTACTTTCACTTGTTGATGCAACAGAAAACAAAAGATAATAAAATATTTATTACTGGTGGTGCAGGATATGTTGGAGCTGTGCTTACGCCATATTTAATAAACAAGGGTTATAAGGTTACCGTGTTAGATCTAATGATTTATGGTGAAAATGTTTTACAAAAAAATCCAAATTTAAAAATAATTAAAGGAGACATTAGAGATACTAAAATGTTAAAGCGAGAATTGCCCGGTCATGATATTTTAATTCATTTGGCATGTATATCAAATGACCCAAGTTTTGAGCTTGATCCAGAGCTTGGAAAATCAATTAATTTAGATGCATTTTCTCCATTAGTTAACATTTCAAAAAAAAGTGGTATTAATAGATTCATTTACGCATCCTCATCTTCAGTTTATGGAATAAAAGATGAGCCAAACGTAAATGAAAGAATGAGTTTAGAGCCTCTAACTGATTACTCAAAATTCAAAGCTGACTGTGAGACAATACTTTTAAAAAATAAATCAAATAATTTTATACCAATAGTAATTAGGCCAGCAACAGTGTGTGGGTATTCACCTCGACAAAGATTGGATGTAGTAGTAAATATTTTAACAAATTTAGCTTATCACAAAAAAGAAATAAGTGTTTTTGGAGGGGAACAATTGAGACCTAATATTCATATTATGGACATGGTTAGAGCATATGACTATTTAATCAATGCAAGTTCAAATTCAGTATCAGGTCAGATTTTTAATGCTGGTTATGAAAATCAAACCGTCAATCATCTTGCGTCCTTAGTTAAAAAGGTCATAGGTCCAGATGTTAAAATAAAATATTTAAAATCAGATGATAACAGATCTTATCATATTTCATCTAAAAAAATTAAAGACTTATTAGGTTTTGAAACTAAAAAAACAATTGAAGATGCTATTAAAGATTTAAAAAATGCTTTTGATGCTAAAAAATTGGAAGACACGCTAACAAACGAAAAATATTTCAACATTAAAAGAATGAATAATTTAAAACTTAAATAACAAAATGAAAATTGATAAATTGATTAACAAGGCTAAATTATTAAGACAGAAGACCTTCGATGCTTTCATAGAAAAAGGCGAAGCTCATCTTGGAGGAAGTTTCTCAATGATAGAAATTCTTTTAACTATTTATGAAAAGTTTTTAAAAAAAGATGATAAATTTATTTTAAGTAAAGCTCATGCTTCTTTTCCATTATGCATTTTACTTAAAGAAAAAGGATTAAATCCTGAAATAAAAACACATTTAGAGATTGATATTGAAAACGGTATTAATTGTACTACTGGAAGTCTTGGGCATGGATTACCTATTGCAACTGGAATGGCCTTTGCTAGAAAGAAACTTAAAAAAAATGGAAAAATATATGTAATGATTAGTGATGGCGAGTGTCAAGAGGGTACTACTTGGGAAAGTTTATTAATAGCTTCAAAACATCAATTAGATAATTTAATTATAATTATTGATTATAATAAATTACAAGCTCTCTCAACTCTTAAGGACGCACTGCCTTTAAATAACTTGTCGAATAAAATTAAAGCTTTTAATTGTAACTGTATTGAGATTAAGAAAGGGCATTCTTTCAATGATTTGATAAAAGGTTTTCAAAAAATAAAAAAAACAAACAAACCTAACGTTATTATAGTGAATACTATTAAAGGAAAGGGTATCAAAGAATTTGAAAATGATACAGTTTGGCATGCTAGACAATTAAAAGGTAAAGAAATTGATATAGGAAGAAAAAGATTAAATAAAAAATGAGAAGAAAATTTGGAAAACTTATTAATGATCTAGCGAAAAAAGACGATAAAATAGTTTTATTAGTTGGAGACATTGGTTATGGAATTTTTGATGATTTTAGAAAAGATAATCCGAAAAGATTTTTCAATTTAGGCATATGCGAACAAAGCTTAATAGGCACTGCTGCTGGCATGTCATTAGAGGGATTAAAACCATGGGTTTACACAATAACGCCCTTTTTAATTGAAAGGCCGTTTGAGCAAATTAAATTAGATATAAACCAACAAAATGTTAACGTAAAATTAATAGGTTTTGCGGATTATCCCGAGCTAGGACCAACACATGCTGAAATTGATGCGGAAAAATTAATGGGACTGTTTAATAACATTAAATCTTTTTTCCCAAAATCTAGTGAAGAAACAGAAGAAGCTGTAAATAAATGTTACAATAATATTGGGCCAAATTTTATTAGTTTAAAGACGGATAAAACAATCGGCAGAAAATGGTAATTACATGACAAATTTTCTATTTAAAGATGAAAAAAAAATATCAAAAGAGTTTGAGAATAAAGGATTTGTTATCAAAAAAATAAAAGATTTTAAATCACTCTCAAAGATAAGAAATCTTTATATAAAATCATTAAAGAAGAACCTTAAGTTTAAAACAATTAATAGAAATGAAAATTATATACTAAATAATATTCACAAGAAAATTAAAGTTAATAGACTTAATAGTTTTAGATTAAAAATTATTAATGATATTAATAAGTCTAAAGAAATTAGAGAGCTATATTATAAAATTTCTAGACCGCTACTGGACATAATATTGGGAAATGAGCTATCAATGCAGCTAAGAATTAATCTTAGCATTCAAATGCCAAATGACACTAGCTCTTTATTGCCAATTCACTCTGATGTCTGGTCAGGGGACTCTCCCTTCGAAGCTGTTATATGGTTACCCTTAGTCAATTGTTATAAAACAAAGTCAATGTTTATTTTACCACCGTCAAAATACAATAAAATGAGAAAAATTTTCTTACAAAAAAAATCATCATCAAGTGAACAAATTTTTCAAAAAATTAAAAAGCATCTTCAATGGATCAGTATCAAATATGGAGAGGTTATGATATTTAATCAATGCCTTCCTCACGGAAACACTATTAATAGAGAAAAAGAAACAAGATGGTCATTAAATTGTAGATTTAAAAGTGTGTTTTCTCCTTATGCAGATAAAAAAATAGGTGAATTTTTTGAACCAGTAACATTAAGAACAGTCTCAGAACTTGCGATAAAATACAATTTACCAAAAATAACATGAAAAAAATGAGAGGTTATAATTTTAGCAGACCTTTTATGGGTGAGAGAGTGCCACAGCACGTTCAAAATATTGTTATCAAAGATTTTTGCCAGAAAAATGGATTTAATTTTTTACTAAGTGTTACAGAGTACTCCATGAAAAATTCATTTTATATCCTCAATCAACTTGTTAATAATCTTAAAGGTCTTAATGGAATAGTAGCTTACAGTGTTTTCCAGATGCCATATGATGATAAAAAAAGAGAGAGCCTATTTAAAAAAGTGTTGAGAAAAAAGAAGGAAATTTTCTTTGCTTGTGAAAATCTTAAAATTTCCAACAATACTGATATCAAAAGAATTAAAAAAATATGGAGTATAAAAAAAGTATCTGAAAAGAGTTTAAAAGTTAAGGATCTTAAAATATGATCAATAGAAATTTTATATCTAGCTTGCACAATTCGACTAATAGAAAATATCTTTCCAGAATGGTTGATGACAAAGTTTCTTGTATGAAAGAAGCTAAGAAATATGAAAAGAATTATTGGGATGGTCATCGCAGATATGGCTATGGAGGTTATAAATATATACCTGGTCGTTGGACTAAAGTTGCAAAGAAACTTATACATACATATAAACTTAAGAACGGTTCAAAAATACTAGATGTAGGATGTGGTAAAGGTTTTTTATTATATGAACTATTAAAATTAAAACCTGGGCTTAAAATTCATGGTTTTGATATATCTTCATATGCAATTAAACGGAACTTCAAGCTAAAGAATTTA
>CACABZ010000024.1 GCA_902530885.1 uncultured Pelagibacteraceae bacterium
AATACTATGGGCCCTTTGCAAGTTCTTTAGCCGTTAACATGGCAATAAAAACAATTCAAAAAATTTTTTTATTAAGATCATGCACTGATAAACAAGTAGAAGCTGGAGAAAAAACTTGCTTTAATTATTTGCTCAAGAGGTGTGCAGGACCATGTGGTGGAAAAATCAGTAAAAAGGATTATGCAAAATTAGTTGAGGCTGCTGATGAATTTTTAAGTAAAGGGAAATCAAGAAAAATTCAGAATACTCTTTCTCAGCAAATGGAGAAAGCTAGTGATGAATTGGATTTTGAAAAAGCAACGATTATGAGAGATAAGATCAAATCTTTGAATATAATTCAATCATCACTAACTGTGACTGAGGCAAATCTAATAGAAGCAGATGTTATTGCTGGCTATAAAGAATCTGGAAAAACATGTATTCAAGTTTTTTTTTATAGATCTAAACAAAATTGGGGGAACCAAGCTTTTTTTCCAAAACATGATGTGGAAGATACAACTAAAGATATTCTCTCATCTTTCATATCTCAGTTTTATGAAAATAAAACTATACCAAGTCTAATAATAACAAATTTTGATGTTAATGAGAAATCATTAATAGAAAAGACCTTTTCTAACAAAGAAAATAAAAAAATTATAATTAAACAAGCTAAATCAAAAAACGAAATTAGTATTTTAAATCTTGCCGAAAGAAATGCAAAACAAGCTTTAAATCAAAAACTAATTCAGTCGGATACCAATAATAATTTGATTGAGAATTTAGCTTCAAAATTTAAGATTAATGACAACATTGATTTAATTGAGGTTTACGATAATAGTCATATTCAAGGTACTGACTCTGTGGGTGCTTTGATATGTTTTGGTCGTGAAGGATTTATAAAAAAAAGATATCGGAAATTTAATATCAAAAATGAAAAAGTTAGAAATGATGATTATGGGATGATGAAAGAAGTATTATTTAGAAGGTTTTCAAAAGCAGTAAAAGAAAAATCTGGGTCTTTATCTTTGCCAGAATTAGTGATTATAGACGGTGGAAAAGGTCAGTATTCTGTGAGCAGAGAAATGCTTAATGAATTAGGTCTTCATGATTTACCTATACTTGCAGTTGCGAAAGGGAAAAATAGAAATGCAGGTGAAGAAAAAATTTACTATGAAAGTAAGGAGTATATATTGCAAAAAAATGATCCTCTTTTATTTTTTATTCAAAGATTAAGAGATGAGGCTCATAGGTTTGCTATTAGCACACATAGGGCTAAGAGAAAAAAAGCTCTAAGTAAATCATTATTAGATCAAATAATAGGTATAGGAAAACAACGAAAAAGGGCTTTATTAAATCATTTTGGATCTGCTAGATCAGTCGAGTCAGCTAGTTTAGATGATTTAAAATCAGTGGAAGGTATAGAGGAAAATATCGCTAAAAAAATTTATGATTATTTTCACAATTAATTATGAAATTTAAAATACCAAATATTTTAACTATTGGAAGAATTATCATTGTTCCTGTTTTTGTATTAACATTTTTTCTTCCAGGATTTTTTGGAGATCTAATACCATTTTTTTTGTTTGTGCTAGCAAGCTTTACTGATTACTTAGATGGTTTATTAGCTAGAATATTCAAAGAAGAATCTAAGCTCGGTGAACTGTTGGATCCAATAGCAGATAAAATTTTGGTTTCGACTGCCTTAGTATTATTAATAATGAATGGAACTATAAAAAATTTTGAGGTGATTGCTGCAATTATAATTATTACAAGAGAAATAATTATCTCAGGACTTAGAGAATTTTTAGCTAAAGGAAGTATTTCAATGCCAGTTACAGGTTTAGCCAAAGTAAAAGCATTTATTCAGATGTTCTCTATATCAATTTTATTACTAGGAGATTTTGGAAACAAGATTATTAATTTTCAGGACTACAATGCACAAACTATAGGAATTATACTTTTATGGGTATCAGCAGCTTTTACTCTTTATACAGGCTATGACTATTTAGTTAAAGGTATTGATCACGCTTTAAGTGAAGACGATAAATCTTAAGCAGCTGATTTTTTTCTTACCATACTTTGATAACTATCGCTTAGATCTTTTATTAATTCACAAACCTTAAATTCATTTTTATCTATTTGTGAAACTGGTGTTATTTCAGCAGCTGTGCCAGTCAAAAAACATCCAACAAATTGGCTCATTTCACTAGGTAATATTTTTCGCTCAGAAACTTTAATGTTTTTGGATTTGGCTATTTCGATTACAGCCCTTCGAGTAATTCCATCTAAAAAAGAATCCGGTATTGGTGTGTGCAGTTCTCCATCTTTAGATTTAAAAAAAATATTCGCACCAGTAGCCTCTGCAATATTTCCCTCAAAATCAAGCATTAAAGAATCAGTAAATCCCTGTGCTTCAGCCTCATGCTTAGATAAAGTACAAATCATATAAAGGCCTGCTGCTTTAGTATCCCACGGAATTGTGTTAGGAGCTGGTCTTCGCCATTTTGAAATATTTAATTTTATTCCCTCAATTTTTAACTTTGGATCAAAATATGATCCCCACTCCCAAGTTGCTATTGCTACATGTATTTTATTTTTTTGAGCTGAGATTGCCATCATCTCGCTACCTCTCCAAATGACTGGTCTTACATAGCCATTTTTAACTTTTTGAATATTGACGATTTTTTTACAAGCATCATTTATTTCTTCCTGAGTGTAAGGGACTTTAATTCCCATTCTCTTAGCGGAATAAAATAATCTATCGGTATGTTCCCCTAGCTTGAATATCTCACCATCATAAACACGTTCACCTTCGAAAACACAACTTGCGTAATGAAGGCCATGGTTTAGAACGTGAATTTGAGCATCTTCCCAATTAACTGCTTGTCCATTGAACCAAATCTTACCAGATCTTTTATCGTAAGGAATCATTTCCATAAAAATTTGAATAATTTATTTATTTTTTTGTTACAAAAAAGTATATTTCTTAATAGAATAAGTCAATATAACTTACCAATTATGAGAGACTTACTTTATCTTAAAGACGAGCAAATTAAAGATTTTATACAGTTGTTGTATTATGCTTATAGGGAAACCTACTCTGACCCTAAAGAAATCCTTTCAAAGAAATATTTTGGGCCTGCGCATTTAAGAACTTTAAGTTTAATAGACAGTAATCCTGGAATAAGTTTAGGTGAATTAATTTATAAACTCAAAATAACCAAACAAAGTATTAATAGAGTATTAAGGGATTTATTAAAAGAAAAAATGGTTAAGCAAATTAAAGACGAGAAAGACACAAGAAAAAAAAAACTATTCATTGATAGTGAAGGCAAAACATACTTTGAAATGATTTACAAAATGCAAAAAAAAAGAATTTTTAACGCTTTTAAAAATTCTGAACCAGACTCTGTGGTAAAATTTAAAGAGGTTTTAAAAAAAATTATTAATGGCTAAATTAAATCACTTATTAGTTGTGGATGATGATAATAGAATCAGAGGCTTGCTTAAAGAATACCTTAATGAAAAAAATTTTATAATTTCAACAGCTGAAAACTCTTTCGAAGCTAAAAACAAATTAAAATTTTTGAAGTTTGATTTGCTTGTAATTGACGTGATGATGCCTGGACAAGATGGCTACGATTTAACTAAAGAAATAAAAAAAGAGTCCAATATCCCAATTATTTTATTGACTGCAAAAAGCGAGGTTGAAAACAGAATAAAGGGTCTTGAACTAGGTGCGGATGATTATCTTAGTAAACCTTTTGAACCAAAAGAGCTTTTGCTCAGAATAAATAATATAATTAAAAAAAGTAAGAAATTGGACACTAAAAAAAAATATTTTATTGGCAAAGCGCAAGTTGATTTAAATAAAATGACGATCCAACTAAATAACAATTTTAAGAAAATAAATGAGACTGAGAAAAAAGTTTTGTTTGAAATGCTAACTAATCCAGGAAAAACTTACTCCAGATTAAAAATTGCTAAAATTTCTGGTATAACTCAGGAAAGATCTATTGATGTAATGATTACTAGACTAAGACAAAAGATTGAGCAAAATCCCAAAAAACCAAAATATTTACAAACTGTAAGAGGATCAGGATATGTTCTATGGATTGAATAGATTTTTAAAAAAAATTTTACCAAAAGGTTTATTTTATAGATCATTAATAATTGTAGCAGCTCCGACTATCATATTGCAATTAATTGTAACAATAGTTTTTTTTGACAGCATTTGGATAAAAGCAAATAAAGGTATGACGAGATCTTTAGTAGGTGAGATAAAAACCTTAAGTGATGTTTACAATTCAAACAATAAAAATCAAATAAATTATATTACTGAAATATATAAAAAAAATTTTGATTTTGTAATAAATTCAAAAAACGAGAATTTCCCTGAGCAAAAATTCGAGAGAAGATTTAGTCCAATGGATAGATCTTTAAGAAGAGAATTGAAATCTACTTTTGGTAATGGCAATTATTGGTTTAATACTATAAATTATTTAGACATTGTTGAGGTTAGAATTAAATCTGAGGGAAAACATTTACAGTTTTTTTTTCCTAAAGAAAGAATAGCAACATCCTCTGTTAGACTTTTTGTTCTATGGATTACATTACCGTCTATAATTTTAATTTTAATAGCCATATTATTTCTCAAAAATCAAACACGGCCAATTACAAATTTAGCCAAAGCTGCCCAAAGATTTGGTAAAGGGGATTATATAAATGAGTTTAGACCTTCGGGGGCAAGGGAAATAAGAAACGCAGCGTATGAGTTTGACAGAATGGCAAAAAGAATTAATAGACATTTGAATCAAAGATCTGAAATGTTATCTGGAATTAGTCATGACCTTAGGACACCTTTGACAAGATTAAAATTACAACTTGAAATGCTAAAGGACAAGTCAGTTTC
>CACABZ010000025.1 GCA_902530885.1 uncultured Pelagibacteraceae bacterium
ATTCAGTTAGTAGCAGTATTAATTGTGCTAGCCGCAACAGTAATTGCATTTTTTCTTGAAATTCATGAAATGTACGAGAACAGAGATATAAGTTTAGCAGATCTTCTTCTTATGTTCATTTATATAGAGGTCATTGGGCTAGTGAGATCTTATTGGGAAACAAGATCGGTAAGAATTACGTATCCGATGATCATAGCTATAACAGCTCTAGCTCGATTTATAATTCTTCAAGATAAAGACCAAGATCCAACAAATTTAATTTACATATCTTTAGCTATTTTAATTGTTGCAGCTGCAACTGTTATTATAAGATTTAGAAATAGTAAGATATTAAAACTAGACTCCTCAAGATCTAACGAGCTTTAAAACATTCTAAAGTATTGCTTAATAAACACGCTATCGTCATAGGTCCCACTCCACCAGGTACCGGTGTGATTGCTTTTGCCTTGCTTTTTACTTCATCAAATTTGACATCTCCAACTATTTGATTTTCTATTTTGTTAATTCCAACATCTATTACGATACAATTTTTTTTTACCCAATCAGATTTAACTAAATTTGCCACTCCTACTGCGGCAACTAATATATCGGCTTTTTTACATTCTTCTTTAATATCTCTGGACTTAGAATGAAGTATAGTTACCGTACAATTTTCCCTCAGTAAAAGTTGTGCCATTGGTTTTCCATTTAAATTAGATCTACCAATGATTACAGCATGTAAACCTTTTAAATCTGTTTGAACAGATTTTATAAGTTTAATACATCCTAATGGTGTGCACGGCGCAATGGCATCGTATCCTGAAGCTAAGTTTCCCACATTTAAAGGGTTAAAACCATCAACGTCTTTTTTAGGGTCAATTATATTAATTATTTTTTTTTGACTAATTTGCTTAGGTAATGGTAACTGAACCAATATTCCAGTAACTTCTTTATTGTTATTAAGAGATTTTATCTTTTCCAATATTTCTTTTTCCGAGACTGTTTCAGGATATTTTATGACTTCAGATTTTATTCCTACTTCTTTTGCCTTTTTTTGTTTATTTTTGACATATATCTGACTTGGTAAATAATCACCTATTAATATTACACTTAACTTGGGCACATCTTTTGTATTTTGGCATATTTTTGTTAATTCATCTTTAATTTTTTTTCTTAATTTTTCAGACTGTAATTTTCCATCTATAATCATATTTAAAATAAGCTCGGAGCTAAGTATTCAAAAACTAAGTTTCTGAAGAACATTAATGCTAATATTAATACCACGGGTGAAATATCTATTGATCCTAAGTTTGGCAAATACCTTCTAATAAAATTTAAAGGGGGAGCAGTAAGTCTATAAGATACGTCAAGAATTGCATAAACAAATCTATTTCCTGTATTTAATATATTAAAAGCAACCAACCAACTTAAAACAGCATTAATAATTAAAATCCATATGTAAAGTGTAACAATATTATCAAACAAAATTAAAGCGGACTTCATTAGTTTTTCTCCACATAAATTGATGTACTTGGAAATGCAAATGATGCGCCGTTACTCTCAACAATTTTTTTTACCTCTACAGCTAATCTTTCTTTAACTTTGAGCCACTCGCTCCATTCATTGGTTTTAGTAAAACATCTAACATATAGATCTATCGAGCTATCAGAGAACTTATCAATTCTTACGGCGTGCTCAGTATCATCTCCTATTTTAAAATCTTTATTACTCTCAATATATTTTTCGATTTGATCTCTTATATTTTTTAACTGATCTATAGTAGAGTTATACTGGAGTGTAATTATCCAACTTATTCTCCAATTAGTGGTCTCACTAATATTAACTACAGCATTTTCTGCAAAAGAGGAATTTGGTATCGTTGCAATTGATTTATCAAATTTTCTAATTACTGTTGATCTAAAACCTATTCTTTCTACGATCCCTTCCGTAATTCCTTCAACATAAATCCAGTCTCCGATTTTAAATCTTTTTTCTACTAAAACCAAAACACCTGAAATTAAGTTTTTAAATAAATCTTGAGCACCTAGAGCAACTGCAACGCCAAATAAACCTAAACCAGCAATTATGGGTGCAATTTTTATTCCCCAAATATCAAGTGTGGCTGCAAAACCAAAGAAAATAATTAAAATTTTATTAGCTTTTACTACCCAGTTTAATAAATCTTTAGATAAAAGTTCCTCTACTCTTCTGATGAGGTAAGTAAGTGGCTCAACAATTTGATGTATCAACCAAAATATTAGAATTGTTATTAACGAACGGTTAATGTTATCTACAAAAACCATCATTTTTCCATCGAACTCCATATAAGAACTCGCAACGAATATTCCAAGAACAATTGGAAAAAATTTTATCGGCCCAGTAGAAGCATTTACTAGAGCATCATCAAACTTGTTAGATGTTTTTGCAACGTAGTTTTGAAGTCTTTTTAAAATGAAGTTTGAAATCAAACCCCTTAATAAAAGAAATAATAAAAAAATTACAATACCGACGCCTATCTGAGTAAAATTAATTCCAGCTATTCCTTGCTGCCAAATTTCAATAAATAAATTTTGAAAATTTTCCAATATGTTCATTTTATTTTTTCAAGCTCTATAATTTCGTTACCTGGAATAAAAATTTTGTTGTTTTTCCACCCAGCTTTATAAAAAAAATCTACAATTTTTTTACTTATACACATAACAACGGATTGTGTCATCATTGGAGCTAAGGAATAGTTCGCAACTATACTATTAAAACTCTCAGCGCTTCTTAACGAATAAACAAATATGACATTTGGAGGATATTTTTTGATTAGATCGATATTAGCTTCATTTAAAGAGGTTATTTTCTCCGAAAAATAATTTATAAATTTTTTAACTTTAAATCCCTCTTTTACAAGTTCTTTATTTAGTTCAAGAGTTATCTGATCCCCGCAAATGTAAGCCAATTTATCATTTCTCTTAAGTTCTTTAGAATTGATAATTAAATTTTTAAGAGCGTTAACATTTCCACTTGCTGATATTGTTTGTGTAAATCCACTTAACCTTGCAATTTTTTCAGTGACTGAGCCCACACAAAAGCATTTAATATTTTTTTTCTCTCCCTCGACACTTAAATTTTTAACAGCATTAGAACTTGTAAAAACTAAAGCATTAAAATCCTTTATGTTTATTGTTTCCATATTAGCACTTTTTATTTTTAAAGTTGGTATGTGCAAAATTTTATGCCCTAAATTAAAGAGTTCTTGCATTAAGTTTTCAATATCATTCAGTGGTCTTGTTAAAATTATATTCATCTTTTTTTTTTGTAATTACCTTCAGATTGTTTTAGTAAATCTTTTCCAGCAGAAATTCCTAGTTCTTGAGGAAATTTTTTATCTCCACTTTTTTTAATCGAAAATGATTTTAGACCATCGTCTGAAAATAATTGTGAAGAAATGGCAATATTACCTTTGTCTATTTTTGCATAAACCCCTACAGCTGTATGACAATCTCCTCCAATAGTTTTTAATAAACTTCTTTCCGTTAAAGCGCAAATTTTTGTATTTTCGTCGTTAATTTTTTCTAAGATTTTCAAATTTTCAAGATCATCTTTTCTACATTGAGCAGCTATTACTCCTTGTCCAGCTGCTGGAATAATTTTTTCTTCAGAAAATATTTCTTTGATTTCGTTTTCAAAATTTAACATTTTGATACCAGCTAAAGCTAAAATTATTCCGTCATATTCACCTTTTTTAAGTTTAGAGATTCTGCTGTCAATATTTCCCCTAATATTTTTACATGTTATATTTTTAAAGTATGATTTGAATTGAAGTTCTCTTCTTTTTGAACTTGATCCTATCGTAAGTTTATCTCTACTAAGCGATTTATCCTTTTTAAGAACTATAACATCTCTTGGATCATTTCTTTTTAAGTAGGCTCCTATAATTAAATTATTTTCTTCAAAAGAGTCCATGTCTTTTAAAGAGTGAACAGCAATATCAATTTTTTTTTCTAGTAATTGATTTTCAATTTCTTTACAAAAAATATTTTTACCGCCAATATCTGAAATCTTTTTATCGTGAAATATATCTCCAGAGGTTTTAATAGTTTTAATCTCTATTTTTTTTTTTTGATTTGATGCTGAAAAAAATAACTTTTTTACTATTTCAGCGTAAGAAAGTGAAAGTTTACTACCACGTGCACCAATTATAATTTTTTTATTCATTTAAGTATTATAAAGTTTATTTTATAATATCTAATCTTATGGGAAAAAAACTAATTTTTTTAGGTATTGAAACTAGCTGTGACGAAACAGCGGCCTCAATAGTTCAAGAAAATTTAGATGGCAGCGCAAATGTCTTGTCTTCGATTGTTTCTAGTCAAATTAAAGAACATGAAAAATTTGGAGGAGTTGTGCCAGAGTTAGCAGCAAGATCTCATATTGAAAATATCGACTTTATAATTTCAAAAGCTCTAAGAGATGCTAAAACAAATTTAGATCAAATAGATGGTGTGGCTGCTACAGCTGGACCAGGTTTAATAGTTTGTTTAACGGTTGGGTTAAACGTAGGTAAGGCAATAGCTGGCTTTGCAAATAAACCATTTGTTGCTGTTAATCATCTCGAAGGGCATGCTTTGAGTCCAGCCTTAAATAATAAAATTGAATTTCCTTATTTGCTTTTACTAATTTCTGGAGGCCATTCTCAATACTTAATTGTAAAAGATGTAAACGATTATAAACAAATAGGAACTACAATAGATGATGCATTAGGTGAAGCTTTTGATAAAACTGCAAAAATGTTAAATCTTGGCTATCCAGGTGGTCCGGCTGTTGAAAAATTTGCAAAACAAGGTGACAAAGACTATTACAAATTGCCTGAACCTATAATTAATAAAGCTGGATGCAACTTATCATTTGCAGG
>CACABZ010000026.1 GCA_902530885.1 uncultured Pelagibacteraceae bacterium
CCATTAAAATTGCAAGATTAGTTGGACAAGAAAGATTAAAGAGTTTTCTTAAAGATATTAATATCCTTGCATATCCAAATTTAGAGTTAGATGAGCTTGGAAGACCTATTCAATTTGATTGGACAAAGTGCAAATTAGAAACAGTTTCTTTTGGACATGGAATTACAACAACGCCTTTACAAGCCGCTACTGCTTATGCATCTTTGATAAATGGAGGCAAGTTAATAAATCCAACACTTGAAAAAGGAAAAAATAAAAATTTTAAGCCGACTCGAATAATTTCAAAAAATACAAGCTCTGAGATTAGAAAAATCTTAAGAAAGGTAGTAACCGATGAAAAAGGCACAGCACATCTAGCAGATATTTATGGTTACAACGTCGCTGGAAAAACTGGAACTTCACAATATTACGAAAATAAAAAAATGAATATAAACACTTTCATCTCATTTTTTTCAGTATATGAAAAAAAATATGTATTTTTACTAATGTTAGATGATCCTAAAATTGCAGATCAACTTATTTATGATTACAGAGGCTTAAAAATTAAAGGCCATAGAAATGAGGCTGGTTGGAATGTAGTTTATTCAGCAGGCAAAATTATAGAAAAAATTGGACCTATTTTAGCCATAAATAACGGTGAAGTTCACAACCAACATGTTGTTAAAAAATCTAATTGATAGTTGTCCAAAATCATTAGGAAGAATTTTGGTTAAAGGTCTATCATCAGACACAAGATCTATTAAAAAAGGTGATTTATTTTTTGCGTTGAAAGGACGTAAATTTAACGGAGAAAAATATACCAAAATAGCTTTAAAAAAAGGCGCATGTGCAATTATTTCAAACAATTCTAATAAAAGAATTTCAAAGATTATTAAAGTAAAAGATATTAAATCTGTTTTAGTAAAAGCCTGTTCGAAATTTTTTAAAAATAAACCTCTCAATTTAGTTGCTGTTACTGGCACTAATGGAAAAACTTCTGTATCAGATTTCTATCATCAAATCTTAAGTTTAAACAAAGTTCCAGTCGCATCTATCGGAACATTGGGTACAAAAATAAGAGGCTTTAAAAAATCAAGCTTAACTAGCCCCGATATAATACAATTACATTCTGAGCTACAAAGAATTAAAAATAATGGAATTGATAATGTAATAATTGAAGCATCAAGTCATGGTTTATTGCAAGGTAGATTAGGTGGATTAAAAATTAGATCAGGGATATTTACCAACTTTAGTCAAGATCACATTGATTATCATAAAAATATGAAAAACTATCTTAATGCCAAATTAATTTTATTTTCAAAAATATTAAAAAAACCCGCCAATATTATTTCCGATAGTAATTTACCAGAATTTAAAAAAATCAAAAGTATAGCCAAAAAAAGAAAATTAAATTTAAAAGATATAAATAAATTAAAAATTAAATATGATTTAAAAAAATTCAGTCTTATAGGAGATTTTCAAAAAAAAAATCTTATAATGTCAATGTTGGCATGCGAATTAAGTGGATTAAGTAAAAAAAAAATTTTAAAAGTAATTAATAAAGTAAAAAGTGTAACGGGCAGGTTACAATTAATTAGAACCTTACCTAATAAATCTAGGATTTATCTTGATTACGCACATACACCTGATGCACTTAAAAATTCAATTAAAAGTTTAGAAAATCATTATAAAAAAAAAATAACTGTTTTATTTGGCTGTGGAGGAGAAAGAGATAGAAAAAAAAGGAAATTAATGGGAAAAGTTGCAGATACTTATTCTGATAAAGTTTATATTACTGACGATAATCCTAGAAATGAGCGCCCTTCAAAAATTCGTAATGAAATCATAAATGGCATTAAAAGAAAAAGATTTATTGAGATAGGAAATAGAAAATTAGCAATTTCAACAGCTATAAATAAATCAAATCCCAATGAAATAATTTTAATAGCCGGTAAAGGTCATGAGACACATCAAGATTACGGAAATAAGATATTTAACATTTCAGACTCAGAAATAATAAAAAAAACATTCGTATCGAAAAAAAATTTTAGAGAAAATATTATTATTAATGCAAATAAATATATTCTTGAAAAAATAATGAATAAAAGATATTCAAAAGGATTTAACCAAGTAACAATAAATTCAAAAAATGTTAGAAAAAAAGATTTATTTATAGCGATTAAAGGAAAAAAAAATGATGGGCACAATTACATTAATCAATGCCTCAAGAAGGGTGCAAATTACATAGTAGTTGATAAAAACTATAAAAAAATTGATTCAAAAAAAATAATCCGTACTAAAAATACTTTTAAATTTTTAAAAAATTTGGCCAAAATTAAAAGGGATCAATCTTCTTCAAAAATTATTGCAATAACTGGTAGTTCAGGAAAAACTACTGTAAAGCATCTTCTTGGAAATATTTTGAAAAATTATGAAAAAACTTATTTCTCACCAAAATCTTTTAATAACCATTATGGAGTACCTTTAAGTTTATGTAACTTAAGCATAACCGATAATTATGGTGTTTTTGAAATAGGTATGAGTAAATCTGGAGAAATAAACAATTTATCAAAACTTTTGCGACCAGACATCGCTATGATAACAAACATATCTGAAGCTCATATTGAAAATTTTAAAAACATTAGCGAAATAGCAAAAGCAAAAGGTGAAATTATAGATAACATAAAAAAAAATGGATATTTGATTTTGAATAGAGACGACAAATTTTTTAGTTATCATAAAATTAGAGCAGAGAGAAAAAATATTAAAGTTTTATCATTTGGTATGAATAAGAAAGCAAATGTTTATCCAATAAAATTAAAAAATAAAAATGGAAAATTTTTTATAAAAATAAAAATATTTAATAAAATTATCTCTTTAAAGATAAAAAATCACAAAATAATAAATGTATTAGCAATAGTTTTAATTTTATCAATTTTAGATATAAATCTAAATAAAATAAATAATTTTATAAATACCGTTCAACTAATGGAAGGTAGAGGTAAATTAATAAAGATTAATCATAATAAAATTACATTTAATCTTATTGATGAAAGTTACAATGCAAATCCACTTTCGGTAAAAGAATCCATCAAAAGTTTTTCTAAACTGAGTAGATTAAATTCAAAAAAATATCTTCTTTTAGGTGATATGTTAGAACTTGGAAAAAAATCTGACAACTACCATCAAAAAATTTCTACTGAGATCAATAATTCAGATATTGATAAATTATTTGTGTATGGCAATCATATAATGAATACATTAAAACATGTTAATAAAAAAAAACGTGGTAATATTTTACAACTAAAGTCTGATTTTAATGATACTTTATTGCCTGTGATCAAAAATAATGATTTTCTGATGATTAAAGGCTCTAATGCCACTGGTCTTAATGAACTAACAAAAAAATTAACAAGGACAAAAAGCAATGCTCTATAGTTTGCTCACATCATTTGTAGATACTTTTTCTTTTCTAAATGTTTTTAAATATCTAACTTTTAGAACTGGCTTGTCTCTTATGACTTCATTAATTATAGTTTTTTTAGTTGGAGGTCCTTTAATAAAATTATTTTCTAAAAGAGATATAACTGGCCCCATAAGACAAGATGGACCTATTGATCATATTATAAAAAAAACAGGCACCCCAACAATGGGCGGAATTATTATAATTATTGGGATATTATCAAGTACATTGATGTGGGCGAATTTAAAAAATGTTTATATATGGTCTCTTATTTTCATAACTTTCGGATTGGGATGTTTGGGTTTCATTGATGATTTACTTAAAATTAAATTTAAAAACTCACAAGGCCTCAATTCAAAGTTAAAGTTTTTTGGTCAATTTATTATCGGATTAGTCACCTTACTTTTCTTAATTAATTTTTCTAGTCACGAATATTTAAATAATTTATATTTCCCTTTCTTCAAAAATTTAATTTTAGATTTAGGTATATTTTTTATTCCCTTTGGACTGCTTGTAATCATCGGGTCTTCTAATGCAGTAAATTTGACTGATGGACTTGATGGTTTAGCAACTGTTCCAATAATGTTAGTAGCGCTTTCGTTTACTTTTATTTGTTATGTCGTTGGGAACACAATTTTTTCAGAGTATTTAAAGATACAATATATTCCTGATGTCGGAGAAGTTTCAATTTTTTGTGGCTCAATTGTAGGTTCATGTCTCGGATTTTTATGGTATAACGCACCTCCAGCTAAAATTTTTATGG
>CACABZ010000027.1 GCA_902530885.1 uncultured Pelagibacteraceae bacterium
GACATACTAATGATAAGAACTTCTTCTCATAAAAATCTTGAAGAATTTTCTAAGTATTCAAAGATACCTGTGATAAATGGACTGTCGGATCAGAGTCACCCATGTCAGGTTATGTCAGATATTTTAACTTTTGAGGAAAATTATGGAAATATAGAGGGAAAAACTATCTCATGGATAGGTGACGGCAATAATAATATGTCTAATTCCTACATAGAAGCATCAGTGAAATTTAAATTTAACTTAAAAATTGGATGCCCAAAAAAATACAGTCCAAATTTAAAATTGTTAAAGTGGGCAAAAATAAATAATGCAAAGATTTTTGTAACAAAAGATCCAAGAGAAGCGGCGAAAGATGCAGATTGTATTATGACTGACAAGTGGGTTTCTATGAATGATAAAGTAAATAAAATAGCTAAAAAAAAATCATTGAAAGATTATCAAGTCAATAAAAAATTAATGAAGTTAGCAAAAGGTGAGTGTATATTTATGCATTGTCTTCCTGTTGGTAGAGGCGAGGAAGTTACAGATGATATTATTGATGGAAAAAAATCAGTGGTATGGGAACAAGCCTCAAATAGAGTTCACGCTCAAAAAAGTATTATTAAGTGGTGTTTGAATTAAGGTAGAGCTTTTGGGCTTGAACTTTTTGAGTTCATATAAAGAATTACTGAAGCTCGATCTTTTTCTTTTCTTAACCCTGCGAAAGCCATTTTAGTCCCTTTAATATAGGCTTGAGGTTTGATTAGGTATAAGTTCATTTCTTCAAATGACCAATTTTTAGCGTAAGCAACCATAGCTTTGGAATAATTGTAATCAGAAACTGATCCAGCTTTTCTTCCTATGACTCCCCAAAGATTAGGACCTATTTTATTTTTGCCATCCACAGCGATCATGTGGCATGCTGTACATTTTTTAAAAACTTTTTCACCATGGGCTAAGTCCCCCATAGCTAAAAGGGCTTTTATATCTACGGCTTCAACAACTTTTTGGACTTCTGTTGATTTGCCCTCCTTATTATCGCTAGCTTCTATTCCTTCTACTTTGTAAGCAGAAACTTTTGGCTTTTCGTTATAAAAAAGTACATCTGCAAGTTTTCCAATCCCAATTATGATGAGGGCTGTAAGTAATATTGAGGCAATAATTTTATTTATTTCAAAACTATCCATATCTTGATAAGTATTTAAAACATATAACATGACTTTAAATAAAAAACTCTAAATTAAAATGTTTTTTTGCGTCTTTTTAGCCGCATAATTATATGACTGACAACGCTATTATCATCCCAACTAGACTTGAAGCAACGAGACTCCCAAACAAGCCTCTTAAAAAAATAAACGGCAAAGAGATGATACTACATGTTTATGATGCTGCAAAAAAAGCAAATTGCGGCGAGGTCATTGTCGCCACTCCAAATGATCAGATACACGATTTAATTATTTCAAACCAAGGCATTTGTATTAAAACAAAACCTGATCACAAAACAGGCACCGACAGAATTTTTGAAGTTTTTGATAAATTCTTGAAAAGAAAACCAAAAATTATAACAAATTTACAAGGAGATATGCCTAATATTAAACCTGAAAATATAAAGACTCTCACAGACTATATGACTAAAAATTTATGTGATATAGCAACTCTATCTAGTAAATTTAAAGATCAAGCGGAAATAAATGACATTAATAATGTAAAAGTTCTAACAAATAAGAGTTTACAAGATAATAAATTCAATGAGGCAATTGATTTTTTTAGAAGTGGCCAGATTAAAAAAGACAAATATATTTACCATCATATTGGAATTTATGCCTTTACTAAAGAAGCTTTAGTGAGGTATGTAAGTCTAAAGCAAACAAAAAAAGAATTAAATAGAAACTTAGAACAACTTAGGGCTCTCGATGCTAATATGAAAATCCATGTTGGATATACTTCTTCAGCACCATTAAGCGTTGATACAGAGGAGGATTTAGAAAACATTCAAAAGATAATGAAATAATATGAAAAAAACAAAAATAGCATTCCAAGGTGAATTAGGTGCATATTCTCATATCGCTGTTCAAGAGGTATTTAAAGACTGCGAAATAAAAACTTGTGCTACTTTCGAAGAGACTTTTAAAGTTGCACACGATCATGAAGATTATAAAATCATCATCCCGCTTGAAAATTCTCTTGCAGGACGAGTAGCTGATATACATTATTTATTACCAAAATATAAACTTCAAATTCATGCAGAACATTTTCAAAAAGTAGAACATAATCTTCTTGGTAAGAAAAACGCTAGTTTAAATGATATTAAATTTGTAAGAAGTCATGCACAAGCTATAGGTCAATGCCAAAAAATAATTTTGAAAAATAAATATAAAACAGTTATTTCAGCTGATACCGCAGGTTCTGCTAAAGATTTAGCCGATGGTAAAGATAAATCTATTGCTGCTATAGCATCAAAACTTTCTGCTGAAATTTATAAATTAAAAATTTTAAAAGAAAATATAGAAGATGAGAAAGGAAATGTTACAAGATTTTTGATAATGGGTAAAAATGTGGAACAACCTGAACTTATTAAAGGTAATAAATATATTACAACATGCATCTTTAGATTAAAAAGTGAACCAGCCGCATTGTATAAATCGCTCGGAGGATTTGCTACGAATCAAGTGAATATGACCAAACTAGAAAGTTTTTCAGTGAAAAATACTTTTGCTCAAACAAACTTTTATCTAGACTTTGAGGGTCATCTTGATGAAAAACCTGTTCAAAACGCTATGGAGGAACTTGGTTTTCATACAGAGAGTTTAGATATTTTAGGGGTATATAAAGCCTCCAAATTTAGGGAAAATTAGTCCACAAAAATTAATTCAACACTTGTAGTATTCAAAACTATCTTGGTATAATCATATTGAGGTTGGCATCAGGTGGATGTTTCATTAACCCGGTCAGGTCTGAAAAGAAGCAGCCGTCGTGAAAATTATTCAGGTTGTTGCCTGCCTCTTTAAAATGGATAGAAATAAAATATTAGCTTTAAAATATAGACCTCAAGAATTTGGTGATCTCATTGGTCAAGAAGTTATGGCAAAAACGATTACAAATGCCATTAAAATAGGCAAGACCCCAAACGCATATTTATTAACTGGAATAAGAGGTGTCGGCAAAACAACTACAGCAAGATTAATAGCAAAAGCACTTAACTGCGAAAAAAATACATCCAAAATAAAATGTTCTAAAGAAAGCCCGTGCAGCATATGTAAAGAAATTTCCAATTCAAATAATATTGATGTTCTTGAAATGGATGCAGCTTCCAAAACAGGTATTGATGATGTTAGGGAATTAATAGAAAATTCAAAATATAGCCCATCAGTGGCAAAGTATAAAATTTTTATAATAGATGAAGTTCATATGCTTTCAAAACAAGCTTTTAATGGATTGCTTAAGACTTTAGAGGAGCCGCCTCCAAGCTTAAAATTTGTTTTAGCAACCACCGAAGTAAGAAAAATTCCTGTAACCATTATTTCAAGATGTCAAAGATTTGATCTTAAAAGGGTAAGTTTTAAGGAAATATTTGATCATTTGAAAAAGATTACTACAAGCGAAAAAGGAAAAATTTCAGACGAGGCTATTAAGATTATCTCCCAAGTTTCTGAGGGATCAGTAAGAGATGCCATATCATTATTAGATAGATCTTTGATCTTTCAAGGCA
>CACABZ010000028.1 GCA_902530885.1 uncultured Pelagibacteraceae bacterium
TCCTGAAGAACCTTTGGTCAATGGTATAGTCGATTTTTTGGAAAAAAATAAAATTAAAGTTTTTGGCCCAAATAAGTATGCTTCTCAACTAGAAGGCTCTAAAGCATTCATGAAATCTTTATGTAAAAAATATAATATACCAACAGCTAAATTTAAAATTTGTCAAAATTCAAAAGACGTGATTAATTTTTTAAAAACTTGCAAATTACCAGTGGTGGTTAAAGCCGATGGTTTGGCTGCGGGTAAAGGAGTAACAATTTGTAAATCTCTCAATCATGTTCGCAAAACAACAAATGAAATTTTTTTAGGAAAATTTAAGACCTCAAAAAAGGCTGTTCTGGAGGAGTTTTTACAAGGAGAAGAAGCAAGTTATTTTTTGATTGTGGATAAAAATAATTTTAAATTTTTCGGTGTTGCTCAAGATCATAAAAAGGTTGGAGAAAATGAGAAAGGTTTAAACACCGGTGGAATGGGGGCATATTCTCCTATCGAAATAATTAATACTAAAATTGAAAAAAAAATTATCACAAAAATTGTTAAACCAACTTTACAAGCTTTAAAAAATAGAGGAGAATATTACAGAGGATTTTTATACGTAGGTTTAATGATTAAAAATGGTGAACCATTTTTGATTGAATATAATGTTCGTATGGGAGATCCAGAATGTCAGGTAATCTTACCTAGATTGAAAACTGATTTATTAAAAATTATAAACTTTTCCTTAAAAAACAAGTTAAACAAAATCAAAATTGAATGGAAAAAGAAAAAATGCATGACAGTAGTTTTGTGTTCAAAAGGCTATCCAAAAAAATATAAAAAAAATTTAAATTTAAATAATTTATCAAAAATTAAAAATAAAAAAAATCGATTGATTTTTCACGCAGGTACTAAAAAAATAAATGGTGAAATTAAATCTTCGGGTGGCCGAATAATTAATGTTACTGTCCTAGGAAATGATTTTAAATTTATTAGAAAAAAAATACACAATTGTCTTAAAATAATAAACTTGAAGAATAGTTTTTATCGAAAAGATATTGGATGGAGAGTCATTAAATGAGAATTATTGGTGGTAGTTTTAAAAAAAGAAAAATCTCATTCATTAATTCTTCTATTACTCGACCTTTAAGGGATATAGTTAGAGAGAATATTTTTAATTTAATTAGACATTCAAATAAAATTTCGATTGATCTACAACAATGTATTGTTTTAGATTTATATTCTGGTGTTGGTTCTTTTGGTTTGGAAACCCTTTCTAGGGGTGCAAAAAAAGTAGATTTCGTTGAAAAAAGTTCTGATACATTAAAAATTTTGAAAAAAAATATTAAAAGCTTTTCACTACAAGATAAAACTGAAGTGTATCCTATCGACGTTGAAAGATTTTTTCAAATATTAAAAATTGATTACAAATATAATATAATTTTTTTAGACCCACCTTACGCAGAGGATAATTTTCCAAAAATTCTATCTTTGATAATTAAGGCAAAAATATACAATAAGAATAATTTACTTATTATACACAGAGAAAATAAAACAGGAGAATTTTTAAATGACAATTTTCGTATACTTGAGACGAAGAAATATGGAAGATCAAAAATTATTTTTGGTTTATTGATTAAATAAAATTTTTTTTGTACTTTTTTTAACAGATTCGACAGCAGGCTGATTAAATGGATTTAGATTTAGTTTTCTTCCAATTATTATTGTCTCCAATATAAAATATGAAAACAATTTTCCCAGTGTTGAGCTATTTAGATTATTTATCCTGATTTCAACAAATGATATTTTCTTGGTCTTTAAGGTTTTCAAAAAAGCTTCTTTTTGAGAAAATAATATTTGATTTATGTCTTTATTATTTAGAACTTTGCTGAATAATTTAAGATTATTTCTACTTTTATTTCTATCATTTTGAGAAAAAATATAAAAAAATTTATCTTTTGGGCCATCTAAATAAAGCTGGAGTAGACTGTGATGATCTTTTGGGCCCAGTGAAGTCACGGGCAATATACCTTTATTATTTTTACCTAAACTCTCTGCTATCAATTGTTGTAGCCATTGCAAAAAGTGATCACATTCTTTGAAATAGCTCATAAGAATAATTGAATTAATTTTTTTACTCTCATATATTTTGAACATATTAAATAAGTTATTTCTTAAAATTTTTTTCTCCTTATTCAAAAAATCTAAAATGTCTTTTCTAAACTGAGAGATTTGAATGTCCATAAAATATAAAGGAACAAAGCTTGTTTCGGAAAAAATGGAATATCTTCCAGACACATAACTCCTATGGTTTATTACTTTTATTTTTTTACTTTTTGCAAAGTTTAAAAGTTGATTAGTTTCGTTTGTTGTAATAACTATCGTATTTTTTTTATCAATTGCATCTTTGTTGAGAGAGTTAATTGATGAAAGTGTTTCTATTGTATTTCCAGATTTCGATATTATGATAAATAAGGTATTTTTTTTACTACAGTTTGTATTAATTTCTTTTAATAAACTTGCCTCCAGATTATTCACAAAAAAAATTTGCTTTTTTATTTTCGTTTTGAAGAAGTCATATACGGCCTGAGTGCCCAAAATAGATCCTCCCATCCCTATAATAACAATTTTACTAAATTTTTTGTACGATTTTAAATCTTTTATAGAAAAGTTAATTTTAAATTTTTTACCAAGAGTAAATATTGCGTTTTTTTTAAAATTTAATTCATGAGTGATTAAGTTGAGGTTATTTTCAATTACTTTTTCAAAAAATTTTTTTTTATTAATTTTAGTTTTTATATTGCTGTAATGTTTAAATCTAATTAGATTATTATTTCTTTTTTTCATTTTTTCATTTCATCAAGTATTAGTTTTTCTATGTTAGATTTAGATTTGTTTTGATTATCATTAATTTTGTCTTCATTACCTTTCAAAGATTTCTCAAATGAATTTGTTTCATTAATTTTGTTAGAGGATTCTTTTGGTTTTGGTAGCTCATTCATGTTTGGTGGTAAAGTTAATGGATCTCTTTTTTCTATTAAAAATTCATCTGTAGTATTTGTTTTTTCATTTCTCAAAGCATCACCAACTTCGCCAAAAGATCCACAAGAGGTCAAAAAAATTACATAACTTAATGAAAGTATAGTTTTGTTAAATTTCATTATTCTTAGTGAACAGTTCCTTAATTAAAATCATTATTATTCCTAAACTTATAAATATATCGGCCAAATTGAAACTAAACCAATGATAATCATTTATATGAAAATCAATAAAATCTGGCACAGCTCTAAAAAATATTCTGTCATATAAGTTTCCTAAAGCTCCTCCAGCAATACATGAATACAAAATTTTGTCTATATTATGTGATTTCAAAATTAAATATACAATAAATACAATAATTGTAGAGATTAAAAATGTAATTGCGTTATATACTAAGTCGTTTTGAGAGCTAAAAATACCAAACGCTATTCCAGTGTTAAAAACTAAATCAAAATTAAGAAAATCATTTATGTAAATACTGTTCTTATTTTCAGAAATTTGGATAATTTTGTTTTTACTTACTCTGTCAGAGATAAAAATTATAAATATTAAAAAAAAGCTCAAAAAAAATTTTTTTATTGAATTGAGATAATTCATATATAGTTAATTTTCACTTAAAACTTTTTCACAT
>CACABZ010000029.1 GCA_902530885.1 uncultured Pelagibacteraceae bacterium
TTATAGTAAAATAATCTTTAGAAATAGCTATTTTTCCATCTATAAGTGGTAAATTTTGATTATGTTGTCGTGCATAACTTTCATAGAAATTTTTACCAAATTTCTTCATTAAATTATTTTTAGTGATAATTTTTTTTTTTTTTAAAACCTTATTTGCTTTATCTTTAGATCTAGGATCTACATCACTAAAAGAGTAAAAAACTCTTCTTATTCCTTTTCTTTTAATAATATTTGTACATGGGGGTGTTTTGCCATAATGCGAACATGGTTCTAAAGTGACAAACATGTTGGCTCCTTTAAAATTTAGATTTTTATTTAAAGCATTATATTCAGCATGTGGTCTGCCATTTAAAGATGTTATTCCGCTAGATATAATAGATCCATTTTTTTCTATTACACATCCTACCGATGGATTTTTTTTGGTAGAACCTAAATTTATTTTAGCTTGCTCGAATGCTAAATTAAGATAAATATTATTAAGTTTCCTGCTATTATTTCTTTTTAACTTTGCCATGAAGCTCATCAATATAATTACCAAATTCACCAATTTCTTTAAAATTTGTATATACTGAGGCAAACCTTATATATGCTATCTTATCAAGCTCTTTGAGTTCATCCATTACTTTTTTTCCTATTATATTGGATTGTATCTCTGACTGTCCCATTTCTTCAAGCTCTCTTGATATTTTAGAAACTACCCTTTCAGTCGTATCAGCATCTATTGGCCTTTTTTTTAAAGCTGTGAAAAGTGACTTTGCAAGTTTTTCTCTATCAAACGCCGTTCTTCTCCCATTTTTTTTTATTACTGTGAGTTCTCTAAATTGAACTCTTTCAAATGTAGTAAATCTTTGACCACCACCACAAGTACAAACTCTTCTTCTTCTTATTGCGGTTCCATCCTCTGTAGGTCTAGAGTCGACAACAGAAGTATCTTTTTCTCTACAAAAAGGGCAAATCATTTTAGTTGATATTAATTACCATAAATAGGGAACGAAGAGCAAAGATTAATAACTTCTTTTTTTACGTTTTCTTCAACTTTAGAATTATCTTTTGGATTTTCTGCTAAACCTTTAATCACTTTAGTAATTAATTGGCCCACTAATTTAAATTCATTCTCGCCAAAACCTCTTGTTGTTGCTGCTGGAGTGCCAAGTCTTATACCAGAAGTAATCATAGGGCTCTGAGTATCGAAAGGGATACCATTTTTATTGCAAGTAATATTTGCTTTTCCTAAACTTGCTTCAGCGTCTTTGCCTGTTACATTATATGGCCTTAAATCTACAAGCATTAAATGTGTATCCGTGCCACCTGAAAAAATTTTAAAATTATTTTCAATTAAAGTTTTACTTAAAGTTTTCGCATTTAGAATTACTTTTTTTGTATATTTTTTAAAATCTTCATCTAAGGCCTCTTTAAAACAAACAGCTTTAGCTGAAATAACATGCATTAATGGACCTCCTTGCAAACCAGGAAAAACAGCGCTATTAAATTTTTTGTACAGCTCCTCATTGTTAGTAAGGATGATACCACCTCTTGGTCCTCTCAAAACTTTATGCGTTGTAGAAGTTACTGCATCAGCATACTTAACCGGGTTAGGATATTCACCACCCGCAACTAATCCTGAAAAATGAGCCATATCCACAAGTAAGTAGGCATTAACCTTATCACAAATATTTTTAAATTTTTTAAAGTCAATTATTCTTGAGTAGGCACTCCCACCAGCTATAATAATTTTTGGTTTGTACTCGAGAGCCATTTTTTCTACATTGTCATAATCAATTAGCCCTGAGTTTTTATCTACATCGTAATGCACGGCCCTAAACCATTTGCCAGATTGCGCAGGTTTAGCACCATGAGTTAAGTGACCTCCTGAGTTTAAACTCATTCCTAAAATTGTATCGCCTGGTTTAATTAAAGCTAAATAAACAGCTCCATTAGCTTGAGCACCTGAATGAGGTTGCACATTAGCAAATTTACAATCAAATAATTTCTTAGCCCTTTCTATGGCAAGGTTCTCAGCAATGTCTACAAATTCACATCCGCCATAATATCTTTTGCCCGAATAACCTTCAGCATATTTATTAGTTAGAACTGAGCCTTGGGCTTCTAAAACAGCTTTTGAAACAATATTTTCTGAAGCTATAAGCTCTATATGATTTTGTTGTCGGACAAACTCTTTTGAAATTGAGTTAAATACCTCTTTGTCCGAATGCTCTAAGCCTTGATCAAAAAAATTATTTGTTACTCTACTAATTTTTGTTGCAGTTGACATTTATATTTTTTTTACTCTCCTTTGGTGTCTTCCACCTTCAAATTTTGTGTCTAAAAATATTGACACTATTCTTTTAATATCTTTTTTTTTAGTTAATCTTGACCCTAAACATAATATATTAGCATTATTATGTTGGCGAGACAATTGTGTTGATTTAACATTATATCCTACTACAGCTCTTATTCCTTTAGTTTTATTGGCTGATATAGCCATTCCAGTCCCAGATCCACATACTAAAATACCAATATCACTTTTTTTTTTAGATACCCTGTTTGAAACTTTTTTAGCAAAATCTGGGTAATCGACCGACTTATCGGTGAAAGGCCCCATATCTATTATAGAAATTTTTGAATTAATTATAAAATCTTTAATGTATTCTTTAAGATGATATCCGGCATGATCAGACGAAATACATAATCTTTTAAATTTTGACTTCAATTTAGGCAAATCTGTTTTCTAACATGCATGCCACAATATGAATTCTATTTTGTTCTCCGCCGTTAAAAAAGTTATGATATCTTGTGTTGTTTGTTATCCAAACTTTACCATCAGCTGGCATATGCTTGGCAACATCTTCTATGACCATTTTGCATCCTGGGTTTGTTATAATTGGTATATGCAACCTAGGTTCTGGGTCTTTGTGCCAACTTAAAGTTGATCTTGGTTCTTTTAATAATATTCTAACTCTACCTAATTTAAACTTTAACCTTAATGACTCATAAACTTTTTCAAAATACGTATTTTTAAAATCACTTATTAATTCAGTATACTTTGACTCATCTATCGGTTTATCCCTTGAAACCTCTTTGCCAGACTCATCGGGTTTAGTCCAGTAAATGCCTCTTACGTTGTGACCTTTTATTGATTCATCATCTCCAGGAATTTTATTCATCGGAATAGCAGCAAAGTTTGTAATTCCTAGAGTTTGGTACTTTGATTTTTTTAGGATTTTGTCCAAATCGTCTCTTAATTTATTAATATCAAAATTAAGATCGGGTACTTGGTAAAAATCTTCAAAATTAATAGAAT
>CACABZ010000030.1 GCA_902530885.1 uncultured Pelagibacteraceae bacterium
CAAACCTCATATGGGTCATGCATACTCTAGTATAATAGCCGATGTAATAGCAAGATTTAAAAGAATCGAAGGATATAATGTTCATTTTTTGACGGGCACAGATGAACATGGATTAAAGATTCAGAGAGAAGCAGAAAAAAATAAAAAAAAAACTCAGATTTTTTGTGATGAACTTTCTCAAAAATTTCGTGATTTAACTAAAACACTAAATTTATCAAATGATGATTTTATAAGAACTACAGAAAAAAGACATTTTAATTCTGTTGAAAATATTTGGCTAAAGTTAATTAAATCTGGTGATATTTATTTAGATAAATATAAAGGCTGGTATTCTGTTTCTGATGAAGCTTATTACGATGATGATGAAATTGAAAATACCAATGGTGTAAAAACATCAAAAGTGTCTGGATCAAAACTTGAATGGGTAGAAGAAGAGTCTTTTTTTTTTAAACTTTCATCATGGTCTCAAAAATTATTAGATTTTTACAAAGCAGAGCCTGAATTTATTCTTCCTTCTTCAAGAAAAAATGAAGTAGTAAAATTTGTTGAAAAAGGTTTAAAAGATTTATCCGTAAGTAGGACATCCTTCTCTTGGGGTATACCTGTTCCAAATAATCAAAAGCATGTAATATATGTTTGGCTGGACGCTCTTACAAACTACCTTAGTGCATTAAAATACCCTGATACAAAGTCTGATATGTACAAAAATTTTTGGCCAGCCGATATACATATAATTGGAAAAGATATTTTAAGATTTCATGCGATCTATTGGCCTGCATTCTTAATGGCAGCTAAAATTCCTTTGCCTAAAAGAATTTTTGGTCATGGCTGGATATTGTCTGACGATAAAAAAATGTCAAAATCTATTGGAAATATTCTTGATCCCATTCAAATTATTCAAGATTATGGAATAGATCAATTAAGATACTATTTAATAAAAGAGGTTTCACTTGGCAATGACGGCAATATTTCACTGGAAAACTTAAAAAATTGTATAAATAATGATTTGGCAAATAATTATGGTAATTTATGTCAAAGAGTATTTGCTTTTGTTAAAAAAAATTGTTCAAATAAAATACCAAAAAAAGAAATTCTAAGCAAACAAGATAAAGCTTTAACTGATAAATTAAAAAAAGATAAAGAACATTTGATAAAATTAATAAATCAACAAGATCTAAATAATTATTTGAAAAAAGTGATAGATTATTCATTTGATTCAAATAAGTATTTTAACGACTCCGAACCTTGGTCTTTAAAAAAAACAGACCCAAAAAAAATGAACTCGGTTGTTTATACTATAATAACACAAATAAAAAATATTAGTATTTTGCTCTTACCAATAATACCAAATAGTGCAAATAAAATTCTTGATACGTTGAATGTTCCAAAAAATCTAAGACAATTATCCGAGATTAAAGAAGACTCTAAATTGGATCATATTAAAGAATTAGGAAATATAGAGATTTTGTTTAAAAAGGTTGAATAATGATCATAGATTCACATTGTCATTTAGATTATGAACCGATGTATTCATCTCTTGATGATGTAATAAGTCGTGCTGACAAGTCTCAGATCAAATATATTTTAACTATATCTGTAACAGATAACAAATATAAAAATATTCTTGAAATCTTGAAAAAATATTCAAAAGTTTACGGGACTTACGGGATTCATCCACATGAAGCAAAAAATCATAAAGAAATTAAAAAAAATATAATCTTAGATAAAATAAGATATAGTAAAAAAATTATTGGAATAGGCGAAACCGGTTTGGATTTTTTTTATAATCATTCTGACGAGAAAGACCAAATTAGATTATTCGAGGAGCACATAATGGCGTCCATTGAAAGCGATTTACCATTAATTGTTCATTCAAGAAATGCTGAAGAAAAAACTTTCGAAATACTATCAACTTTTTCAAAAGACAAAGAGTTGAAAATATTAATGCATTGTTTTACAGGTAGTAAAAAATTTGCAAAAAAATTACTTGATATAAACGCTTTTTTTTCAGCTAGTGGCATTATTACATTTAAAAAAACTAATGATTTAAGAGAAACTTTTAAATTTTTACCTCTGGATAGATTGTTAATTGAAACAGACGCACCATATTTATCACCTGAACCTTTAAGAGGAAAATCAAATGAGCCAACGCATCTAATTCACACAGCAAAATTTTTGGCAAACCTAAAATCGGTAGAATTCGATATCTTCTGTAAAAAAACTACATATAATTTCGCTAAACTATTTGGGAGTCAATTTGAAAAATAAATTTACAATATTGGGATGTGGTAGCTCTTTAGGGGCGCCGTGGATAACAGGCTATAAAGGTAATTTAAAAAATAATTTAAAAAACATTAGAACTAGATGCTGCGCACATATAAAATATAAAAATTTGTCAATTTTAATAGACACATCTCCTGATATAAAAAATCAAATTCAAAAAAATAAAATTAAAGATATTGATGCTGTAATGTATACACATGAACACGCAGATCAGACTGTTGGTATTCCAACAAATAATTTTAAACAAGAACCAAAGGATAATGCAGCTATAAAAAAATTTTGTGAGGCAAACTTTGGTGTTAATTTTCCTATGACTGAAAAAATGGATGTAATAGGAGCTAATGCACATCCTTTCTTCAAGTGGGCAAAGAAAAATTATGGCATTGGTGCGATACCAAAATGGAATTTTCATAAGATAGTAATAGGTAAAGATGGAAAAATTGCTGATACTTTTGCCTCTTTCACTAAACCTAATTCAAAAAAATTTTTAACAGTGATTGATAAAGAAATTAAAAGTTAAAACTTAATCCATCATAAGCAGGTATAATATTTAGAGGAAGTTTTCTTCTTAAAGCATCATAATCTAAATCGACATGTAAATTTGTAAGAATAGTTTTTTTTGCTCTAAATTTTTTAGCTAAGTCTACTGCTTCAGTAAAATTAAAATGTGAGGGATGGGGTCTTTTTCGTAAACAATCAATTATTAGATAATTTAAGTTGTACAAGTATTTTAAAGATTTTTTTGGAATATTATTGCAATCGCTCAAGTAAGCAATTTTTTCAAAAACAAAGCCGTTTGCTTTAATCATTCCATGTTGTAATTCTATACCTATTATATTTAATTTATTGTTTTTTTTTTTAATACTAAATTTTTTCTTAAAAGTATTAGAAGTCATAATCGGTTTATAACCAGAAGTTTGCCTAAAACAAAAATTATATTTTTGCCTTATCAACCTAATCGTTCTTT
>CACABZ010000031.1 GCA_902530885.1 uncultured Pelagibacteraceae bacterium
TTTCAAAGGAAGGGCCAAATCTAATTAGTCCAGCAGTTACTAAAAGCCCCAATGTGATACCAAAAATATATAGGCTTAATAACAAAAACAATAATGGTAATCCAATTTTAAATATGGAAACCCCAAATAATGGTATAGCTAAAATAGATGCGGGTACCAAACCAATTAACGTCCTAAAAATAGCTGTTAAAGTGAGAGCAGCTATTATTTCTTTGATTTTAATAGGTGATATAAAAAGATTTGTAAAATTTCTACTCCATATTTCTTCCAAAAACATCATATTATAGCTGATACTAGCCCTAAAAAGAAAATCATAAAGAATTGCTGCTGATAATATTACACCTACAGTATTATTGTAATATTCAGAACTCATTGTAAAAAATTTTGAAATAAAGCCCCATAAAAATATTTGAATGCTAGGCCAATAAATTAAATCTAAAATTCTTGGAAATGAACTTTTTATCAAATAAAAATGTCTTAAACTTAAACCGTAAATTTTTTTCCAATTCATTTTTTATTTCTCGCAATTTTTAGAAATGTGTCTTCTAAATTATCTCTTCCGTGTTTTTCGATTAATGATGCGCAAGTTCCTCTATCAACAATACTACCGCTTTTCATCATAATGACTTGATCGCATAATCTTTCAACTTCCCTCATATTATGTGAAGCTAATAAAATTGATATTTTATTTTCTGATTTATATTTTTCTATGTACTCTCTTACAAAATCGCCAATATCTGGATCTAAACTTGCAGTTGGTTCATCCAAAAATAGTATTTTTGGTTTATTTATTAAAGACTTTGCCAGCGAAACTCTATTTTTCTGACCAGAGGAAAGTTCACCAGTTTTTTTGTTTAAAAAGGATTTTAAATTTAGATCTTCAGTAATTTCAATTATCCTATTTTTTAAATTATTTACTCCATATAGTCGTCCATAAATTTCTAAATTTTCTCTGACTGTTAATTTTTTTGGCAATTCTACATAAGGTGAAGCAAAATTAAAATCGCTTAATATTTTTTCTCTATTTAAATTTTCGAGATTCGTATTATCAATTAATATTTCCCCACTCGAAGGTGTTATTAAACCAAGAAGCATTCCAATAGTGGTAGTTTTTCCACAACCATTAGGGCCTAATAACCCCAATGTTTCCCCGTCGTTAATTTTAAAATTAATATTATTTACAGCTCTGAAAGAATTAAATTTTTTCTCTAAGTTTTTAACCTCTAATTTCATTTGGCAGCTCGATTCAGTCTATCATTGATTGCTTTGCCTATACCCCTTGTAGGTATTTGGGTAACATATATTTTTTTATACCCTTTGTTTTTTATTATTCTAAAATACATATATAATTTTTTTGCTGCCTCATTTAGATTAGATTTTTTACTTAAATTAAAAGAGTTTCTTGTCACAGGGTATTTAGAACCAAATGTAATAAAAGCAAATTTCTTTGGACATTTTTTTTGATTAAGTAGTATTGGTATGTTTGGCGAATAATGTTTTTTTAACATACCTGGAGATTTAATTATTTTACTATTGTATGAAATTTTAATTTTTTGTCCCAAAACATTTTCCACATCACCAGTAGTAATTTTTCCAGGTCTCAGAATGCAAGTAGATCCAACCAAGTTTAAGACGGTTGACTCGATTCCAATCTTTGAATAGCCTCCATCTACTACTTTGATTCTATTTTTGAATTCATCAGACACATCTTCAGCACTTACTGGACTTATACTGGATGATTTATTTGCACTAGGCATCGCTAGTGGAAATCGAATTTTTTTTAAAATCTCTCTAATAATTTTATTTTTTGGAAACCTAATTCCAACAGTTTTAAGATTTGCAGATGCAATAGATTTAATTTTAGAATTCTTTTTTTTTTTTACTATATATGTAATTGGACCAGGACTAAATCTTTTATAAAGTTTATAAAATTTATTATCTAAAATTACATCCTTTTTAGCTCTATTTAAATCATAATAGTGTATTATCAATGGATTTTTTTTAATCCGTTTTTTTGCACTATAGACTTTCTTTATCGCAGTCTCCGAATATGCATTAGCTGCTAATCCATAAACAGTCTCTGTAGGTAAACCGATTATTCCGTTTTTTGAAAGAATTTTGATAATCTTTTTTGCACTATTTGAGTTAAAATTAATTATATTTGAATAGATATTTGGCATAATATAAATATTATATTGTTAATGAAGAGTAAAATTATTTCAGCTGACATCAAAAGTAAATCAATAAAAGAGACCAAAGAAGAAATCAATCAAATATTAGAAAAATTTGAGGGAGATTGGGTGGATTTAGAGAAGCATTCCGATGATTATGTAAGACTTTCATTATTAAATAAACATGTTGATGAGTTACTAAAGAAAAAATTTAAAAAAATTAATTCTTTGAAAAAAAATGTTAAAAAATAAATTAAAGCTGAACGCAAAAAAAATAGATATATTTATAAAAAAATATATAGATAAACAAAAAAAAAGTTTATTAGTTAATCCAATGAAATATGGTGTTCTTTCTGGTGGAAAAAAAATTAGATCAAGTTTAATTTTGTCTATGGGAAAGCTTTACGACATCAATCCAAATAAACTTTTGAATATTTGTGGAGCTGTAGAGTGCATTCACTCATATTCGCTTATACATGATGATTTACCGTGCATGGACGATGATAAATTAAGAAGAGGTAAAATTACTACGCATATTAAATTTGGCGAGGCAACTGCGGTACTAGCTGGTAACTCATTATTAACATTAGCATTCGAAATGATTTCAGATAGAAAATTCAATATAAAAAAAGTACATAAATTAGAAATATCAAAAAAATTGGCAGAATGCTCTGGTCATACAGGAATAGCAGGTGGACAAGCATTAGATTTAGAATTTGAAAATAAGAAGAAAAAATTTAATGAAATTATTAATATGCAAAAGAAAAAAACAGGAAAACTTTTTAGCTTTTGTTGTTTTGCTGTTGGAATAGTAGCGGGTAAAAAAAAATTGGAAACTAATAAATTAAGTAAGCTAGGTGAAGATATTGGATTATTATTTCAACTTGCGGATGATTTTTTAGATATTAAAGGTAATTCAAAATTAATCGGTAAAATAGTAAAAAAAGATAAAAAAAAAGGTAAATCAACTATTATAAATTTACATGGTTATGATTTTACTTATAATTATGCAATTAAATTAAAAAAAAATATATTGAGAAAA
>CACABZ010000032.1 GCA_902530885.1 uncultured Pelagibacteraceae bacterium
TTTTGCAAAAATTAACAAAAAAAAATTAATTTCCAATTATTTTTCAGGCATAGTTTCATCAAATAATAACAACTACGACGTTTCACTAAATTTTTTAAAAAAATTAGATGGTTTAGAATTAGAGCATTCAAAATTCGCCAATATTTATATGAAATCTTTAATAAACAATTCCAAATTTAATGAAGCCTATAAATTTGCAAAAAGATTAGAAAAAAAATAATATTAATTCTTTTGAAAGTGATTTAATTATTGCAATTCATCATTTTAAAAACGCAAAATATGATGATGCAAACAATTATTTTTCTAAATTATTATATGACCACAAAAAATCCCCATTAGAAAAATTAATAGCAGAAATACTTTATTTCTGGTCAAAAGTTGAACTCTCTAACTTCGAAGACTCAAAATCTTCTTTTAGTAATCTAGATGAGAGATTTAAAAATATAAAAAAAATTCAACTTGCTTTTTTAAATTGTCATTATGGAAAAAAAAATACTGATTTTATTTATAACAAGCTTGTAAATGAAACAAACGTAGATTTTTCTAGATATAATTATTTTTATATAAATTATTTATATAAAAATAAAAATTTTAATAAAGCTAAGATTGTTTTGGAAAAATCATTAAATCAATCTCCTAGAAATCTCTTACTTAATCAAACAAAATTAGACATACACAACAAAAGAAAAAATATTGTTACAAATCAGTTTGATTGTAAAAATATTAAAGATATTTATGCAGAACTTTTTTATTTAATAGCTAATGCTTTTTCAACTCAGTCACTTTATGATTTATCAAACTATTATTTAAGTTTTGCAAAATATTTAAATCCTAATTTTCCATCTTTTGAAAATCTTTTAGCTGAAAATTTTTATATTGATGATAAAATAGAAAAAGCATTGTTGTCGTATAAAAAAATTAAAGACTATGGGGAAATTTACGATTGGCATGCGTCAAAACAAACAGCAATAATCCTTATAAACAAAAAAAAATAAGTTGAAAAAGGGAATTAATATCATGAGCCACTCTTTTAAAAAATTAAGTAATCCAAACGTTTATCAAATTTACGATTATGCTAATTTTTTAAAAAATAATGAGGAATTCAAAGACTCTATAAAACTTTACACAGAAGTATTAAATAGCATCGATATAAGACATCAATTATATCCAAGGGCCACAGATGGCAGAGGAATTGCTAATGAAAGACTTGGCAATTGGAAGATCGCGGAAAAAGATTTTTTACAATCTTTAGAAGTTAGCCCAGATCAAGCTTACGTTATAAATTATCTCGCTTACTCATGGATAGAAAAAGGTATCAATATTGAAAAATCTCTCAAAATGTTAAAAAAAGCTAATGAGTTAAAACCAAATGACGGCTACATAACAGATTCATTAGGGTGGGCATTATATAAACTAAAAAAATTTAGTGAGGCCAAAAAATATCTAGAGTTAGCTGTTAAATTAATGCCTTCCGATCCTATTGTAAATGATCATTACGCAGATTCTCTTTGGATGCTTAATCAGAATTTACAAGCTAGGTATCACTGGGAATATGTATTAAATTTAAAAGAGACGGATGAAAAACTAAGAATAAAAATAAATGATAAATTATTGTTTGGTCCAAATTTTCAAACCAGATGAAAATAAAATCTTACTGCAAAATAAATCTATCACTTAGAGTATTGAGAAAACTAAATAATAATCTTCATGATATTGAATCAAATAATGTAATGGTAAATGTATTTGATGAGATAAAATTGGTCAAAACAAATAAAACTAAAGATCTTGTTAGCTTTAAAGGAAAATTTAGAGAATTAATTAATCCCAAAAAGAACACTGTAGTTGAAACATTATATTTATTAAGAAAATTAAAATTAATTAAGCATTTTTATAAAATCGAAATTAAAAAAAATATACCAGTATTCTCAGGATTAGGTGGGGGCACTGGTAATTCAGTTTCAATTATAAAACATTTATTAAAAAAAGGTCTTAAAAAAGAGTTTATCAAATTTTTTGAGAATAGGATTGGAAGTGATTTCAGAATATTGAGTATTAATCAATCTTTTCAAAAAAGATTAAAAAAAGTTCATCCTTACAAAAAAAATTTTAAATTTTGGTTCATTGTAATATTTCCAAATATAAAATGTTCTACGAGAAAAATATATTCTTTAGTAAAAAACTATAACAAACCCAGTAGAATTAGTTTTCATACAATTAAGACAAAAAAAAAATTTATTAATTACCTAATTAAAGAGAAAAATGACCTTCAAAAAATATCATCGAAAAAATACTTTGGTATAAAAACACTTCTAGATTTTATAAGCAATCAGAAAGGTTGTGTTGTCTCACGAATGACAGGGTCAGGTTCTGCATGCTTTGGACTTTTTAAAACTCATAAATCAGCTAAACTTGCATTAAAGCAAGCAAATAAAAGTTATCCAAAATATTGGTGCGTTGTTACAAAAACTATTTAATTTTAAAAATTTATGATATATCAGCTTTAGCTTTGGGGCATAGCCAAGCGGTAAGGCAGCGGTTTTTGGTACCGCCATCCTAGGTTCGAATCCTAGTGCCCCAGCCAAATAAATGAAAAAATTTATTGAAAATTTTACTAATACTTTAACTAAAATTTTTTTCCCATTTTATAAATCAAATGATATTAAACTTCTTTTTAAATGCTTAGAGGTTGACAAGAAATCAAACGAGGAAGTGGCGATGTTTGTTGGTGGCTGTGTAAGAAATTACATACAATCAAAGCCAATAGATGACATAGATATAGCAACTATCTTTACCCCGCAGCAATTAAAAGAAAAATTAAAAAATTCACAATTTAAAGTTATTGAAACTGGATTAGAACATGGCTCAGTAACCGTTGTATCAAAAAATTATAAATTTGAATTAACGACATTAAGAAAAGATTTAAAAACAGATGGAAGACATGCTGAAATAGAGATAATTGATAATTGGCAAGAGGACTCCAAGAGAAGAGATTTTACCATGAATGCAATTTATTTAAGTAAAAAGGGAAAAATTTTTGACCCTCAGCAAGGGGTAAATGATTTAAAAAATAATATTGTGAAATTTATTGGCGATCCACAAACAAGAATTGAAGAAGATTTTTTAAGAATTATTAGATTTTTAAGATTTTCAACCCAATACAGCACTGAAATTGAGAAAACAACTATTAATGCAATTAAGTTAAA
>CACABZ010000033.1 GCA_902530885.1 uncultured Pelagibacteraceae bacterium
ATTTAGTTTTAATTTTGGTTGTATCTTATTTTGTAAGAAGATTAGAAAATAAATTAAAATACGAATAATTTTTTAAAAGATACTCTAAAGACTTTTTTTAAAAAAAAAGGAACAAATGTTAATACTATTATTCCCATACACCAATTAGTTGCCATTATTGTATAAAAAATATCCTGATATTCTCCATTTCTTATATTTATAACGTACCACAACGACATAAATGGTATTAATGTTAATCTAAAAATAGTCATATACAAGCTATAAATTGGTTTTTTAAGTGCTTGAAATAAAGCCGAGGTGATAAAGAATACTGGATACACCGGTCCAATTAAAGCTGCGACTTGTAAATAAAGTGCCCCACTTTTGATAACTTGAGGGTCATTGGTAAATAACGAAATTATGATTTCAGAAGTCAAAAATACAAAAATGCCAGCTAATACCATGAATCCAGAACCAAACATTAGTGCTTTTCCATAAACTTCTTTGACCCTAAAGTGCATTTTTGCTCCATAATTTTGACCGGCGATTGATAAAACGGCAGTGTTTAAACCTATAACAGGTAGTAATAAAACTTGTTCTATTCTGACTGCAGTACCATAACCTGCTGTTGCGAGCTCACCGAATTGACCAACAAAATAAAAAATATTAAATACTCCAAACATTATCATTAACATTGTAAACATTATTGGAACTGACTGTTTAAAAAGCGTACTAATGTAATCAAACTTTGGTTTAAAGCATTCTAGGTACAAGTATTTTTTTAACTTACAACAATAAACTTTATTAGTTAAATATATTAAACCTATACACTGAGAAACCAATGTGGCTATTGCTAAACCAGCAATTCCAAATGCTGGAATAAGCCCATAACCAAAAATAAATAAAGGATTAAGAAATATATTTAAGAAGAAAGTAAATATTAAAACGTTTCTATAACTTTTCGTATCACCTTGTGCATTCAAAGTTCCATTTAAAGATAATTGAACTAATACAATTATTGCGCCAAAAAATATTATATCTAAGTATTCACGTGTTAAAATTATACTTTCTTCAGTAGAACCCATAATTCTTAAAAGTTCATCGGAAAAATTTAACCCAAACGAAGTTACAAAAATTGAGATAACGATTGCTAGTACTATAGACTGAGCAACATACATAGAAGCTTTTTTGTCTTCTTTAGCTCCTATAGAATTACTTATTAAAGCTGTGGTACCAGCACCAATACCAACAGCCACAGCTATTGCTATAAAATAAATTGGCCAAGATTTAGCAATTGCTGCTAGTGCCTCTGGAGAAATTCTTCCTGCAAAATAAGTATCAACTAGATTATAAAAAGTTTGAAAAAGAGATCCAGTGCTAGCGGGTATAGTTACTTTTCTTAAAAGTTGCCAAATTGAACCTTTTGTTAAATCCATATTTAATATTCCCTTTGAAACTTATGCTTCTTTCCCGCTTTTTTCGCAAGATTAATTTGATTTTGCCTCATACGAAATCTTGATTTTTGCAAACTTGATAGTGTGTCATAACACCTTTCGCAAGAAACACCCTCTTCATATTTTTTTGATCTCTTGTCTTTTGTTGAAATAGGTTTCCGACAACCCCCGCAAATTGAAAAAGTTCCTTGTTTTAATTTGTGTTTTAAAGAAACTCTATTATCAAAAACAAAACATTCGCCTTTCCATAAACTATCTTTTTTTTTAGTTTTGTTGAGATAATTAAGTATTCCACCTTTTAATTGAAATACGTTTTTGAAACCCTTTTTTTTTAAAAAAATTGATGCCTTTTCACATCTAATACCTCCAGTGCAGAACATTGCAACAGGTTTGGTCTTTCTGACTTTATTTAAAAATTTAGGAAAATCTCGAAAATTTTGTATATTTGGATTCATTGCATTCTTAAAGGTGCCAACGCTATACTCAAATGGTTTTCTTACATCAATCACTAGAGTTTCTTTTTTTGCAATCAGTTTGTTCCAAGTTTTTGAAGACAAATATCTATTATGTCTTTTGCTTTCTCTCTTAATTTTTAACCCAAGTGGTACAACTTCTTTTTTAACTTTTACTTTTGCCTTATGAAATGGTTGAAAACGACAAGTAGAAATATTGCTACTATCAAATTCTGTAAATTTAAATCCTTTTTTTAGTAATTTTAAAATTTTAAAAATATCTTTGTTATTGCCTGCAAGAGATCCATTAATACCTTCTGACGAGATTATAATTGATCCTCTAATACTGGTATTTGATATTTCGTTTTCAAGGTAAGTTTTGTATTTCTTTAAGAAATTAATCTTTTTAAACTTATAAAATCCAGAAATAGTGTACATTATTTTTTAATACAAATAGTTAATCCATCACCAATAGGAGTTATATTCTTTGTAATCCTTTTATCTTGTTTAACATGATTATTAAAATCCCTGATAATATTTGTAAATTTATCGTTATTTGCATCGTCGGCAACTTCACCATGCCATAATACGTTATCAATAACTATAAGACCTTTTTTATCTATCAAATCCATACAAGATTCATAATAATTCAGGTAATTTTCTTTATCTGCGTCAATAAAAATTAAATCAAATATCTTTTTTGTATCTTTAAATTCTTTCAAACTCTCTATAGCTGGTTTGATAATTTGTTTAATCCTTTTTTCTTTGGCTTTGTCATAAAAATATTTAGCCTTATTGCTAAATTCAGGATTTTTATCTAAACTAATTAAAGTTCCATCAGTGGGAAGTGCCATAGCCATAGATAAAGCACTAAATCCAGTAAAACTACCAATCTCTAAAATTTTTTTTACATTTGAAACTTTTATTAATGTTTGAAGAAATTGAGCTTGTGATATAGATATTTGTAATCTTTGCTGATCTCCTAAACTTATATTATATTGAATTATTTCATTTTGAACATTAGATAAAGGTTCTGAATGATCAATAATATATTTCTCAAGACTATCAGTTAAATCTAATTTTTTAGGCATAATTAGCCTTTTAAAAGTTTTTTTAAGATTTCATTTGTTAACTGTGGATTAGCTTTTCCGTCTGATTGTTTCATAACTTGACCAACAAAAAAACCAAATAATTTTTCTTTACCG
>CACABZ010000034.1 GCA_902530885.1 uncultured Pelagibacteraceae bacterium
ATCAAGCCCATTTAAAATTTTTGCATTATTTTTTTTTGCTAATTGTAAAAATTTTGTTTTAAGAGGTTTGTATATAATATCAAAAACCAAAGTATTTCTTTTTGCAGTTTTGAAATTTTGTAAACTAATAGGTGTTTTATCGACATCTTTACCAAAACCAATTGAAGTGCAATTTATGACAATTTGAAAATCTTTTAAACTTAACCTTTTTAATTTCTTAAAATTAATCCATTGAGCTTTAATTTGCTTGGAAAAATTTTTAGAGTTTTCTGTTCTACCAGCTATAATAAGATTTCTTTTGTTTATGATCTCGTTTGAGAAATAAGAAGCTACGGCTTTGCCTGCTCCTCCAGGACCTAAAAGTAATATTTTTTTCTTTCCGATATTTCCAAAAAAATTTTTAAAAGATTTTATAGCAGCTTCCCCATCAGTGTTTGTTCCCATTAAATTACCTCGTTTATCCCTGAAGAGACAGTTTACTGCCCCAATCTTTTTAGAAGTTCGAGTTAGCCTATTTTTTAACCAACTTGAAACTTTTTCTTTATGAGGAACTGTTATACAGCCACCGATAAAATTTTTATCTTTGTCTAAGGCTTTTAAAAGCTTAGTTAAATTTTTCTTATTCACATCAAATGCTATCATATTGTTTTTAATCTTATATTTCTTAAATGCCTTATTCCAAAGTTTTGGGGATCTGGCTCCTTTGGATGGAGCACCGCCAATTATTGCGCAATAATTCTTGTATGAAGAATATACATTCTTATTGGAAATGAATTTTCTTATTTTTTCCATAGATTCTTACTTAATTACTTTTCTATCAAAGCTAGCCTTAGCGACTCGATCCATCTTTTTGACAAGCTCGCCAAATTCTTTAAAGTCAATTGGCTGTAGAGGGTCAACTGCAGAATTTTTAGGATCAGGATGAACCTCGAGCATTACTCCGTCTGCTCCAGAAGCAATTCCTGCTAAAGACATTGACTCAACCCATGGTCTCCAAAAAGTTGCATGTGATGGGTCAACCACAATTGGTAAATGAGTTACCTCTTTTGCAGCTGGTATTACTTGAAGATCTAAAAGAAATCTTGACGTCGATCTATGAGTGTGGGGAACAGAAACTCCTCTTTCACATAAAATAACCTTTTTATTACCCTCATATAAAATATATTCTGCAGCTCCCAACCAATCTCTAAGAGAAGCACCATAATGTCTTTTTAGCATAATCGGTTTGCCAGTTTTTGCACATGCAGTAAGGAAAGGATAATTTTGCATATTTCTACTTCCAATTTGAATGATATCTGTAACCTCGCTGATTAACGGAATAAATTTTTCTTCCATAATTTCTGTAATTATTGGAATTTTAATTTCTTTTTTCACCTCATTTAACCACTTAATTCCTTCTTCCCTAGTCTCAGTATACTTTTCACTTCTATATGGGAATGTCAGAGGTTTAAAAGCGCCTCCTCTTAAAAAGTGAGCTCCATTCTTTTTAACATTTGTTGCTACATCAAATATAAGGTCTCTGGTCTCTACCATGTTTGGGCCAGCGAAAATTGGAATTAAGTTTCCACCAAACTCCACTCCAGCTACTTCAAATTTACTTTGGTGAGTTGGACTTTTTTTGGCAACAAGTGGAAATTTGGTTTTTAAATCTTCTTCACTTATATCTTTTGTGGGAAATTTATTTTCAATTTTCATATTAATTATCTTTACCTAATCTACTTGATACAGGATTGTCTTTCAATTTTATCCAATTTTTTTCCTCATCACTTTTATAAAGTGCATGAATTAACTTAGTAGTCTTAATACTGTCCTCTGCCGATATCACGGTTTTATTTTCTTTTTTGATTATAATGTTTATAACCTCTTTTAGTAAAGATATGTGGCTTAATCCAAATCCATTAGGTACTTTTTGAGAATATTTTTCGAAAACTTTCTCATCATCATCTTCGGGCTCAACAAATTTCCATTTTTTTATTTCATTGAGGGCTATGCCTCCAATTTCTACCATGCCTTTTTCACCAACTACTGATATCGAGGCCTCAAAATCCTCTGGCCTAGCAGCTGTAGTTGCTTCTATAGTTCCTAAACCACCATTATCTAATTTTAATATTGAAATAAAAGTATCTTCCGCCTCTAATTTATTAAGTTGATTAGCTGAAAGCGAACATACTTTTTCTACTGGACCTACAATCCAATTAAAAGCATCAATGTGATGAATTGCTTGCTGATTAATAACGCCCCCATCACTAAACCATTTACCATGCCAAGCATCATTATAATACTCTTGTTTTCTGCACCATCTTAATCTTACCGTTGCTGTAACAACTTTGCCAAACCTTTTTTTTTCAAAATTTTTTTTTAAAATTTGAATAGCTGGGTTGAGTCTATTTTGAAAAGCAACGTTCAGAATTACATTTTTTTTTAAAGCTGCTTCTTCAAGAGCTTCTGATTGGCGAACAGTAAGAGTTAGGGGTTTCTCAACAATTAAATTATTACCGTTTTCTATTATTTTTTTAGATTGCTCATAGTGTAATCCGGATGGGCTACAGACTATTGCAAGGTCGATTTCAATTCCCGATAACATCTTATCCAAATCATTAAAATATTTTTTACTAAACTTCTCACTAAAAATTTTAGCGGTTTCTAAGTTTGAGTCGCAAACACCAGAAATTTCAAGATTTTTTATAGGATTTTGTTTAATTAAATTTTTATAATGATTTGCAACTTTTCCACAGCCAA
>CACABZ010000035.1 GCA_902530885.1 uncultured Pelagibacteraceae bacterium
GGTAAGTTATAATATGATTTGGTTTTTGAATTTATTATAAAGTCCTTAATTGAGTGTATAATTAAAAACAGCGAAGAAATTATAATTAAATTTGATAACAAATTGTAACTTTTAAAAAAAGAGAAAATCAATAAATTAATAGCACATGATAAAATTAAAACGAATATCAGGGATTTATAATCATTGTATTTTTGTTTTATCCAGCTTATTTTCGGCCCGATTGCCATCATTATTAGAAATGGAATAATTATCGGTGCAATTACAGAATTGTAAAAAGGTGGCCCAACCGAAATTTTTGTATCGTAAAGAACTTGAGTAAAAATCGGATAGATTGTACCAATAAATACTGTGGCTAAATAAAACATCATAAACCAATTATTACTCAAAATAAATGTTTCTTTGCTTACAGGCTCAAGATAAAAGTTGTCATTAATTTTTCTTTTAAAAAAAATTACGAACGAAAAAAGTATCATTAAAGATAAAAATATTAAGATATACATTCCCCGAGCTGGATCATTTGCAAAGGTATGAACAGAATTTAATATTCCGGATCTAACTAAAAAGGTCCCAGTGACGCTAGAAATAAAAGTAATAATTGATAATATTAAAACCCAATTGTAAAGATAGTTTCTTTTTTCTAAAACTAATACTGAGTGAGCTAATGCGGTCATACAAAACCATGGTATTAATGATGCGTTCTCTACAGGATCCCAAAACCAAAACCCACCCCAACCTAATTCGTAGTAGGCCCAAATAGAACCAACAATTATACCTAATGATTGAAAACTCCAGGAAATTAATACCCAAACTTTTATTGAAGAGGCAAAATTTTTACCGTTAATATTAGAAAGAATTGCGGCCATTGCTGCAGAAAAATAAATTGATGATCCAACAAAGCCTAAATACAACAATGGTGGATGGATAGCTAAAGCAGGATCTTGTAAAATTGGATTTAATCCTAAACCCTCTGAAGGAGTAGGTAAAATTTTAAAAAATGGATTGGAATTAGAAATTAAAAAAACCAAAAAGCCGAGTATCAAAATATTTTGCACCAACAATGTGTAAAGAATGTAGCTTTTGTTAAACTTATAATTAATTAGAAAAAATAGAAAAGAGAATATTATCATAATGTTTACCCATAAGAGTAAACTGCCCTCATGGTTACCCCAAACACCTGCTATTTTATAAAAAATAGGTTTTGCCGTATGAGAGTTTTGATAAACAGCAAGAAGTGAAAAATCTGAAAAAACAAATGCAAAAATTAATAATAAAAATGATGCAATAATAAATGTTATTTGAAAAAAAGAGAGATAAACTAAATTTTTCCTAATAAAGATATTTTTTTCTTTTATATTTTGATAAGCAAAATAAATAATTGACAATGTAATACAAATACTCACAAAAAGTAAAATATTTCCTAGGTTACTTAGCATTTTCCTTTAATATTTTTTTCATTTGTGGGGGCATATAATTCTCATCATGTTTAGCCAATATTCTATCAGCTATTAAATATTTTTTATCATTAAGGATACCTTCAACGACTGCTCCTTGCCCCTCAGTGAATAAATTTGGAACTGCACCACTATAAACAACGATTAACTCTTTTTTGTAATCCGTTAAAATAAACCTTATTTCTTTATTAGTTTGTCGAATAGAATTTTTTTTTACCATCCCACCTACTCTAATCATAGAGTTTCTCTCTATTGGTTTATCAGTGAAAATTTCAGACGTGGTTTTAAAATATAATATGTTTTGCTTAAGATTAAGATAAATAAAAATCAAAAAAGATAAAGCGATTAAGATGATTGAGAAGAGAAATAAAAGTCTTGTTTTAATTTTTTTTGTAAGCATTCAAGATGCTTTAGCTTAATTTATTTTGCGATGCTAAAATACTGCTGATAACTTTGGATGATTTGGCAACTCTTTTTTTGTGTTTAGCTGGTAATTTTTCTAACTCATTAGCAAATTCTTTTTCATATTTTTTTAAAGTTTTCCAAGTTCTGTAAAAGAGCAAAGAACAAAAAATAAAAACTATAATAAATGATGACCAGACATAAAATCCATATCCTCCCATTTTTAAAAATTCAATAATCATAATCTTTTTATGTTCCTTTTCTTTATTTTAATGATTTCTGTTTTATATTTCATTAGAAAAATTAACGCACAATACAGCAATAAAACCAATAACATCAAGAATAATGGAATCAACATGCTAGAATGAATGCTAGATGTACCCAAAATTTTAATACTTGCTGGTTGATGTAGAGTCGACCACCACTCAACTGAATATTTTATAATTGGAATATTAATTATTCCTAAAATAGATAAAATCGACAAAATTTTTGTTAAATTTTCACTATTCTTAAAATATTTTAATGAAAGAATAAACAAAACATAGAATAACATTAATACTAACATCGAAGTGAGTCTTGCATCCCAGGCCCACCAAGTTCCCCAAGTTGGTTTCCCCCATAAAGAACCGGTAACGATTGATAGGCATGTGAATAACAAACCTATTGGTGCTAGGCTTTTAACAAGTAAAAATAAGTTTTTTATCTTAAAAATAAAATTTAATATTGTGCTTACTGCAATCAGTGAAAAAATCGAGAGTCCAATCCA
>CACABZ010000036.1 GCA_902530885.1 uncultured Pelagibacteraceae bacterium
TCCTCACACTAAATCAATTAGTGACGAAAATCTTTGGTTTTATTTCGATAGAAAAATTTCAACTGGCTCAATAGTACATATGAAAAAGAATAAACTAATAGAGAACAATGTTTTAGTAATAGAATTTAATAAATATGGAGTCGTGATAAACAAGAAATTATTAACTAAAAATGATATGAAAGAAATAGTTTATTCGACTAACAAAACTGAAAATCCAGTTACAGAACAAAGTTTCGTTACAAGATTTTTACAAAGTGTTAAGCAAAAAATGTATGGAAAAAGAAAATTTTAATGTGCTATTACAGATAATAAGAGTAAGGCTACAATATTTGTAATTTTAATCATTGGATTTACCGCTGGTCCTGCTGTATCTTTGTATGGATCACCTACAGTATCACCAGTTACCGCTGCTTTATGAGCTTCTGATCCTTTGCCGCCAAAGTTTCCGTCTTCAATATATTTTTTAGCGTTATCCCATGCTCCACCACCAGCAGTCATTGAGATAGCAACAAATAGGCCAGTAACGATTACACCTAAAAGCATAGCACCCAAAGAAGAGAGAGCAGCATTTTGATCGGCAATTAAATAAATTATTACGTATAACAGTATTGGTGATAAAACAGGCAACAAAGATGGTATTATCATCTCTTTAATCGCTGCTTTAGTTAGTAAATCAACCAATCTACCATAGTCAGGTTTTCTTTTACCTTTCATAATTCCTGGTATTTTTTTAAATTGTCTTCTCACTTCAATTACGACAGCTCCGCCAGCTCTACCTACAGCTTGCATTCCCATTGAACCAAATAGATAAGGCAATAAACCACCAATTAATAATCCAATTACCACGTATGGATTTGATAAATCAAAATTAACATCTAAGTTGTACAAAGTGGAAGTCTTGTCTAATGAATAATACTTTATATCTTCTGTATAAGCAGCAAATAAAACCAATGCGCCTAAGCCAGCTGATCCAATGGCATAACCTTTAGTTACAGCTTTTGTGGTGTTACCTACGGCATCTAAAGCATCCGTTGTTTTTCTGACGTTTTTAGGAAGTTTAGACATTTCGGCTATTCCACCTGCGTTGTCTGTTACTGGACCATATGCATCAAGTGCAACTACCATACCAGTTAACGCTAGCATAGATGTAACTGCTATCGCAATTCCATACAATCCAGCTAAATTATAGGTGCAAATTATTCCAACAACTATTATTAACGCTGGTATAGCGGTTGCTTCCATAGATATTGCTAATCCTTGAATAACATTTGTACCGTGGCCAGTTGTAGAAGACTGTGCCACACTTTTAACAGGCCTAAATTGAGTACCCGTATAATACTCTGTAATCCAAATTATTAATCCAGTTATAACTAATCCTACTATTGCACATAAATACAAATCAAATCCCGTAAATTTTATATCTGAATAACTGTAAAAATTATTTAATCCTATAGATGATTTTGTTATTGGGTATAATATTATTAACGATAATACAGCTGTTACAACAAAACCTTTATACAAAGCTCCCATTATATTTTTACTTTTTCCAAGTTTGACAAACCACGTTCCAATTATAGATGTAATTATGCAAGATCCGCCAATAGCAAGTGGGTAAACCATCATATTCTGTGATTCAGGAAAAAAAATAGAAGCTAAAACCATAGTAGCTACTATTGTCACTGCGTACGTTTCAAATAAATCTGCTGCCATACCAGCGCAATCACCAACATTGTCACCAACATTGTCTGCAATTACCGCGGGGTTTCTTGGATCATCCTCTGGAATACCTGCCTCTACTTTTCCAACTAAATCTGCACCAACATCTGCTCCTTTAGTAAATATCCCCCCACCCAACCTTGCAAATATTGAAATTAAAGATGCTCCAAAACCTAGCGCAACCAAAGCATTTATAATTTCTCTACTACCAGTGTTTAATTGTATAAGTGCTAAATAATATATTGATATTGCTAATAATGCTAATCCAGCAACTAATAAACCAGTAATAGCTCCCGATTTAAAAGCAATACTTAATCCAGATTGTAAACTTTTTCTTGAAGCCTCAGCTGTCCTAACATTTGCTTTCACAGATATTAGCATTCCTATATAGCCTGCCGCTCCAGATAAAGCGGCTCCAATGAAATAACCAAATCCAACTAATAAGTTAAAAAAATAGCTTACAATTATTAAAACAATTAAACCTACAACAGCAATTGTTTTGTATTGTCGATTTAAATAAGCTTTTGCTCCTATTTGTATAGCTTCTGCAATTTCTTTCATCCGATTATTTCCTTCACTAGCTGAAAGTATTTGATTAGATAGAAGATAACTGTATGCAACAGCTAAAGTTCCAGTGAAAATTATAAGATACAACAATTCTAAAGATGAATTCATAAACTAAATGATAAATGCCAAAATATACATGAAAACGCAAGTTAAAGTTTTGATAATTTAAAAAATTTGTTAATTAAGCTAATCTTTTCTAATTATATGAGATAATTTGTCTAATATCGCATTTAAATATTTAATTTGGCTTTTCTCTAAGAAAAATTGAGATGTTTTAATATATTCGC
>CACABZ010000037.1 GCA_902530885.1 uncultured Pelagibacteraceae bacterium
TCATAATAATACTCTTTTAGAAGAAGAAAATAAAAAATTGTCGCCTTTAAGAGATAAAAAAATAGAAAACTTAGCAAAACTACAAAAGCTGAACCTTGACATGGTTAAATTAGAAGAAGAGGAGGAGAGAGTAAAGGCTTTAAATGCAAAACTTAAAAATTCTATTGATACAATCGTTGCTGATTTAGATAGAGAAAGGAGTATTGCACTTGACGCTTCTGTTAATGAAAAAAGAATATTACAAGAAAAAAATGAATTAATTAAAACCGAGAAAGTTTTAAGTTCTTCAGAAATCCAATCTGATGAAAATAGAAAAAGATCATTAGAAATTTTGAATAATTTAAAAGCTGAATTAAACAAATCTATTGATCAAATAGAGGATTTAATTGACAATGACAATAAAATTTCCAAAGATGTTTTTAAAAATCTTAAATCTATTATTAATAAGATTACACGTGCTCAAGAAGAATACGCACTTGCATCTGCAAAAAATGAAGTTGTCAAAAATGACTCTTTCAAACGTAAAGAAAGAATTAAAAATATAGACTTAGAACTTGAAAATTGGAAAAATTTGAAGACAAATTCCGAAAAAATGACAATTGAGCTTGATAATAGAAAAAATAAAATCTTAAAAGAGTTTGATGATAACCAAAAAAATCCTGAGAAAATAGCTACATCAAAGGGTCAAAATATTCAAAATCTAGAAAATACGAAAAAAATTAATAAAGAATTAGAAGATGAGCTTATTCAATCAGAGAATAAATTTAATTCAATTAATAGTAATATCAAACTTATTCAAGAAAGTTTATCTAATTTGAGAGAAAAAAAAGCGAGAAACGAAGCAACAATTGATGGAATCGAAAGTAGAAAAAAAGATTTATTTTATACAGTAACTTCAGAATTAAACATTGAAAATGAGACAAAACTTTTAGTGTCTGCAGAACTAGATCTGGAAAACTTACCATCGATTGATAGTCAAATAACACTAATTGATAAAATAAAAAAACAAAGAGACTCTATGGGATCAGTTAATTTAAGAGCGGATGAAGAAACAAAAAAATATGAAGATGAAATAAAAAAAATGGAAGATGATAGATCTGATCTCTATTCAGCAATTGTTAAGTTAAAAACTAGTATTGATGAGCTTAATCAAAAAGGTAGAGAAAGATTATTGGATGCTTTCGAGAAAGTAAATAGAAAATTTAATGAAGTTTACACTAAACTTTTTAGTGGAGGAAATGCAAAATTAGAACTAGTTGACTCGGATGACCCGTTAGAGGCAGGACTTGAAATGTTTGTTTCACCACCTGGAAAAAGATTACAATCAATAACTTTGCTTTCTGGAGGTGAACAGGCTTTAACAGCATTGTCACTTATATTTGCTGTTTTTTTAGTTAATCCTTCACCAATTTGTGTTTTAGACGAAGTTGATGCACCGCTTGATGATGCGAATGTAACTAGATTTTGCGCTTTATTAGATGAATTGACTAAAATAACAAATACAAGATTTATAATTATCACACATCATGCATTGACAATGTCTAGAATGCACAGACTGTATGGTATAACAATGCCTGAGAAAGGCATAAGTCAACTAGTTGCTGTAGACCTAGAAAAAGCGGAAGAGTTGGTAGCATAAAATCAATGTCTAATAAAGATAATGACAATTTTAAAACTCGCTTAAAAATTGCAAAAAAACAGATATCGTCAAATAATACAAATGATGCCGATAATAAAGGGCTTTTTATGGGTTCCGCTTTTAGACTTGGAACAGAATTAGTCGCTGCAGTCGTTGTTGGGACAATTATTGGGTTTATTTTAGATAGTTGGTTTGGTACTAAACCTTGGTTCATTATTATTTTCTTTTTACTCGGTGTTACAGCAGGTATTTTGAACGTGATAAGAACAGCAAAAAAAATGCAGGACAATAATTAAACGGAGTTAAAATGTCAAAAAACCCAATGCATCAATTTGAAGTTTATAAAATTGGGCCAGAAATAAAATTTGGATCAGTAGATTTATCATTCACGAATGCAAGTTTATTTATGCTTATAAGTGCAACAATTATTTGTTTTTTTTTATTTTTAGGTTCAAAAAATAAAAATATTATACCTAACAAAATTCAACTTATAGCGGAACTATTTTATAATTTTATAGCAAAAATGATAAGCGATACTGCTGGCTCCAAGGCTAAGCCGTACTTTCCTTTTATCTTCAGTTTATTTATGTTTGTTTTGCTGTGTAATATGGTTGGAATGTTACCTTATTCATTTACTGTAACTAGCCATATCATAGTTACGCTTATAATGGCTTTATTCATTTTTATTGCAGTAACAATTATTGGTTTTTTAAAACATGGATTCAAATATCTTTCAATTTTTGTACCAAAAGGTGTACCTACACTATTATTGCCTTTAATAACAATTATTGAGATTATTTCATATTTAAGCAGGCCAGTGAGTCTTTCGGTAAGATT
>CACABZ010000038.1 GCA_902530885.1 uncultured Pelagibacteraceae bacterium
TTATCTAATATTAATTTTGTTTTGTTTTTAATGTTACTCTTTAAAAACTCATTTCTTACAGCATTAGCCTCTAGGTCGTCAACATTATTTTGTTTTAGTTTTAACAATTTTTTTGCTCCTTTTATTGTATATCCTTTATCTTTTAACAAAAATTTTATGTATTTAATTTTTTCTATTTCTTTCTTATCATAATATCTTCTATTACCAGATAATAATGTTGGTCTTATTTGCTTAAATTCTTTTTCCCAAAAACGTATTATATGATTTTGAGGCTTGCCAGTATTTTTATCCCTTAAATCAAGTAAATTTGATAATTCTGAGATATTCAAAAGTTTTTTTGACATTTAGTATTTATTGATCTCCTTTTTAAAATTTTTTGAAGTTATTAAAGAGACAGTTTTTCTTGCAGATATTGAAAATATTTCTTTGGTTCTAGGATTTCTACCTACTCTTTCTTTTTTTAATGTTATTTTAATTTGAGCAAAATTTTTTATACTTATAGAATTTTTGGATAATATAATATTTATCAGAGAATCAATTATATCATCAAATATTTTTTCTATATTCTTTGTTGAGGTTCCAAATTTTGATTTTAAATTGTTTACTAATTCTTTTTTATTGAAGTTATCTCTACTAATTTTTGTCATTTAAGTGACTTAAATTATTTTTTATTTGTCTCATTAAATTACCTTTAACAATTTTATAACATAAATCTATTGAGTGATAAAAACCTTTAGAGTCTGTAGATCCATGACTTTTTACAACAGGGCCATTTAATCCTAAAAAAATTGCACCATTAAACTTCCTTGGATCAAGTTTTTCTTTAAATTTTTTTAAACTAAAATATGAAAATAAAATAGAAATTTTTGAGAAAATGTTTTCACTTAGCGATTTCTTCAAATTATCTGTTATAAATTTTGCTGTGCCTTCTGCAGTTTTTAATGCCACGTTTCCAGTAAATCCGTCTGTTACAATTATGTTACTTAATCCTTCGGTTATTTTATTTCCCTCTATATAACCATTAAAAACAAAATCACCTTTTTGACTTATACTCTTGAGATCTGAGTAAGCTTTTTTGATTATTTCTGTACCTTTGATTTCTTCTGATCCTATATTCAATAGTGCAACTTTTTGTTCTTTAGTAGGAAATAATGACTTATGTAAAGCCGCTCCCATTTCAGCGAATTCGATTAAATTATTTTCATCACACTCAATATTTGCACCAAGATCCAAAACAATATTCATTCCATTATTATTAGGCCACAATCCAGCTAAAGCTGGTTTGCTCACACCTTCAAAAGTTTTAAGTATCATCCTTGATATTACTAATAGAACACCAGTATTTCCTGCAGATAAAGTTATATCACTCACAGAGTTAACTTGAGAAAAAACTGAATTCCACATGCTGCTATTTTTTGAATTCTTAATAGCGGTGATAGGTGTTTCATCATCAGCAACTGCTGTTGTCGTGTGATATATTTTGTAACAATTTTGAGAAATTTTATATTTAATTAGTTCTTGATCAATTTTTTTTTTATCTCCAAATATATTAAAAAAAAAATCATTCTTTAATTTATTTTTGGAATAAAATAGATTTATTCCCTCAATAGTTTTGAACGGTGCTTTTTCACCCCCCATTGCATCAATTGCAATAGTAATTTTTTTTTTCATTTAAAATTAAATATCTAAAATTTTTTTACCGTTATAAAAACCAGTCTTTAAATCAACATGATGGGATAAACGGTATTCTCCAGATTTTTTGTCCTCTACGATATTTAGATTAGAAATCTTATGATGAGATCTTCTTTTATTTCTTCTTGAAACTGATGTTTTTCTTTTTGGAACTGCCATTTTAAATCCTAAATTTAATAATGTCTTTTAACATACTTTTATCAATTATATCAAAACAAAAATCTCTATATTTGCTAAAATAAATTAACAATTTTTCGGTAATTTGATCACTCTTACCTGCTAAATTTAAATGTTTTACAACGATTTTGACATCAATATCGTCAGAATCTTTTTTATTATTAAAGAGTTTCATTAAAATATCGTGAAATATTTGATTAAATAATTTCATTTTTTTATTCACTGTTACATCTCCGTGTCCCATTTCTCTAATATTGTTTTCAATATTTAAAAAAATATTGTCATAAATTTCTTGGGAGATTTTTTTATATTTTTCACTTCTTTTTAAGGATCTTAAAATGATACAAAGGTGTGTGAATATAATAATTACTCTATTTTCAAGCTTGTCGTTGATTTTAAGATCTTTGTAAAAGAAAATATTTCGTGATAAT
>CACABZ010000039.1 GCA_902530885.1 uncultured Pelagibacteraceae bacterium
AAAAAAATAAGAGTCTTATAAATAATAAAAATATTAACACTTTCAAAATAAAATATATCTCTGCCAAAAATAAAAGGAAAAAAAGAAAAATCTCTTTTAGGAAAAACTTATGGGTAGATAATTACATGAGTTTAACTAAAACAAAAGATGTTGACATTATTATAGAGCTAATAGGTGGTTCTGACGGTGCTGCAAAAAAATTGGTTTTCTCAGCTTTAAAAAATAAAAAACACGTTATTACTGCTAATAAAGCGTTAATTTCAAAATATGGTGACACTCTATCTAAAATTGCTGAAAAAAATAAAGTAAATTTAGAATATGAAGCTGCTGTTTGCGGTGGGGTGCCAATAATAAGAATGATTAAAGAAAGCTTAATTGGTAACAAAGTTAATAAAATATTTGGTATTTTCAATGGCACTTCTAACTACATTTTATCATCTATGGAAAAAAATAAGATTTCTTTTAATGATACTTTATCTGTTGCAAAAAAACTTGGCTATGCTGAGTCTAACCCAAAATCTGATATTGATGGTGACGATGTTGCGTCAAAGGTAAAGATTTTATCTAGTTTATGCTTTGGCTCATTTGTAAATTCAAATATTCATGTAGAGGGAATAAGATCCATTGACAATGAAGATATTATTAATGCAAGTAAACTTGGTTTTAAGATCAAACTTTTAGGCTTTTCAGAAATAATTAATAATAAGTTATATCAAAGAGTTCATCCAACATTTGTAAAAAAATCATCTTATATTGCAAGTGTTGATGGTGTTTTAAATGCTGTAATTGTAGATGGAAGCCCTATCGGCAAAAATATTATTCAAGGTGAAGGGGCTGGAGCAACTGCAACAACATCTGCCTTAGTAGCAGATATTTCATCAATATTGAGAGGTAATATAAAAAAGCCATTTGGAATTTCTCACAGTAAAAGAAAAAAAATTATAAGTGGAAAAATTGATAATTTATATTTCTCGTCTTATGTTAGAATAAATGTTAAAGATAAATATGGAGTTCTATCCGATATAACTAGAATTTTTTCAACAAATAAAGTGTCAATTAAAAGAGTGTTACAAAACCCATATAAGAAATATTCATCTATACTTATAATTACTCACAATTGTAAAGATGCAGATATTCAAAAAACATTGAAAACTTTAGCTAAAAAGTCTTATATAATTCAAAAACCTAAAATAATCAGAATTGAAAATGGCTAATGGCTATAGAAAAATCTTATCTCGATAAATTTATCAAAGCTACTGAAAAAGCTGCTATTGGGGCATATCCTTTTATAGGTAAAGCTGACAAAATAGGTGCGGATCAAGGTTCTGTAGACTATATGCGGAGTGAGTTAAATAAAATTGAAATGGATGGTGAAGTAGTAATTGGCGAAGGTGAAATGGACGAAGCTCCAATGTTATATATAGGAGAGAAGGTGGGAACTAAAAAAGGACCTTCCCTTGACTTAGCATTAGATCCTCTTGAGTGTACTAATTTTGTTGCAAAGAACTTACCAAATTCTTTTTCAATACTGGCAGCAACAGAAAAAGGTAATTTATTTTCTGCACCTGATACGTATATGGAAAAAATTGCTATAGGTGCTGACTTACCAAGAAACTTATTAGATTTAGACAATTCTGTAAAAAAAAATATTCAATTACTTTCTGAAGCAAAGAATAAAAAAATCAATAAAATAACTGCGTGTATATTGAAACGTCCAAGACACGAAAAAATTATTAAAGAATTGGAAAATCTTAACGTGCAAATTAAATATATTTCAGATGGTGATGTTTCTGGTGCTATTTCAGTGGCAAAAAAAGATACTAATATAGATATTTATTTAGGCATAGGTGGAGGCCCAGAGGGCGTTCTTGCAGCAGCAGCTTTATCATGTTTAGGCGGACAAATTCAAACAAGATTAGTTTTAGATGAAAAAGAAAAAGAGAGAGCTTTAAAACTAGGTGTAAAAGATCCCGCAAAAAAATATAATATTAACGAAATTATAAAAGGTGATGTTATTTTTTGTGCAACAGCTATTACAAATGGCGATATTGTCGATGGAGTTAAAGATCTTGGAAATAAATACGAAGTATCAACTTTTGCGCTACATAAAGATTTACAAGTAGTCAAAAAAATAAAAAATATCCATTTAAAATGAGCAGTGTTTCTATTTCAGGTAAAAGATGGCTTAACAAAAAA
>CACABZ010000040.1 GCA_902530885.1 uncultured Pelagibacteraceae bacterium
TATTTGAATACATAAGCTATATATTATTAGAATGCTTTTATATAAAAAAAATTATAAAAAAATAACAATTTATTGGTTTCAATTAACAATTTTTTTAATTTTTTCAATGATCATTGTCGGTGGACTTACTCGACTTACCGACTCTGGATTGTCAATAACCAAATGGGAATTGTTCGGGGGTATATTTCCACCATTAAATAATGAGGGTTGGATAAAATATTTTAATTTATATAAAGAAATACCTCAATTTTACTTGGTTAATCCTGATATGAGTTTGGATGAATTTAAAATAATATTTTATTGGGAATATTTTCACAGATTACTTGGAAGATTTATTGGTTTATTCTTTTTTTTGCCATTAATTTATTTTTCCTTCTTAAAAGTCTTCAAAAAGAAAATGTTACAAAATCTATACTTAGTATTTATATTAATTTTATTTCAAGGAGTAGTTGGTTGGTATATGGTAAAAAGTGGTTTAGTAGATGATGTTACTGTAAGTCATTATAGATTATCATTACACTTATCAATGGCCTTCGTTATTATTTCAATTCTATTTTGGAATTATTTAAATATTTTATATGATAAGAATAAACTTTTTTTTAATAAAAATAATTTTCTTTTAAACATTTTTTATTTTTTGATTTTATCACAGATAGTTATAGGCGCATTTGTTTCAGGATTAGACGCAGGGTTAATTTATCAAACTTGGCCAAAAATGAATACAGGTTTTTTTCCTGACGATTTTGTTTTTAATAAATCAGACTTTTTTTCTGTTTTTAACCAACAAGGATTTGTGCAGTTTATTCATAGAACCATGGCCTATATTCTAATTTTTTTTTCAATCATAATTGGATTAAAATTTTATTTTTTTAATAAACAAAAGCATCTTAAAAATTATTTATTAGTTATGTTATTCTTATCAATTCAAGTATTTCTTGGAATCTTTACTTTAATAACAGGATTAAATATTTATATGGCTTCATTACATCAATTAACAAGCATTTTTCTTGTATTATCAGTTCTATACTATAATTATAAATTTTCTTAAATAAATTGACTTTTACAGTTATTATTAGTAGTTATCGCCATAATTATTATGACACCATTTATAAAAAAAAAAGAGATTAAACAAGATTGGTATTTAATAAATGCTGAAAACGCAGCTGTAGGCAGACTAGCGGCTTTTATATCAAAAGTTTTAAGAGGAAAAAACAAAGCTACTTTCAATCCACATATGGATAATGGCGATTTTGTAGTTGTCACAAATATTGATAAGATTAAATTTACTGGAAAAAAATTTGAAAATAAAAAATATTATAAACATACTGGTCACCCTGGTGGTATTAAAAGTTTTACACCGTTGACTCTTAAAACAAAAAACAAGACACATGATATCTTAAAATTAGCTGTAAAAAGAATGTTACCTGGAGGACCTTTGGCAAAAAAACAATTAACAAAATTAAAAATCTATTCAGGTGAAAATCATCCACACCAAAATCAAAATCCAAAAATTATAGATTTTAAAAATCTCAACAAAAGAAATGAAATAAGAAACTAATGGAACAAACTGAGTCAGTAAAAAATAAAATTCCAAAATTGAAATTAGATTTTAAAGATAGTAAATACTCTACAGGAAGAAGAAAAAAATCTATAGCAAAAGTCTGGGTAAAAAAAGGTTCAGGAAAAATTTACGTAAACGGTAAAAATATGGCCGAATATTTTAAAAGACCAGTCCATCAATTAATCGTTACAAGACCATTGGAGATCACAAATGTTTTAAACAACTATGATGTGAAATGTTCCGTTAGGGGTGGTGGCTTATCGGGTCAAGCAGGAGCAATTATTCTTGGAATCTCCAGAGCATTAATTTCCCATGAAACAAACTTAAAAAAAGATTTGAAAAAAGATAAACTTACCACCAGAGACTCAAGAGTTGTTGAAAGAAAAAAATACGGTCACCGTAAAGCTAGAAGAAGCTTTCAATTCTCAAAAAGATAAATCATTTAAATTTAATTTTAATTTTTTAGTGATATAAAGGTTTTATGTCTAATTATAAGTTAAAAATTGCTATAGCTGGTGCCACTGGGTATGTTGGCTTAGATTTAGTAAATTTATTATCAAAACATCCAAAGATTAAATTAGTTAATCTGTGTGCAACAAGAAATTTAGGTAAAAATATCCATATTTTT